>JAFGGE010000163.1 GCA_016930745.1 Sedimentisphaerales bacterium
GCCGCAGAGCAATCGAATCCGGTCCTCCAATCCCTGCATCCGGACATTTTCAGCCGCCACGGCAAGGGCCCCATCGCAGATATCGGTAGCCAGCACACGGCAATCGCTGTGGTTTTTCGCAATGGCTACTGCGATGCAACCCGAACCGGTACACAGATCCAGAACCTGCTGCGTTCCCGGACGTCGCCGCAGGAACTCGATAGCCCGTTCGACGAGCATTTCGGTTTCCGGGCGAGGGATCAGGCAATGCTTGTTGACAAACATGGGCAGTGAGTAGAACTCAGTCCGTCCGACCAGATAGGCAATCGGTTCCTGCGCGGCGGCCCGTTTGACCATCTCGCGCAGATGGCCCAGTCGGTCCCCATCGACAATCCGGTTAAAATTGGTATACAACTCGATCCGCTGACAATCCAGCGTATGGGACAGGAGAAGCTCGGCGCTGAGCCGGGGGTCGTCAATTCTCTTTTCTTCGAAGTAGTCTTTCATCCAGTTGAGCAGCTTCTGCACAGTCCAGGTTTCCACTGGTTGTCATCCTTTCGGCTGCAAACGGGCGTGTTCCTGCTGCAGTTCTGTCGCCAGGGCACGAAAATGAGATAGGGCGTGATCAAACAGCATGCGATACCCCTGACAGAAGTAGCTTTCGGCCTTGTGTCCTTTGCCGTGAATGAGCCGATCCTTGGGGCAACCGCCGCGGCAGATATCCAGGTAGCGGCAGACCAGGCATTTATTGGCGATGTCGCGCTTGTTGCGGGAGAATCGCCGTTTGACATCACTGGCGGCAAGCTGATCGATCGGCGTTTCCATGATGTTGCCCAACCGCCAGGGAGAATCCACGAAGAAGTCGCAACAGAAGGCCTCGCCGGTATGCTCGATAACAATATAATCATTACATTGGATGCCAAGAGTGCATTCGGTATGGCCCTGTCCCAGCAGATAGGACAGAATGCTGTCAAAGGTACGGACGCTGACCTTACGGGGGCCGTGCTCCAGCCAGCGGTCAAAGATACGGCAGAGAAATCGGCCGTACTGATCGGGGGTGATGCTGAAGTCGGCGATCCGGCCGGTTTGGGGATCCTTCTCGACACATGGCACAAATTGCAGATATTGTATGGATTGGTCCATGAAAAAATCCCACAGCCGGTCGGGCTGCTCTACATTGCGGTTGTTCAGCAGGACGAGGATATTGAATTCCACATTGTGCCTTTGGCAGCATTCGATGCCGGCTAAAACCCGATCCCAGGTCCCTCGTCCGGCAAAATCCCTGCGGTAATGGTCGTGGAATTCCTGCGGGCCGTCCAGGCTGATGCCGACCAGGAACCGATATTCGGCCAGAAAACGGCACCAGTCGTCGTCGAGCAATGTGCCGTTGGTCTGCAGGGCATTGGTAACAAGCTGACCGTCGGCGCCGTACTGCTTTTGCCATTCGACGACGTGTTTATAAAAGTCCAGACCCATCAGGCTCGGCTCGCCTCCCTGCCAGGCGAAACTGCTGGCGGGAAAACGGCACTGTATATAATCGCGGATCATCGTTTCGGCCACCGGATCGCTCATGCGATGTTTCCCTTGGCCGAATAAACACGTTTTGCATGCATAAAAGCAATACGCGCAATGGATATTGCAGTCCGGCCCGGCGGGCTTAATCAGCAACGTAAACGGTCGCATGCAAGCTCCATGACAAAACAAAATCGTCTGTGCGGAAACGATCCTTTTCGCGTCATTGTTCGATCTTCTTAGGAGGCATCGATATCCTGTCGTTATCGGTCCCTCCGCACTGGTACGATTGTAACAGCCCCCGTTTCAAAAAGCAAATGTGGACAGGATTGAGCGGATATCTAACGCATATATGGAGATTATCGGTTTGGTTTTTGACTGTTTGGAAATCATTTCTTACGTTTTATCAGGAAAACCATGCCGACTGTGAAACGGTGAAAAGGCAAGGGGAACGAAAATGGCGAGACGAGCGATCTTATCGGGTGTAATGCTGGCTCTTCTGCTGGCTTGCGGGTGCCGTCAGGGGCATCAGGAATGGGCCAATTGCGGCTGGACCATGCGCGCCCGGGCACAAGCCCAACTGCAGGATCATCCCGAAACGGATGCAGAGATCTACACGGACTATGAAAAGACCTTTATCCTGAACGAAATGACGTATTACCGGACCCAGCCTGATATGGATCAGCCCGGGGGAACCGTCTACGCAGCGCAGAAAAATCTGGAATCCGATCAAAGCGAACGAATGCAATAAATCCTTCCGGCGGAAATGCCGAAACGAATAGGGATTCGGGCGTCCGGATCGGCGAATGAGGCAAGGAATAACGAATGAATTTTGAGCAGCAGATCGCGGAAGCCAAACGCAGTATTACGCGTTATAAAAAGTGGCACAAGCACAAGTGGATCCTCGGTGTCGGTGTCGCCATTGTTGTTGGACTGACCTTGTCGATTTCGAATGTATCTCTTCGCGGACAGCGGAACCAACTGGCCGACGAACTGGCAGCGCTGGAGACCAAAGCCGACGAACAGATCAACTACCTGTCCACACAATTAAATCGCGCCCAAAACGAATGGGACCAGGCCCAGCGGCAAATCAGCATTTTAACCGCCCAAAACAACGAACTCAAGCAGATGGCCGGCAAGGCGTCCCAACTGATGAGCGATCTGAACGAAACCTATGCCGAACTGGACCAGGCTCAGGTGCGGATCAAGAATCTGATCGTCCAGCATGAATCGCTGATGCAGCTTCAGAAGCAGGCCGAATCACTGGCGCAGACAGAGCAGTAAGCGCTCTCTGTTTCCAAAGATCGAGACTTGTCAGAGAGGCAGGTCGCGCCGTTGCCAGATAATGCCCCCGGCGATTGTGGCAATCAAAAGCACGGAGGCCAATACGATCATTTCATTCACCGGCCAGACATGCATGGCAAACACTTTGCGGCCATTGGTGTAATGAAACAGGGATACAACATTCAGCCATTTCATCCGCGGCCACCATTCGGTAAAAATGACAATAAAGTAATTGATCATAATATAGGCCACGGCCAGCCCGACGGCCGTTCCGCGACGACGAAATGAGGCCCCCGACAACAAAGAGACTGCTCCCACCGCCCCAGCGCACAGGCCGCCATTGACAGCCGTCTGGAAAAACCGAAACAGCGGAATCGGCTCGCCGAAATCATACAGACTTGTCGCCGCCACGGTACCTGTAAACATTATAAGAACCAGGGCCATCATGCCAAAGATCGTGAGAAATGCCGTACAGATATAAACCTGGATCTTTGTGACGGAATGGCTCAGAACCAGCTCCATTGTGCCTTTCTGTACCTCACCGGTGAGCAGTCCGGTCGGGACGGCTACGGCAAACAGCATATACAGCGTCAGCACAAACGGATGATTGTAACCGATCGCGATCAGGGCAGGCAGGTTGTCGGCTTGCAGGGCTTGTCCGCCCAACGTCGATTTGACGATGGGAGGAAGCAACTCGATAAAACGTAAAAGGACTTTGACATTTTGGTTGTCATGTACGATACCGCACACGGCGATCTGCATGACAAAAATCATCAGGGCGATCAGCGCCCAAGCCGGTAAAATGCTTAAAAACCAGAACCACAGCAGGGAAAAGGGAAACAGCGGATGGTTGCCGGATTTCATGGTTTACCTCCCTGCTGTTCCGGATCCCGGCTGTAATACTGGATAAAGGCCTCTTCAAGGGGGGTTTCCGGTGTAGCGATTCGTTCTACAGGAAACTGTGCGATCCATTTTAGAACCGGATCGACCGAACCCTGATAAGAAATCGCAAGCACACCCGCTTCTTCCTGAACGATATGGATTTCATTCTTTATCGCGGCAGGCAGGGCAGCCACTGGGGTGTCCTTTTTCAGCCAGATTTTCAAGCGTTTTTGCCCCTGTTGAACGATTCTTTGGATGGGGGCCAGTTCGACCAGTCTGCCCCTTCGAAGAATAGCAGCACGGTCACAAACCGCGGCGACTTCAGCCAGATCATGAGAGGACAACAGAACCGAAGCTCCCTCGCGGGCTGCCTGACAAATCAGTTCCATTACGGTCTGTCGTATAAGAGGATCGAGCCCGATGGTGGGTTCATCCAGAATCAGAAGCCTTGGCTTGTGTTGGAAGGCAAGAATAACACCGACTTTCTGCCGATTTCCTTTGGAGAGATCGCCGATGTGCCGATCCAGATTCAGGTCCAGTTTTTCAGCCAATTCGTCCCGGTTCTTTTCGGTTAGGTCTGCTTTTCCCAGGTTACTCATCATCCGTAGAGCTCGTCTGGCTGTGAGTTGAGGCCAGATCCGAAAATCACCCGGCAAATAGCCAATGCAGGGATGTTGTGTGGCGTGTCCCTGACGCACGATCTGCCCCATGACCCTGCATTCGCCCTGGGTGGGTTTGAGCAGACCCATGATACATCGAAGGGTGGTTGTCTTGCCCGATCCGTTGGGTCCAAGGTATCCGAATACTTCTCCCGGCTCTATAGCAAAGCTGACTTCGTCAACGCCGACCACGGAACCGTATCGTTTGGTCAGAGACTCTACTTGCAGGGCAATCATGGGAATCCATCCTCTGATTTTCCATCCATGATTTTCATTTTGCCCCTCCGGCGCATATACTATTCCCGGCCCAATATGCCGGTTGTGCTGCTTATAAATGATCCGTTTTCCGCCGTTTTAGTCCGGGAGGTTCGCTCAGGCCGCCGGTTTTGCTGGACTGGTGGAACTCGGTGATGATCTGTACGGCCTGGTCGGGATTGTCTGTTATGGTATACACATCCAGATCTTCCGGGGAAATGTATTCAGACTGTTTGAGCATCACATTTTCGATCCAATCGAACAGGCCTTTCCAATACTCGCTGCCCATCAGGATGACAGGGAAATAGGCCTGCTTGAGCGTCTGGATAAGGACCAGCGACTCGAACAACTCGTCCATCGTTCCAAATCCGCCGGGAAACACGATAAATCCATTGGCGTACTTGAGAAACATGACCTTGCGGCAGAAGAAATACCGGAAATGCAGGGTCAGATTCTGATACTCGTTGGGAATCTGTTCCTGCGGGAGCTCGATATTGAGTCCAACGCTGGTTCCGCCGCCTTCGAAGGCGCCTTTGTTGGCCGCTTCCATGATGCCTCCGCCTCCGCCCGTGATGACGGCAAATCCGGCCTTAACCACTTCTTCGGCGGTCTGTCGGGCCAGTTCGTAGTATTTTGTGCCGGGTTCAGTGCGGGCCGATCCAAAAATGGACACAGCCGGACCCATGACGGAAAGCTCTTCGAAGCCTTCCACAAATTCGGCCATAATACGAAATATACGCCAGGGCTCCTCCGAAGGCATCTTGTTGTTCGTCGTCATCGTTTTCCTCAATTCACGTCCCAAATGATTTTCATATCCTTGTTTCATCGGCCAGATTACCTCATGCGTTGAGGCAAAATCACCACAGGTCCGGATTATGGGACGAGGGGCAGTATGGGCTTATCGGACATGGATCGCAATCGGGTTTTCGCGCCTTGCAGATACGCCTGCCGTGCCAGATCAGGTAGTGGCTGAACATCGTCCAGCCGCCTCCTTTGCGCTGCGGCACAATCTCCATTAGGTCGAATTCGAGCTTGACCGGATCGCTGTTTTCGCTCAAGCCCAGACGTCGACTGAGCCGGATAACATGCGTGTCGCAGGTGATCCCCGGAATACCGTAGGCGTTGCCGAGGATGCAATTGGCGGTTTTGCGCCCTACGCCGGGCAGCGTCAGTAATTCTTCCATCGTATCGGGCACCTTGCCGCCGAAATCTTCGATCAGTTTCTTGGCGGCGCCGCGGATGTTTTTGGCCTTGTTACGGAAAAAGCCGGTCGTTTTGATGTCTTCCTGAAGCTCCTCGATATTAACATTGAGATAATCCTGGGGCGTGTGGTATTTTTGAAACAGATCTTTGGTGACCATATTGACTCTCGTGTCGGTGCACTGGGCCGAGAGGATCACCGCGACCAGCAGATTCCACGGCTGATCCCAGTTCAGGGCGATCTTCGCTTCCGGATAGGTGCGTTTGAGAATAGGCATGATTTTTTCAATACGTTCTTTGGCCTGCGCCTTATCCACTTTGATTTTCTTGTTCATGCGCGATTTCCCGGGATTATGGCAGTTGGTTTAGAATCGGACGGAGCTGTTCGGGATCGAAGATTCCGCGAAGCTTGATATAGGTCTTCTCGTTGGGATTGAGGACGACGGTCACAGGCACATTGCCGGCCTCGCCGAAAACGGAATTGAGGTCGACAGAAGCGGGATAATCGGCCTGGGTCGTATCGGCTTTGACAGTAAGAATATTTTTTTGTTCGAGCAAACGAGCCATGTCGGGCAGTTGATATACCTTTCGATCCACAACCTTACAGTTGTAGCACCAGTCCGCCGTGAACTTGATCAGAACAGGCCGTCCATTATCAAGGGATTCGTGGAGCAGGCTGCGATCATAGCGGTTCCATTGGATAACCGATTCTTGCGGAGCCGGAAGCAGCCAGAAACCGGTCAGGACCGCCAGAATCACGGCGATGCCGCGAACCGTCCACTTGCGGCCAGGCGGAGTGGAAAAGCTCACCCAGCCTCCCCACATCCATACACAGAAGCTGAATGCCACACCATACAGAAGGACATTAATGAGCCGTTCTTTGGGCAGAGCTGTTAACGTGAACTTGACGGCGATCAGAAGCAATAAAAAGCCGCCGGCCTTTTTAATGATTTCCATCCAGGTACCGGGCTTGGGAACGAAATTCAACAGCGAAGGGATCGAAACCAGCACGGCATAGGGCAGCGCCATGCCGACGCCCATTAATACGATGGCGGCGCTGCTGATATAGAGAGGCTGGGTTTGCGCCCAGACCAGGACCGCTCCGAGCAGGGCGCCGCTGCAGGGGGTGCTCAGGATACCGGCAAAAAAGCCCATTCCAATCGATCCGGCAAAACCGGAGCCGGCATCCTGCCGGCCTGTCACCGAAGACGGCAGGGCGATCGTGATCAGATCCAGAAACACCAGGGCGAAAAAGACGATCAGCAGGAACAGGACGATTACGGCTGTCGGATTTCGAAACAGGCTGTTCAGGTCGATCACAGCGCCGGTGGTCAGATTGATGATTACAGCCAGAACCGCAAAGGCGATGAAGAACAATACGATCCCCCCGCAAAACGAAAGCCCCAGGGCCACTCGTCGCGGGCCGGATTCTTTGGCCTGCGAGACCAGCCGCATGATAATCAGAGGGATCACCGGCAGGACGCATGGCATAATATTGATTGAAAGACCCGCCAGAAGAGCCAGGATAAAATAAAAAGGAATACTTCGATCCGCCTGCTCCTGGGGTGTGTGAGCTTCCTTCCACTGCGACAGCGTGTTGCTCAGTTCCTCACTGCCGACTTCCTTTGTCGGTTCGGAATGTGTTGTTTCCTTCTCAATGGGCTTTTTATCCTGAGCGGCGGCATTATCCTCTGCAGATTTGGAGGCTTCGGCAACCTGCCCCGATTCGAGATTTATAGTGACCTGCATGGTTTTGGTAAATGGGGGCAGACAAATTTGGCTCGTACAGGCGATGCCCTGGATCATCACTTCGGCTTCGAAGGATTCGTCGGGGGCGGACTGAATGGGCACAAGAACCGTAAAATTACCGACATATACCTCAATATTTTTTTCCGCGGCCTTGTCATAGAACAGGGACCACTCCGGAAAGACCGTCTGTCCAAATGCAACTCCATCGGCTCGGGCGCTGATCTGAAGCTGCAGGCCCGGGGCCGGAGCGGTCTCGGAGCGGGCATAGTAATGCAGATCGTCCGTGCCCTCGAACCGGACGGCCAGAGCGGATTTTCCCTGGTATTCCGACAAAGCGACTGTGGCCGAAGATTGCTGGTCGGCGTACTGGAGCAGGGGAAGCGATTGCGACCGGCAAACCGAAAGCCCCAGACAGACAGAAATCGCTACAAGCAAACATTTTCGCATGCTATCGATTCTCCAAAAATAATCCGGTTTTCAGGATGTCTACGTCCGGCATCGATTTTAGTTCTGCCCCCATGGGGCAAGTCTTGCCGCCATAGTCTAGACCGATCCGCTATCCTGTGCAATCCCCGAATCGAACCCTTTTATCCTATGGATCCGATGCCCGTCGATTCCCGATCCATCGGTTTGTTCCTGATCTGTGGCGGATAGCAGGCGATGGCTAAAGCCGGATCGTAAGCGCTCCCGCGGACAGGGCAGGCAAGGTAAATTGCAGGATTCCGTCTTTGATGCGGACCGTGGCCGGTTCGACGCATACGGCGCCGGGCCGCTGGAGAGTATTGCGGGCCTCCAGAGACCCGGGGGCCACCAGTTCCATACCGGCAAAGGCGGGATGGTGTTTATCCGACAGCCTGATCGAAACCTCGGCATGGGAGGATTTTGGATTGACGCATTTGACATAGAGGGTTCGTCCATCCTGCGATTTGGTCGCGACGATGTTCAGAGGTTCTGTGTCCCCTTCGATCAGGATTCGATGGGGAGCATAATGGCGACGCCAGAGTTGCATCACCACGTAATTCGGAGCCGGGAACCAGGACGATTGGTCAAAGTTGATAAAAGCATTGTCCCATGCGCTGGCCGAGACATGACGTAAAAAGAGGGCCGGACCGCCGATCTCGAAAACATCGCCGCAGCGTTCAAAGGCGTTGAGCACGCCGCCGGCATACAGTCCGGTGCGCCAATCCGTGCTTTGGGCATTCCACTCGGAGCAGTAAATTTTCAGCTTGGGATTTTTCGAAGCGGCGATGAGCTCGCCGATCTGTCGAATGAAACGCTCATAGTTGTACGGTCCTTCGGCGAATCGGTCCGGATTTTCATAATGATGGATGCTTATATAATCGATCAGTTCCGCGCAGTTGTCTATTATCCTTTGATTCCATCGGAGATCAAATCCGCCGCTGCCGCAGGCGGCCAGCTTGATCGACGGATCGGTCTGGCGCATGGCCGGAGCGAATTTTTTCACGGCGGCTATGTAATTTTCCACTCCCATTCCCCATGTCTCATTGTCGATCTCCCAATAGGCAACATTATAGGGTTCGGGATGCCCGTTGGCTGCACGAATCTTGCCCCATTTCGAGTCGGCCGGCCCGTTGCAGTATTCGATCCAGTCCAGGGCGTCCTGAAGAAAATCGTAGGAGTCGGCATCGAGGTTCCATTGTGGGGTTCCGATATTGATCACGATCAGCGGCTCGGCGCCGACCTTACGGCACAACGTGATAAATTCATCGGTCCCAAGGCTGTTGATGTCCAGATCGTCCCACAACTCGCGTCGGGTGACACGACGGGCCTGTTGAGGACCGATCCCATCCTTCCAGCGGTACGGGGAGGCGAAACAACCGCCCGGCCAGCGGATAATCGGCGGCTCGATACGCGCTACCGCCCTGAGAAGATCCGGCCGGAAGCCCCCTTCGGCTTTCCATGATTGCGGCATCATGCTGACCTGGTCGATCACAATATCAGCTTTGCCGTTCACTATAATGTGCAGCGAGGCATCCGATTCCGAAAGGGCAGGCTGGAGTGTAAATGTCCGTTCTTCCCATTCCCGGCCTGGAACGCTCAATGTATCCTCGGATAGGCTTCCATTGCTGTTGGCCAAACGGACCGTCAGCCCGTCGGACGCTGTGCCGCGAATCCAGAGAGAGCCGGCGTAAAGCTCTCCCGCCTGGAGATGGAAATGGGGTTGCGACAACCCTGTCGATTCGGAATCATTTTTAATTCGGAGGCTGTAATTGCTGTTGAAAGGATGATCCTGAACAATCTCCGCGGTCCCTGTCCCGAACAGATTCCAGTGCTTTACATCGAAGGACTGTTTCAACACAGTGGGCAGGCCCTGGAATAACACCGTTCCATCCAGCGAAGCCACTTTGAGATGGCGGAATTTCGCCTGGGTAGCCCAGGTGCCGACACCGACCCTGCCCTGAAGATGCGGGGACCGTGTATCGGTGTAATCAAGAACTTGTTTGTCGTCAAGCCATATCTGGAAACGGTTTCCTTCGCAGCGCACCTTGATTCGGTACCATTTCCCCGTATCGATTTTTTCCTGTACGGCCGGACCGACCGTCCTGCGGCCTTGTCCCTGGCCTTTTTCCAGTTGATGCCGCTCATTGCCCCAGCCGCCGAGATTGTACCAGTAGTGGGCGCGCGGGCTTGTTTCGCGGAAGAGGATCAGAAATCCTTCGCTGCCGCCGGTTTTCATCGCCTCGAGGGTGAATTCGTAATCCGTCCACGCCGGATCGCCGAACAGATACCGCTGGTCGGTACCCATCCCGGCCTGCACAAGGTCCTCTCCTTCAACCTTCCAGAGTCCCGCATTGTTTTCCTCAAAACTGCGATTCCAGACCAGCTCACCCCAGAGTCCGCCGTTGGCCGAGTGATAAATATGCTCAAAAAAATGACCGTATACCTTTTCATCGATCCGGTTCAGGACACGATCCGGATCGATGGTAAACGAGACCGCAAGGGGCGAATTGTCCTGTGCCGCCGCCATTCGCGTGAAAAACAAGGCCATAAGTATTGGGAAATAGACTTCGATACGCGACCTGATGATTCTTCTGTCTCCTGCCATCGTCAAATACCACCTTTCCTGGACAGCCCCCGGGGCGCCTTATAAAACAGTTTTCCTGCCCTTGTTTTACCATTCGTTTTGGGCACTATCGAAGCCATCATAGCATAGATCGCCGTTTTGTTTCAACCTTCCGGTTGGAATCCCTCTGTTTTCCGGTCGGGAAAATCTTTCGTATCACTTTCCATCGAGTTCGAATCCGGCTTACAGGGTCTGCAATAGAGTATTTTATATCCATTTTCCGCATATTTTTTACTGTGCAGGGAATCCGCGTATACAATACGCGTTGGTCTGGGCATAATATCTAATGCGTTTTCGAAAGCATGGGGCTCTTTTAGAGAAATGCGGGATCGGATTCCAGCCGGAACGCCGTTTTGCCGAACTAATAATATAGAGAACCGATATACTTTTTTTACGGATTTCAATGCAATGAAGACAATCGAGCGTCAAAAACTGGCGGCGGCCCTGTTCCGACGGTACGAGGGCAATCCCATCCTTACCGAACGCCATTGGCCGTATCCGATCAACTCGGTGTTCAATCCTGCGGCGATCCGGATCGACGGAGAGGTGCTTCTCTTGAACCGGGTGGAAGACCTGCGGGGATTTTCCCACCTGACCGTGGCCCGGAGCAGGGATGGCCTGACCGACTGGCGGATCGATCCGGAGCCGACGATGCTGCCGGACCACACCACCAAGGAAGAGAAATGGGGGCTGGAAGATCCGCGGATCGTCTGGCTGGAAGAGCAGAAGCAGTTTGCCATTACCTATGTGTCCTTCAGCGAAGGGGGTCCGCTTGTTTCGCTTGCGATTACCCGCAATTTCAAGACCTTTGCCCGGCTGGGCGGGATGCTGCCGCCGGAAGATAAGGATGCCTGTCTGCTGCCGCGCCGCTTCAACGGACGTTTTGCCCTGATTCATCGTCCGATCGTGCGGGGCGAGGCCCATATCTGGATCAGTCTGTCGCCCGACCTGAAACATTGGGGAGACCATCGGGTACTGCTGCGAACCCGCCATGCCTACTGGGACGGGGTTCGCGTGGGCCTGGCCTGTCAGCCGATTGAGATCCCGGAAGGCTGGCTGATCCTGTATCACGGGGTCCGGGGCACCGCGGCCGGACAGATTTACCGGATCGGGATGGCCCTGCTCGATAAGAACGATCCCTGGCGTGTAAAGCGGCGCGGCGAGGAGTGGGTGCTGGGGCCGCGGGAGGATTACGAGCGGATCGGGGACGTCAGCGATGTGACGTTTGTCACCGGCGGCGTGGTTATGCCCGAGACCAACGAATTGTATGTCTATTATGGAGCGGCCGACGATAAGGTCGCCGTGGCGATGGCGGATATGGACAAGGTCCGAGAATACATTATGGCCTGTCCGGAGGTGTTTGACTAGGCGGCTACTGTGCTTCGGTCCTGCGCGGGGGCAGGTTGCCGGCGGGTTTGGCGGAAATGGGCTTTGCCGGACCTGGATTGGCCGTCGCAGGCAGGCCGAGATGCCTTTCCAGCCGGGTCATCTGTCGGCTCAGGGCGTCCAGTTTGTGATCCATCGATTCCAACTTTTCGACAAGCTGATGGGTATCGGCAGCCATTCGGCTTAGATTGCCCTGCACCATATCCCGATATTGATCGGACAGACGCTCATAAGCATCGATCATCCGCATGGTTTCGGTCTGATAGGGTCCCAGGGTAATTTCCGGATGAATCTCATAGGTTTCAGCAACCGAACCGCTGAAGAATCCCAGCCAGGCAATCCAACCAAAAGCCGCTCCGCCGAGAATTCCGATTTTAATAAGCTGCTTTCGATTCAGCATAGTCCGTTTCCTACCTGCCTTCTTATTTTTCGCTCTTGTACCTCCTTGCTCTTATCGGGAAAAGCCGACCATGACTGTGTCGATATTTCCGGTGAAAAACACAATCCTTTCCCGGGAGAATCGTCCCATCGTTGCAAAATCCCGCTCCGTATGATACAGATTATCGGGCCAGGTCCTTTTATAGGCATGTGGGATGGACCCATCAGGAACCTGTTTTGCGAGCCTGTGTAATGTCGGTACGATTTATTCTGGGAAGAAGCGGCAGCGGCAAGACTCGATATTGCATCGATTCAATCCTCCATGCGCTGGCGGATGGAGGGGATTGCCCGCTGGTGTTTCTGGTGCCCGAACAGGCGACCTATCAGGCGGAACGGGCCATTCTGAGCGAGGGAACGGTGCGTGCGTACAGTCGCCTGCATGTATTGTCCTTCGATCGGTTGCGGTTTCTCCTTCTTGGCAACCGGCCGGGACAGACCGAACTGAGCCAGGCCGGACGCGAGATGGTTCTGGCGAAGTTGCTGCGGGAACACAGGGACCGGCTGAGGGTGTTTCGATGGGATACGGACAAACCCGGGCTGGCGGCGGAACTGGCGCGGATCATCGCAGAATTGTACGAGTATGGAAAAACGCCCGACGATGTGGCGCACCTTTGTTCTATTATGGACTCCGAAAGAGCAACGGCAACCACAAAAGCTAAATTTCATGACCTGCATATCCTACTCGTCGCTTATCAGGACTATTTTACCCGTCCGAAACAGACGCTGTTCAATCCGGACAGCGTACTGACGGATGCGGCAGGGAAGATTTCGAAGGCTGGTTTTTTACGTAACATGCAGTTGTGGGTAGATGGCTTCTCCGGCTTTACCGGGCAAGAGATGGAGATTCTGGCCGAATTGCTGGCGGCGGCCGCCGAGACCGAGATCGCCTTGTGTCTGGACGGGCGGACTTTTAACCAGTCTCTGACGGATCCGGAACAGGTGGATTCGGCAGGCCTGTTTGCCGCGAGCGAACGAACCTTTTGTCAAATCGGCGAAATTCTTCGCAAACGCAGGATACCGATAGAGCCTCCGATCCTTCTGTGCGAAGGCAAACGGTTTTCCAGTGCCCCGGCTTTGGCGCATCTGGAACAACATCTGTTTGCGTCGGTTTCCAAACAAACTCCTTTGCCCGGTTGTGATTCAGCCGTTGAGGTCGTCAAGGCCTTCCATCCGCGGAGCGAAACGCGATTCGTGGCCGGGAAGATTTCCCGTCTTGTTCGCGGCGGCCTACGATACCGGGATATGGCTGTGATCGTCTCGGACATGGCCGGATACCGGCGTTATATTCAGGCCGAATTCGAGGATGCGGCGATCCCCTATTTTATCGACCGCCCTCAACCGCTTTCCGAGCATCCGCTGATCGAATTGGTCGAAACCGCATTCCGGGCGATCCAAAACCGTTTCCTTGTCGGTGATGTTCTTGCCTTTTTAAAAACCGGTCTGGGACCTCTTTGTGCCGAGGAAACCAACGAACTGGAAAATTACTGCCTGGCCTACGGGGTAAACCAGGAGGACTGGATACAGGGAGCGACCTGGTCGTTCGCAGGAGCCGAGGAGGCGTTCGATTCGTCAGGGATAGATCGGATGCGGTGGAAGGCGATTGTCCCGCTTGCCGATCTGGACGAAAATCTGATGGCTTCGGAAAAAACGACGGGAAAACAATTTATTCAGGCCCTGTGGGAGTTTCTTCATCGTTTATCCGTACCCGAAACGCTGGCCCAATGGTCCAGAGAAGATCCTGCCGCCGGGCCGGGCC
>JAFGGE010000164.1 GCA_016930745.1 Sedimentisphaerales bacterium
CAAGGACCGCTTCTGGTCGGAGACAGTAATGACGATAATGCAATTGATATAGAAGATCTTATCCGAGCAGCATCCAATTGGCTGAGTCTTTGCCCGACAGACTGGCCTGCCGCCATGCGCTGAATATCCTACTCATTCCAGCGGCCTGCCATAGACCTCGACCTCGCAGTAGTGATTCAGCTCGTCGTCGCTGTTGCCGCTGCTGTAGAGACGCACGTACCGAGCGGGAATGCCCCTGGCGTCGATCAGCCGGCCTTCATTGGTCTCGACATAATGCAGGTCGCGGCCCAAGCCCAGCCGGGTGGAATTATCCCGGTCGTTGTTGAACAGCGTCACAGGATAGGTAAAATCACCCCATTCATCGACCTGTACGATCACATCATAATAGGCCCGCGCCTCTTTATGATAGTGCCAGACGACAATCGCATAAACCTCGTACAAATCGCCCAGATCGATCGTTACCTGCTGAAGCCCCGGCCCCAGCGTGACATAATGTCCATCCGAGGCCTCCTTATCGCCGTCGTTGACCATGCGTAGATCGCCCACGATCGGCTCGGTCTCGCTGCTGGCAACCTTTTTATCGAGGGCCGCATTTTCCACGCCTTGCGGCACATAAAACGGCGGACGGTCTTTACCCCGCGGTGGTTCCAGATCGGGCACGCCGGGCAGATCCGTCGGCGTCCCGCGGAACATCGCCACAGGCAGCACCAGTGGCAGCTTGACCTTTTCTGTATCCGGATCGACGCCTCCCTCCAATTTTGGCTTGGGTGTTCCAATCCCCACCGGCTCAGGGGTATTCAGGAGATCCGGAGCGATAGGTTGAACCAGATTATCCTTATTGGCTTGCAGCTTCTTTTGGGCCTGATCGGCCTGCCACCAGAGTCGGCCAACCAGTGCCGCCATTATGAATACTGCCGCGACGGCGGTAAGTTTTAGGACCAATCCACTCACATCTACTTGTGAATGCGGTGCATCCTGCCGGACCGTCTCCAGACCGGCCAGCACCTTCTGTTCCAACCGGGATAAGTCCGAATCCAGCGAATCGACCCAGGCCGTCAGGATTTTGTCGTCCAACAGGAGTTCTTCATAATATCGCCGGCATCGGTCGCAATCGGCCAGATGAGAGCACACCGACTGCGATGCCTGCTCTGCCAGGTCGCCCCCAGCAAGCAACGCGATCTGATCCGCCATATTTTTACACGGATTATTCATTTTCCTGCCTCTGCTGATCCAGAATGGTTCGCAGTTTCTGTCGGGCCCGGCTCAGCCGGCTGCATACGCCTGCCGGACTGATTCCCATGGCCTCAGCAACCGCTTCGGTGCTCTTTTCCTGAAAGTAGTACATCATCAGCGGAAGTCGATACTTTTCCGGCAAACGGCCAATGGCTCTTTCCAGGAACGTATAATCCTGCTCGACCGTCGAATCGGCCCGTTCCTGTCTGTCACGGACCTTAATAAAGGCCCCTTTACCGATCTTGCGTCGTCGTAAAAAATCAATGCACATGTTTCTTGCGATTTGAAAGATCCAGGGCCTGAACTGGTCGGTCTCCCGAAGCCGCCCGATCCCCTTGAATCCACGCAGCAGCACGTCCTGGGTAAGGTCTTCGGCATCGTGTGTATTCCCGAGTATTCCCATACAAATTGCGAATACGCTTCTCGAATAGTTTCGCACCAGCCAGGCATAAGCGTCCTTGTCGCCCTGCCGGCAGGCCTGGATCAGTTGTTTCTCCGACCGCTCGTCCAAGCTCCAGCTCCTGCTTCAGCGTTCCTTATTTCCGACGAATAGAATCTGCGAATTCTGCCAGAATTCGCATTTTAGGGAAAGAAAATTCGCCGTGATTCGCATAATCTCCGACAAAAGAGCCCGCAGAAAAGCTTGCTTTCCCCCTGTTTTTCCTCTATCATCCGGTGTCCTTACAATACTCAGAAAACGCGGAGAAAAGACTATGAAATCGACAAGTTTCGTACTGGTTTACATCGGTATATCTGTTTGTTGGATTGGAATATCCAATGCCGCCACAAAGATTTCGACGGATAGCGATATTGCCAATCATCTGATCATCCACGCCGACCAGGGCAGAAACACCATCGCCCCGGAGATCTATGGGCATTTCGCCGAACATCTGGGCCGCTGTGTCTATGAAGGCTTCTGGGTGGGTCCGGATTCGGAGATCCCAAACGTCCGCGGCATCCGCAAAGATGTGGTCGAGGCCCTTAAGAAACTCGACATTCCCGTCCTGCGCTGGCCGGGCGGCTGCTTTGCCGACGAGTACCACTGGAAAGAGGGAATCGGACCGTACGATAAACGCCCCGGCATGCTCAATACTCACTGGGGCATGGTTACCGAGACCAACGCCTTCGGCACGCATGAATTTCTCGATCTGTGCGAACAGCTAGGCTGCGAGGCCTATATCGCCGGCAATGTCGGCTCCGGCACCGTAGAGGAAATGCAGGATTGGGTCGAATATATGACCTTTGACGGCAACAGCGAGATGGCCAATCTGCGTCGGGCCAATGGCCGCGATAAACCCTGGCGGGTGAAATATTTCGGCGTCGGCAACGAAAACTGGGGCTGTGGGGGCAACATGACGCCCGAATACTACGCCGACCTCTACAAGCGTTTCCAGACCTATGTGCGGAGCTACTCCGGCAACCGCCTCGTCAAGGTGGCCTGCGGACCCGGCGGGGAAGACTACCACTGGATGGAGGTTCTCATGCCGCGTGTTTATCGCCATACTCAGGCCGTCAGTCTGCATTATTATGTCCGCGGCACGGGGGACTGGAACCGCAAGGGCAGCGCGACCCAATTCGACCAGAGAGAATGGTTTGCCCTGATGAAAAACACGCTGGGCGTTTATGACCTCCTGCAGAAGAACATCGAGATCATGGACAAGGTCGATCCCCGCAAACGGATCGGGTTATACGTGGATGAATGGGGCACCTGGTGGGACGAGGAGCCGGGCACAAAATCAGGCTTTTTGTACCAGCAAAATACGCTCCGCGACGCGGTTTCGGCAGGCATTTTCCTGAACGCCTTCAATGAGCATTGCGATCGTGTACGGATGGCCAATATCGCCCAGACCAATAACGTCCTGCAGGCGATGATTCTGACCGATGGGCCGAAAATGATTCTGACCCCGACCTACCATGTTTTTGAAATGTTCAAGGTCCATCAGGGTGCAACGTATCTGCCCGTAGATCTGACCTGTCGGCCTTACGAATATAGAGGACAGACGGTTGCCTCTGTATCTGTTTCCGCCTCCAAAGACGATTCCGGCGTTACCCATATCTCCCTATGCAACCTGGATCCGGAAATGCCCGCCGAGTTGGTCTGTGAGCTGCCGGGCGCAACGCCCAAGCAGGTTTCCGGGCGCGTCCTGACCGCCGACGCCATGAACACACATAATACCTTTGATAAACCGGATACGATCCGGCCGGCGTCCATGAAAGGTCTTGAA
>JAFGGE010000165.1 GCA_016930745.1 Sedimentisphaerales bacterium
ACCGGACCAGCCATTCCCTTGCCGAAGAACGGGGATAATCAATTCCTTCCGCCGTGACCGACAGAGGAGTACGAGGATCGTTATAAGCAACGATCCGTTGCAAACGATGGTCGGGAAGCGTGTTCTGTTCCCGGGTAATGGTCCAGCCGGATCGTATATTCTCAAAGAGATTCCCCCCATACCGGAAAGAAAAGGACAACGGATCCTCTTGTTGATTCCAGGCCGAGTCATGGGCACAGATAACCGTTGTCGGAAAAAGCAATGAACAACACAGGACAAGAAGAATTCGCAACAGGGTAGAAGATGTCATACTTTTTTTCCTCATCGGGAATAATAACGGGAATTCAGACAAAAAGAGATTGTATCACAAGAACATTCCGTCCACTATGAAAATTTCTTTATCCGGGATTTGTCTTTTAGGTCGAATGGCAAACTTAGGCAGGCCTGGCCAACAGAGACGACAGCGCCTGATTCAGGTCTGTATCCTGGAAGGAAAAGCCGGCCTTCCGGAGCTTTTGGGGTATGGCTCGTGTCGAGGCCAGCACGGTTTCTTCGGCGAATTCTCCCAAACTCCATCTCAGCAGTGGCGCTGGAACGGAAAACCAGGCCGGGCGGCGCAATACAGACGCGAGTGCTCTGGTAAACTCGGCGTTGGTTACAGGATTGGGCGAGGTTACATTGACGGGGCCGATGATCGAAGGCTGATCAAGCACAAAAAAGATAGCACATACCGCATCCTCCAGCGTTATCCAGGACATATATTGGGCGCCGCTGCCCAGTCTGCCTCCAAGCCCCAGACGGAACAGGGGCAGCATCCTGGGTAAGGCTCCTCCCTGCGGGCTCAGGACCACTGCGAAGCGCAGGTGCGCTACCCGAATTCCCGCTTCGGTCAGGGGCCTGGCGGCGGCTTCCCACTCCTTACATAGCCCGGTGAGGAAACCTTTGCCTGCAGCAGACTCTTCCGTGAGGATTTCCCGGCCCCGGTCCCCATAGTAACCGACGGCCGATGCACAGAGAAAGACCCGTGGCGGTTTGGCGACAACCTGCGACTCGGCAAGGGCCTGCGCCAGGAGTTGCGTGCTGTTGACTCGGCTTGCATAAATACGTTTTTTTTTCTCCGGGCTCCAGCGGCCGGCGATCGATTCGCCGGCCAGATGAATCACGGCATCCAGACCGTTCAGCTTTGACCATTCCTCTGTATGATTCCGTATCGCTTTCGGATTCTCGTCGGGTCGATAGAAGATTTCGTCGGCCCCTGACGGGGGATTCCGGCGGACAAGACGAAGTACCGTATCGCCGCGACGGAGCAAACTCTTGACGATCGCCGATCCGATCAATCCGCTCGATCCGCTGACGGCAATTTTCATGATCCGGTCTCCTTCAGCGATTCAGCCACCAGAAACCCGCGTTCAGATACACGGCAAAACTGATCCAGAACAGGTACGGCAACAGGAGCATCGCGGCGTAGCGCGAAATGCGACCGAACTGTTGTATGGCGATCAGCAGAATCAGCCATAAAAGACAGATTTCAATCAGCGCGATTCCGATGGTATGCATCCCGAAAAAGAGGGGGGTCCAAAAGCCGTTCAGGACAAGCTGCACGGTATAGAAAAAAAGAGCCGTACGGACCTGTCTTTGTCGCCACCCCTGTCGCCAGACCAGGAACGAAGCGACTCCCATCAGAAGGTATAAACCCGTCCATACAGGCCCGAATATCCAATTCGGGGGAGTCAGCGGCGGGCGGTTAAGCTGAGCGTACCAGCCCTCAATGGAACCGCGGACGGCAAGGGAGCCGCCAATCCCGATCGCAAATGGCACGATCACGGCGATCCCCAGAGCGCCGGTTAAGCGTATCCAATTCATTGACGACTCCTCATCATTCGACGTTATGCAAATTTTCCGCTATTGTACTGGAATGCTTCGACCTTTATACGAAAAAATACCTGTCGTTTTTTCCTGTATACGTCTTCCAGCTCCGTGAAAGAGCGACAGAAAGGAAATTGTGTGAAATTCCCTCTTGAAAAAAGGGCAACAAGAGTGTATGTATAGTACGCTTTTGGGGCGGAACGGAACCAATCTTCGGAGTGGGACGATGGCAAAACAAAACCGAATGAAGATTCTCTTTTTATGTACAGGCAATTCCTGCCGCAGCCAGATGGCCGAAGGCTGGTGCCGTCAGCTTAAAGACGATCTGATCGAGGCCTACAGCGCAGGGCTCGAGGTGCATGGATTGAATCGTTATGCGGTGAAGGTCATGGCCGAAGCGGGTGTCGATATCAGCGGACATCGGTCCAAACATGTCGATGAATTCAAGGGGGTGGACTTTGACGCGGTGGTCACCGTTTGCGGGCATGCCAGGGAACACTGTCCGATCTTTCCCGGTCATACCAAAGTGATGCACGTTGGTTTTGAGGATCCGCCCAAACTGGCGGCCACGGCGAAAGACGAGGCCGAAATCATGGATTGCTACCGAAAAATAAGGAACCAGATCAAATACTTTGTCGAGTCCCTGCCTGACGCCCTGATACAGGAACCCTCCTGCCGCGCGGCGGGAGGATGAACCGCAAGACGCTGTGTTCCTCGGTAAAAAAAGAAGGCGCCCCTGTATATCCACCAGGGCCGCCTTCCAAACAGCACACGGTTATCATGTACAGTGAACCGGCAAACTTACGCTGGTTTGCCGCCGGCACAGCAGTCTTTCTTATCAGGATCGCATTTTTTGTCACCCGATTTATCACATTGCTGCTTCTTTTCACAGTCCTTTTCTTTTCCGCAGGCGGACTTCTGCTTGTCGCACTGGCCCTTGTCGGCCTCTTTCTGTGCTCCGCATTTTTCCTTGCCGCAGGCCAACTCCTGGGCGGAGCAGTCCTGCCCCTGGCTAGTGGTCGTGGTTAGCGTGGCCTGTTTTTCCGAGGAAACTACCAGAGCCGAAACCGAAGCGGCCGATATACCAAGAACCATGATCAGTACGGTTAAAAGTGCGATTTTTGATCTCATTTTTCTTCTCCTTGTACACATTTTATTGGTCGTTGCGCTTCCATCGAAGCAGTTTGATAAGTGTACGCGGTTTCGCAGGATCGGTTCGGCGAAATTGTCGGATTTTTCAGTTCCTTTTAACGCTTCTTATTCCCAAATTTCCCGGCGGTAATATACCCTTTCTTTTAATGATCCTTTTACACTGCCTAAAACAACAGGCCGGATTGTTGTTGCCGGCAGGATTTTCCGTATAATCACTGCCGAATGAACCTTTGGACGATCTCGAGTGTTCCAATCCAACATTCATGGAAAAGGGTGTTCCCGGGAATTGAATTGTGGCCGGACACGAGGATACATTGACGCCGGCGATGAGGCAGTTTCATCGCTTCAAGGAAAAATATCCGGACGCGGTGCTGTTTTTCCGGATGGGCGATTTCTACGAGACGTTTTATGAGGACGCCCGCATTTGTTCGCGTGTCCTGGGTCTGGCCCTGACCAGCCGCAGCAAAGGGGCCAATCCCGTCCCGCTGGCCGGGGTGCCCTATCATGCGGTCGATAATTACCTCAAAAAGATGCTCCAGGCCGGCTACAAGGTTGCCGTCTGCGAACAGGTGGAGGACCCGAAACAGGCCCAGGGCGTCGTCAAACGCGATGTCGTGCGGATCGTCACGCCCGGTACGCTCACCGATGACATGCTGCTCGACGCCAGGCAGGATAATTTTCTTGCTTCGGTCAGCGTCGGCCCCAAACGAAGCGCGATTGCCTGGGTCGATATCAGCACGGGGCATTTTTTCCTGCAGGAGGTCTCGGCCGGACAGATCGTGGACGAGTTGCTGCGGCTGGGTCCCAGGGAAGTCCTGCTGCCCGAGACAGGCAATGAGCTGTTCGCCGCCGAATCCCGCCGACTGGCCGAGCAGATCGGCTCGTTGACCGAGGCACTCATTACCGAGCGGCCCGGGTGGTATTTCGATCCGCATACCTCCCGAACCAAGCTGCTGCGGCACTTCGGCACGGTTACGCTGGAAGGATTCGGGATTGCCGACGACGACCAGGGCATCTGTGCGGCCGGAGCGATCCTGGAATATCTCAACGAAACGCAGAAGACCGCATTGAACCATATCCGTTCGCTGCGAAAGGTCAGCCGGACCGATTTCCTACAAATCGACCAGACCTCCCTGCGGTCGCTGGAAGTGCTGCGAACCCTGCGCACCGAGAGCGACCGGGGAACGCTGCTGGATTGCCTGGACCAAACCCTGACCGGTATGGGTGCCCGGATGCTGCGGGCCTGGCTGTGCATGCCCCTGTGCGAGGGGGAGGCGATCCGGCTCCGGCAGGATGCCGTCGGCGAATTCGTACAGGATGACTCAGTATGCCATCAGGCACGAGAAACCCTCAAGCAAATCGCCGACCTGGAACGGATCGTGGCCCGGATCAGCACCTTCCGCGCCGGTCCCAGGGATATGGTTTCCCTTGGGTTCACCTTGAAACAGATCCCCGCCCTGCGAGAGTTGCTTGCTCCCTGCAGAGCCAGTCTGCTGTCCGAGTTGTCCCGGCAGTGCGACAGCATGGACGAACTGGCCGAGCTTCTGGAGCGCGCCATCGAGCCGGATTGTCCCAGTCATCTGCGCGACGGCGGTGTGATCCGGGCGGGCTTTGACGCCGAGCTGGACCGGCTCCGCGGCATCGGTAAGGATGGACGAAGCTGGCTGGCCGAGTACCAGCAAAAGGAAATCGAGCGGACCGGCATCGCCAACCTGAAGATCGGGTACAACAAGGTATTCGGATTCTATATCGAAATCTCGCGGGCCCTGGCCGACGAGGTCCCCGCGCATTACGTCCGCAAGCAGACGATCAAGAACGCCGAGCGATACATCACCGAGGAATTGAAGGACTATGAAACCGAGGCCCTCGGGGCACAGGACAAGGCCCTGGCCCTGGAGCAGCGGATCTTCGAAGAGGTTCGCGTCGAAGCAGCCCGGTACATCCCGCGACTGCAATCGCTGGCCCAGGCCATTGCGACGATCGACTGTCTGGCCTGTTTCGGCTGTCTGGCGCGGCAGCGGGGATACAAACGTCCGGCCGTGACCGACGGCAAAGAGCTGATCATTCGGGAGGGACGTCACCCCGTCCTGGCCGAGGCCATGAGCAATGAATTTGTGCCCAATGATGTGGCGCTCGGCGATGACAGCGGCGACCTGATCCTCATCACCGGACCGAACATGGCCGGTAAAAGCACCTACATCCGCCAGGTCGCCCTGCTGGTATTGATGGCCCAGACCGGCTCTTTTCTGCCCGCTGAAGAGGCGACCATCGGCCTGGTCGATCGGATCTTTACCCGCGTGGGGGCTTCGGATGAGCTGCTCCGCGGGCAATCCACGTTCATGGTCGAGATGACCGAGACGGCCAACATCGTCAACAACGCCACCGACCGCTCGCTGGTGGTGCTCGACGAGGTCGGCCGCGGGACCAGCACATACGACGGGCTGAGCCTGGCCTGGGCGATCACCGAGCACATCGCCAACTGTGTCCGGTGCCGGACCCTGTTCGCCACGCATTACCATCAACTGACCGAGCTGGGGCAACTGCTGGTCAACGTCAGGAACTATAACGTCGCCGTCCGCGAGTGGCAGGGCTCGGTCGTCTTCCTGCACAAGATCCTGCCCGGCGGCACCGACAAATCCTACGGCATCCACGTCGCCCGGCTGGCCGGACTGCCCAGGACGATCACGCAGCGGGCCAACGAGATCCTCGACGACCTGGAATCGACCTTCGCCAAAGAAGC
>JAFGGE010000166.1 GCA_016930745.1 Sedimentisphaerales bacterium
GAGAGCACGGCGGCGAACCGGCCAGCGTCGAGTTCTGTTACAAAGCCGGCATGGATTATGTAAGTTGTTCGCCCTTCCGCGTGCCGATCGCCCGTCTGGCCGCCGCCCAGGCCGCGGTTCGACAGCAAAAGTCCGAGAAGAAGGCCAAAAAGAAGAACAAAAAATAACCTCGGCCATTCCAGGATGTTGAAATCCAGGGGGTGTATCGTCTGGTACGGTACACCCTTTTCTTATGCCTTCTATAGC
Source organism: Sedimentisphaerales bacterium (assembly GCA_016930745.1). GTDB lineage: Bacteria > Planctomycetota > Phycisphaerae > Sedimentisphaerales > Anaerohalosphaeraceae > JAFGGE01. Next base: position 247 of record JAFGGE010000166.1, read on the forward strand.
AAGTTATCGGATCAAGACGGTGCTCCCGGAAACTGAATCAACCCCATTTCTATCTCAAACAGATAGATTTTCCACTTCCCCGCTTAAGTCATTATCCGGCCTCACCGATACGAAATTCAAGAGAGTAGCGAGGACACCCAGGTCGGCGTTTTCGCTGTGAATTTGGAATCGTATCGGCCGTTCAAAGGAGGTATATGCTTCGCACAGAACAATCGAAACCGGCCAAGCCGGTCCTGTCATGCGATCCGAATAAATTCAAGGATCCGCGAAGGCTGGGACTGATGTTTAAAATGAGCGTCGGTCTTCTTATTCTGGTCTGCCTGTTGACGATTTCCGCCGATTGGTCGGAATTGACATTGCTGAAGAATATTCAGCAGGGAACGTTCGAAACCCGAGAAGAGATGGAAATCGCCGCCGAACACAACAACATGGCACAAATGAAAGCGGTATTGGGTTACATGGCGGCAGGCGTGGCGACCTTTATTATATTTCTGTTCTGGGTATATCGCACAAAATACAATGTGGTCCAGTTGGGCGCCCAGGATCTGGAATTCACTCCGGGGTGGTCGGTCGGGTGGTTCTTCGTGCCGCTGCTGTTTCTCTGGAAGCCGTATCTGGCCATGCAGGAAACCTTCAAGGCCAGCCGCAATCCAGGCAACTGGAAAGGGCGGCCCGGCAGCCCTGTCATCGGCGGCTGGTGGGCCTGCTGGATCATTGGTCTGGTCCTGTGGAAAGCCTCCAACGCGATGGGAAACAGCAGTGATCTTTCCATCCTCATTAAAAGCACCCAGGTTTCCATGGCGGCGGAGGTTTGCACTGTCATCGAATATTTTCTGGCCGTGATTATGATCGGTCAGATCGAGTCTATGCAGATTTATCATTACGAACAAATCTGTAAAACTCCTCCGGATCAGAATACCTCCCAACCGCCGCAAACCGCTCCGGAACGGGAATCGGTCCTTTCGGTACTCGGTGTGTAATAATTCATCCGGAAATCGGTTTGGGCTGTATGGAAGCAGGCGGCCTGGTACCTGCACAAATATAGTGCGGGGTGTTTGCATTTCGATTCATCTCCCGTATAATGGACCAAGAAAACGCCGATCCGCTTCTCTATGCGCGACAAAAGCCTGTGCAATACACCAACGAGCGGCTGGAAGAGGTCGGCCGCAGGGAAAAGAAACGGATCGAGGAGAAAGCCCAATGAAAGACAGGATCAATCGACGGGATTGTCTTCGTATGCTGGGATATTCGGGACTGGCGGCAGGCCTTAGCGGAATCCCCGGCCGACGGTTATGGGCACAGAATCTCGGGGAGTCCAGCGGTTTTCAAAGCTCTGTAATTTCCGCTTCAAAAATAGAACCTCGCGGGGTCAATGCTGTATTCATGGATGGGCAGGTTATCCAGCCGCAGCGTCAGTTGCCGATTCTCGATAAAACCGATGTCCTGGTCGTCGGGGGAGGGCCGGCCGGCATCGTCGCCGCCATCGCCGCCAAACGCACGGGTGTGAACGTTACGCTTGTCGAACGGTATGGCCACTTTGGAGGCCTCTGGACCGGCGGCCTGGTGCTGCTGATCCTCGGGCATATCGTAACCGGAGGCAAACAGGTCTGTCAGGGCATCGGAGAGGAAATCATGCGCCGGCTCGATACCATGGACGGCGCAATCATTGATCGAAAACCGGGCGCAAATCCGACGGTGGATGCCGAGGCGGTAAAATACCTCATGGTGGAGATGATCGAAGAAGCCGGCGTCCGGGTGTTTCTCCACTGCTGGGGTGTAGACGCCATTATGGATAACCGGAGCGTTCGGGGAGCGGTTTTTGAAAGCAAGGCCGGACGCCAGGCCATCCTGGCCGATGTGGTCGTCGACGCCACAGGGGACGGGGATGTGTTTGCCGCCGCCGGGGCCGAGTTCGAACATCGTTCTCATAACGTCGGGCTGGTTTCGCGCATCGGCAATCTGGATCGTATCGATTCGCAGAAAACGCCGGAAGGGCAAAAACCCAGACGGCTGGGAAATCCCACCCCGGTCGCCGGCGTCAACTGGGTCAATCTGACAGGACCGGAGGTGGATGGACTGGATTTGGCCACCCTGACCCGCATGGAGATGAATCATCGTAAGTTTATCTGGAAAAACATGCAAAAAACCAGAAGCATTCCGGGTTATGAACAGGTCTATCTGATGGAAACCGCTCCTCAACTGGGGGTTCGCATCACACGGGTTCTCCATGGATTGAACCGGATTCGGCTGGACGATTTGAAAGCGAATACAAAGTTTCCCGATGTGATCGGCGTCGGCGGGGCTTCCAATGCCGAACATAAGGAATGGCAGATTCCTTACGGCGCCCTGGTGCCCCGGAAAGTCGATCATCTCCTTGCCGCCGGCCGATGCGTCAGCATGGACATTCGCATGGCCGATCTTGTGCGTCTGATCCCCAACTGTTTTGTAACGGGGCATGCCGCCGGAGTGGCCGCCGCCGTGGCCGTCCAGGACCAATGTCCGCCCCGGAAGGCGGATATAACCAAAATTCAAAAGATCCTCAAGCAACAGGATGCCTACCTTGGTTAGAGGCCTTCGCCGAACGCCGACAATACGATAAGTCCGGATTGCCATGACGAAACAATCTGCCAGATTCCTGGTTCGCGCAACGGTCCTTGGGATTGCCGTCATTATTCTTTTCCCGTTTTTTTCCTGCCCTTTCTTACTTTCTCTCGTGCCTGCGATGAGTCCTTTGACGGCGGTTGCTTCTCTGTTTACCGTAAAAAAGTGTAGTATGGCGATTGGGATCGGATTGATTCTGGGAGGTTTAGTTGCCCTGCGTCATCGCTGGTTTTGTCGTTGGGTTTGCCCGACAGGACTGTGCATGGATGGAGCGAGCGTCTTGGGACGGCGTCTGGGATATCGTCCCATGCGAAAAGGCGCATACGGTCAATGGTTCGTTTTTATAATCCTGGGGGCGGCCTTATTGGGATATCCCTTGCTGCTTTGGCTGGATCCGCTGGCTCAGTTTTCCGGTTTGGCGGTTCCGGTCGCCTCTCCGTTTAGACTTGCGGCATGGTCTTCTGTGATTTTCTTTGTCGCTTTATTGTTCCTGAATGTGTTCCGACCCAATGTGTGGTGCAGCCGCTTCTGTCCGTTGGGCGCTTTTCAGGATATTACAATATGGCTGCCCTGTCGGGTTCGTTCCCGGCTCCGTTTTGCACCGAAGGACAACAAGCCTCTCTTGGGGACCGGCCGTCTGGCAAGAAGAGCTTTTATAGGCTTGCTGCTGGGTGCGGCGGGGGCCTGTATGATTCGACTGTTCCACAGTGCCGGACGGCGTCTCCTGCGTCCGCCCGGCGCCATCCATGAAGAACAATTCACCGGACTTTGCAGTCGGTGCGGCAACTGCATACGATCCTGTCCGGCCCATATCATTCAACGCCAGGCGGACCCCGGAGACTGGGCGGGTTTCCTGACACCGGTGTTACGATTCGAAAAGGATTATTGCCTTGAAAACTGCACGCGCTGCACGCAGGCCTGTCCCACCGGCGCGCTGTCGCGCATTACAATCGCGCAAAAGCCGAATATAAAAATTGGGAAAGCTCGCGTGGATATGAATCTGTGCCTTCTGGGGGAAGATCGGGAATGTTCCGTCTGTCGGCGATGGTGTCCTTATGATGCGATCCGATACGTCTTTTCGCAAGAGATGTATATGCTTGTCCCCGTGATCGATCCGGTCCAATGCAACGGATGCGGAGCGTGCGAGGCCATGTGTCCTGCCCGGCCGCATAAAGCGATCGTTGTGGCGCCGATATAACTTTCGGCGCTAAAAGGACAACAATGTTTTCAGTTCATTGGGCCGAATCAGGCTGTTTCCATCTTGTCTTGCCGTTGTAACAAACGGACAGCGACGATACAGACCGCGGTGGCCAGCAGGAGCAGCCAAATCGGAAATCGAGCGGCCTCTGTCCACTGCTCCATCATCGTCAGAAAGGACGGCGGGGCATTGCCCGTGGCCAGCAGGACCGTCGTCGTATTGATAACGCCATGAAAAATCATCGGCGGCACGATGGATCGGCTCCGCAGCGCCAGAAATCCCAGGGCGAATCCCAACAGCGTCGTATGCAGCAGCATGTACACATTCTGATGCATCAGTCCAAACAGAAGACCACTGATCAGAATGGCAACCCAGGGTGAAAACCGGTTCCGCAGGCCCGACAAAATGGCTCCCCGAAAGAGCAATTCCTCGCACACCGCCGGGGAAAATCCCACCGCTAAAATCAGCAGGGCAAGTCCTCCCGGCGTTTGTCCCCACTGAAACAGCTTGTTCATCTCCCGGATAAAGGCCTCCGATTCGGGCAGCCACCGCTTCTGCCACCAGGTAAGCTGCATGATCAACACCCAAAGGCCGGCCGCCATTAAAAGCGCCGCTATGACCGACCGCAGAGAAGGCCGTCGTAGCCGCATCTCTCGTCGCAGGTCCATCCGTGTGTACCACAGCGCCGCCACCGGCGGAGCGGCTATCAGCAGCCATTGGCTGATCAATAATCCAAACAGCAGATGCCGCAACTGCACATAAGCGCCCGCATAAAACATCAGCAGCAATGCCGCCCCGAACAGCGCCAATGCCATACCCGGCGAAACCGTTCCTCCCTTCGGGAACAAACTTCGTCGCAGAGTCAGGGGCAATCCCCGCTCCTGCGACAGAATCACATCCTCCACCTCAAACAGCCGCACGGCAATCACCAGCGAGAGCATGGCATACACCGCCGTGCTCAGCAGCACGGCGAATACCTCTTCGACGCCTGCCGTCCCCGTCAGCAGGTCCTTGAATAACAACGCCACATTCGCAATCGGTAAAAACATCGTCGCCGTCGTCAGTTTCACCCCCGGCACCACCGCGATCATCCCGGGCAAGAGGATCAAAATATAAAACGGCGTCACAAAGCTCTGTGCTTCCTTGAAGTCTCGAGCGAGGATCGCGATCGACATCATCATCGCACAGATAAAAAACGCCAGCGGGACCATGGTTAAAAAGAGAATTACCAGCGTCCACGGAGAAATCTGTATCATGCCGATATCCATATTCAGATTCTCGCCCGCGGCTTTGGCCATCTGGGAAAACTGAAACAGCAGGCTCAGCACCATGCTTGCCAGGCTTAACAATCCTGTGATCAGGCACAACGCCAGTACCGTCACAAACTTGCCGCATACGATCTCGGCCTTGCCGATCGGGGCCGAAAGCAGCGTTTCAAAGGTTCCCCGCTCTTTTTCGCCCGCCGTCACATCCACCGCCGGGTAAAAGGCTCCTGTCCCCAGCATGATGATCATCACCATGGGCAGAATCATCCCTAAAACCGATCCGGTCAGTTTTTTAGGAGGCGCTACATTGACTTGCCAGATCCGAATCGGGCGCACAAATTCCATGGGCAACTTCAACTTATCCAACCGTTCTTTGAGGAGATTTTCTCTTTCCTTTTGCAGCCCCTCCCGCAGACGTTCCAGCGCCGCCCGCGAATCTTCCTCAGCCAGGTCGTATGTAATGCGAATATCCACCGACATGGTTTCTTTGAGAAGTTCGCTGTCCTTTTCAGGCCCAAGCACAGCGGCGTCGATCTGCCCTGATAAAAGCTGATTGTTCGGATCGGTCAGGGATACCAGTTCGATTTTTTCCATTCCCTCCAGCCAGCTTCGCAGCGTCGGGGCCGCATCCTCCGCGATGGCTACCCTGGAGATCCGTTTCTCCACCTTGGTCTGCTGAAGGATCGTGACCTGCCCCATGACGAGGATCAGCAGCGGGTACAGCAGGATCGGCACGCCGAACATGGTAAACAGCGTTCGCTTGTCACGAAGGGTTTCCAGCAGCTCCTTGCGAAGGATGGTGTAGATGATGGGCCATCTCATAATCGCATGCCCCCCTCCACCATCGCCAGAAACGCCTCCTGCAGATTTTTCGTCCCGGTCAGCTCATAAATCTGCTGTTTTGTCCCGTCGGCCAGGATCCTGCCCTTATGGATCAGCCCGATGCGGTCACACAAAAGTTCGGCCTCGGTCATGGTGTGCGTCGAAAAAATGATCGTATGCCCCCGCTCCTTCGCGTTTCGAATAAAATCCAGGATCGTCCGGCTGGTCATGATATCCAGTCCCAGCGTCGGCTCATCCAGGATCAGGACCTGCGGTTCGTGCAGCAGCGCACGGGCGATGGAGACCTTTTGCGTTTCTCCTGTGCTCAAAGCATCACAGCGTCTCTCCAACACCGCTTCGGCTTCCAACATGGCCGCCAGCGTCGCGATCCGTTGTTCGATTTTGCCCTCCTGCATCCCGTAAAGTCGTCCAAAATAACGCAACACCTCTCGGGCGCGCAAACGTTTATACAGGCGGGTATTGCCGGAAAGAAATCCGATTTGTCTTCTGGCCTGTTCCGGATTTTCATCGGTTCGGATTCCCTCCACGGCACAAACACCGGATGTCGGCGTCAGAATCGCCCCCAACATCCGAAGCAGGGTGGTTTTTCCCGCCCCGTTGGGACCCAGAAGACCGAAAATCTCTCCCGGCGCTACCCGGAAGGAAGCATCGTCTACAGCGCAGAGCTGCTTGGCTGTGCCGGCATTGAAAATCTTGGTCAAGTGTTCGGCGGCAATCAAGCGGCCCGCTCCCGACGAGGGTTCGGTCTAAAATGTAATGAAAAAGCGGTCATAGGCCCCGGTCAATGTCATATCTTCCGTATGGGTGTTGGAAATATGCCCTTCGAAATGCCGTTCGATATCCGCGATACAGTTATCTACATCCCTCTGGTCGCCCTGCGCAAACATCTCCACGCCGCCATTAGGAAGATTCCTGACGAATCCGACCAATTCATACTGCTGGGCCGTCCTTTGCACTGTGTAACGAAAACCAACGCCCTGCACCCGACCGGAAAACACGATCTTCTTGGCTACATGTTCCATCGCATCCTTCCATGATACCAGAGATTATCCGGAAGTATTAAACGCCAAATTCATCCTCACGGCAATCAAAAACTCTGCGCCTTTGGCCTTCCCGGAAAGGGAACAAATTCTCACCCATCCGGACTTTGGCCTCCTGGCTTTGAGAGATCTCGTCCGATAATATAGGATCGGATCATATTATGGCATATGAACAGGCGGCAAATGTACAGAAAAATCCTGTCGGATGACGATACAAAAGGCAGCGTAGCTATGCGCGAATCAGCTTTTTTGATACTGTCAGTTGGGATTTTGGAACGTCGAGTGAGGGGCTAAGTTCTTGAAAAACAGTCTGTTATATAAAGTTGCCATCGAAGGCTTCCTGCTCGGGGCCTGTGTGCTTCTGTTGTTTGCCTGCATCAGTTTCAGTATCTGGGACGCCCCCAGTCTCTATACATATCCTCACAATATCCCGGCGGCCAACTGGTGTGGCTCGATCGGGGCATTTAGCGCTTATTATTTATTTTATTATGTCGGTCCGGGGATGTTTCTGGTGCTGGTGGCGGCGATCTGGATCCTGCTGACCAGTCTTTCGGGCACAACAATCACGCAGCCGGTTCTTCGGAGCATCGGCCTGGCCCTGCTGGTGACGGCGGCCTCGGCCTCGTGGAACCTGCTCTGGCAGTTCAAGCCGATCTGGCCCTATACGGCCGGGGGCTTTCCTCAGGGCAACGGCGGCGTTCTGGGTATTTCGGTGGCCCATTTTCTTTCCACACGGTTCGCTCTGCTGGGCACCACCATCATTCTGGGCAGCACCTGGCTGGTCGGCGCTGTCCTGCTGGCCGATTCGGTGGTTCTGGCGATCCTGCGGTGGTTCGGCCGGGGGATCAGCCGTGCCATGGGTTTTGCCGTTCCCGCCTGGGCGACAGCACGGCGGCAATCGGCCTCGTCTATGAACTCGATCTGGAAACGGCTGGGGGCTCGGGAACGGGAGAGACGACTGGCCACGGTGCAGATGGAGGAAGAGCCGGATATCAACCTGGAATCGGTATTCCATCGAGAACGACGAAGTTTCACCATACATCAGGAACCTGTTACGGAACAGGTCATCGAGAGCCCCGAAGTACAGCCTGCGGCCGAGACCAAAGAAGCATCTCCCGAAAGCGTGCCTGCCGAGCCCGTCGCCAGGCCGGTCCAGACCATCCAACAGAAGGTCAAGGCCCGAGCTGCGCAGGAGAAGAAGACAAAACCACACGCGCCGGAGACCTACGACGATTACATACTGCCTCCACTGGATTTGCTGGCCGAACCCCAGTTCGGCTTTGCGGCGGTGCAGGAAAAGATGGTCGAGTCCAAGGCCCACACGCTGGAGGACCTGCTGGCTGAATTTGGGATCAATGCCCATGTGATCAATGCCGAGCCGGGTCCGGCGATTACGATGTATGAGCTGGAGCTGGCGCCGGGCATCAAGGTCAGTCAGATCTCCAACCTGGCCAACGACATGGCCCGGGCGCTGGGGGCCGGCTCGGTGCGCGTCGTGGCCCCGCTGCCGGGTCGTCACACCATTGGGATCGAGGTGCCCAACAGCCAGCGCGAGATCGTGCGGATCAAAGACTTGATCCAGAAGGCCGGGCCGAAAAGCACAAAAATGTACATCCCCCTGTTTCTGGGCAAAGACTCAGCCGGCGAGGTGCTGACCAGCGATCTGGCCTCGATGCCGCATCTGCTGATCGCCGGGACGACTGGATCGGGCAAGAGCGTGTGCATCAACAGCATCATCACCAGCATCCTGATGACGCGCCGGCCGGATGAGGTCAAGCTGGTCCTGATCGATCCGAAGATGGTCGAAATGAGCATGTTCGAATCGCTACCGCACCTGATGTGCCCGGTCGTGACCGAGACCAAGCGGGCCGAGCAGATCCTGGAGTGGGCCACGACCAAGATGGATGAGCGGTACGAGCTGCTGGCCGAGGCCAAGGTGCGCAACATCGCCTCCTATAACAGGCTCACCATGCAGGAAATCCTCGAACGGTTCAATCCCTCGACGCCGGAAGAAGAGGCGAAAATTCCCAAGAGGCTGCCGCATATCGTAATCGTGATCGACGAGCTGGCGGACCTGATGATGACCGCGGCCAAGGAGATCGAGGCGTTTATCGTGCGGATCGCCCAGAAAAGCCGGGCGGTGGGGATCCACCTGATCGTCGCCACCCAGCGGCCGCAGGCGACGGTGGTGACGGGCCTGATCAAATCGAATATGCCCTGTCGAATCGGGTTCCGCGTAGCCGCCCGGATGGACAGTCGGATTATCCTGGACCAGAACGGGGCCGAGACCCTGCTGGGTCAGGGGGATATGCTGTTCCTCAAGCCGGGCACCAGCGACCTGGTGCGGGCCCAGGGCGCGTATCTGGACGACGAGGAGATCGGCCGGATCGTCAAGCACCTCAAGGAGGTCGCCGAGCCGCAGTATCATCCGGAGCTGATGCAGCTCAACCGGATCGACATGGATCTGATGAAGGCCGATGATTTGTACGATGAGGCGGTCAAGGTGGTGCTGGAGACCAAGCGGGGCAGCGTCTCGCTGCTGCAGCGGCGGCTGAGCATCGGCTATGCGCGGGCGTCGCGGATTATCGAGATGATGGCCGCCACCGGGCTTCTGGGCGAGTACAAGGGCAGCCAGGCCCGCGAGGTGACGATGACGCTGGAGGAGTACGAGCAGATGAAGCGGGAGATGCTGGAAGAGCAGGTCAACGGCTATGAGGACCTGACACGCGGACAGGGGCAAGAGCAAGAGGAATACGACGAGCCGGTCGAGGTCGTCGATGAGGACTCAGAGAAGACGGACAAAGACGCCGAATACGAATATGCCCAGGAAGAGGATGAATAACGTTTTCCAAGTTTATTCTTTATTGATTTTCCATCTCAGCAGGGAAATTTCTTCCGCAGGAATCCACCTTACCGTACCATCGGCGAACAGGACATGGAAAGTTTTTTCGTGCAATCCTTTATGACGATCTGTTACGGCCAATTCCAGTCCGCCGACCTGGTTCCAACCCGGTGTACTTTCAAAGAAAACCACCATATCCTCAGGAATTTCATCTATTGTTCCGGGAAGGTTTTTGTTTATGGCGTAACTGCAAGGGCCAACTTTATCAAGAGGACACCGTAAATCTTCCATAATGATATAGTTCGTAATCGAAGTGCACCATTGGGATAATGCAGGCAGATTACCTGCATTTGAGTCTGCATAGAGATCAATAGCTATCCAGAGAGAGCGCATTCCAGATGAACAATACGCTTCCGTATGAGGATCATGACCGGGTAACGTTGGAAGCACGGAAGTAAAGAAAACAATCGCACAAATCACGATGGCTAGGACAAAAACCCACATGCAATAGGAACGTTGAGGCTTCATAGCTCACCAATTTGGCTTCCTGTCAATCCCTTTTTATCCTTTCATTCTACATTTCCATTCATACGTTGTCCAGCATCTGGAAAGAATCCGGCCTGTTCGATTGCTTCCTGCCTCCTTGTTAGAATTTCCGTAATGGCGACTTCCGGCTATGACACATTACCCCCTCGCCGGCTCGCGTTTGTCTCGTTCTGGAGCAGTTTGGCGTATTTTATTTATGCTATGCGTCGTGTCGATTGTGCCCTATCAAGAAATCTCCACAGCCAGGATCGACACATCGTCCCGCAGTACGCCCCCCGAGGACCACGATTTGATTCGTTGCAGCACTTCATCAAGACTGTCCTCTAAA
>JAFGGE010000167.1 GCA_016930745.1 Sedimentisphaerales bacterium
ATCCTTGAGTACCTTCAAACCGCTTGCCTTGAAGAATCCGGCCGTCTCAAGCCGCGGATCAGGAACGGGAAACGCCAGACCGCTTACCGCCATACCTGCCTGGAAACGATGCTTTACCTGTGCGCCCTTTCCAATGGCGATTAAGAATTCGCCCGGTTCATCACCGATTGTCCCTTCAACCCGAAGCACATATCCCAGGTAGCTGTGGCTCCGCTCGTCGAAAGATCGCATCAGCCGAATGCGGGGCTGGACAGCTGTAATTCGTCCCGACCATCCAGTTTTATTTGTTTTCACGATCCTCCCAGGCTGTTTTTGTCTTCACCTCATCAATGAGAAACCGCACACCCTGGTTGTCGGACGGGTTCAGCCAGAGCATCTGTTGAAAGATTTGCTCCACCTCGTCAAAGCGCCCGAGACGCCAGAGGCACAATCCATAGCCGTGCATGCAGCGCAGAAACGGACGGTTGTCGACCAGGCCCCAGGGCAGCACGCTGATAAAGTCGTCTCCCAGAGACAGTTCCCCGATGCACCGGCCGACTTCGTAATGCCGGATGGCATCTTCGGGATGGCGGTCAAAGACGAAATTTCCCAAATGCGAATGGGCATCCAGGCAGCGCAGGTCCGCCTGGCACAGATCCATCAAGATTTTAATCGCCTCTGCCCGCTCGCCGGCATCTTTGAGATCGTTGGACCGGGTGATGGGGTCATTGAAAGGATCATCAGGATCCTCGCCGGGCAGCACCTGTTCCATCTCGAACATGGGGCGAGGGCCGTGAGCGATGATCGGCTCGGCCCATCTCTCGATGGGTTCGTCTTCTTCTCCCCAGTACTCTTCCTTGGGGTCCCACATGCCCATCTCTGCAAGTCCCAGGGGCACCAGATCGAGGGCTTTTACGTCGATTCGAGTCGATTGAATCTCGCCGGAGAGATACGGATGGCCGCCGTAACGCCACTGTTTTCCTGGCTTGACCATGACGATGGCACCAGGCACCACCTTCCAGAGCCGGCCCGCGCGCAGGGTAATGATCCGGTCGCTACCCAGCAAACGGCATCGGGCGCCCCGTTGTTTTACCGTGAGAGCAATGAGTTCGACCGGTTTGTCCAGGTCGATGTCATCTTCTGCCACCTTGTGTTGCCGCCGGCGTCGGGAGGGTTTATTGGTTTCAGCGGGGTATGGATCGAGGCTGAGCCACCTGCGGTATGCGGCGATGTAGCGTGACCCTGCCGATGCCTGCGGCAACACGACCTCGGAGGCCGCTACCACAAATTCGGACCCGTCCTCGCGACTGCACTTTGCCGTCAGACCGCGCCTTTCATTACCATCGTAGTCCACTGCAATAACCGAAACCGGTTCCCCGATGACGAAACCGTCGGCCGGCAGGGCAACGTCATCCTCAAAGGCTTGCCGAAAAGCCCATAGCTGCTCATTATCGCCATATGCGTCGACGGTGATTTCCTCAATTAACTTGTCCAAGGATTCGAGTTTCTTGCGCTCCTTGGGATTTGGTGGCTTCATTTTTCTATTCTTCCTTCCAGATACCGGCCTTTAGCAGACGTTGAATCAGCACCTTTCGCCGCGTGTGACGTCTCATGAACTTTTTCAAGTCTTTTTGAAATCACCCCAATTATACTCGTTGTTGAAGCTGACCGGCGTATTCGTGGCCCGCGTTGAGAGCGCCCGCAGCTCAGCCCTCTCCCCCGTTGTCAACGGCCGGTCGATGGCCAGAAATTCGTATTACTGGTATTCGCTCATGATTCCGCTTCCCGATCTGGTAATATGTTCAATTATGCAGACAGTGTCTGCCGAATGGAAGCGGGGATCAATCGATCGAGTGTTTTGGCAGGCGGTGTCTGCCAAATGTCCGGGTAAATCGAATAAAATTGTCTGTATTGACGTAACGACCTAGAAGCCATCCCTTTTATTCCGCCACCCGCCAGCCGGTTTCTGCCTTGCCGTCCCTGACCAGATGGACATCGGGTTTAAGCCAGGGCAAGCGGCCGGGATTTTCCGGCAGGTCCTTATCGTAGGCGAAGACTGAACGGGCCATGATCACTCCTTTCCTTCATCGAGTAGATGGCAGCGACTTTCGTCCTGCCCCAGGCGACGGCGGGCCAGGATGACTGCTTCGTGCAGCTTACGCTCCAGTTCGGCCCTTGGCAAGGACTCGGTCCAGTAAGAGGCCACGCGAATGCCGCTGCCTTCCATGTCCAGCAGCCGTACCGTTTCTTCCTTCTTTCCGGCGCACAAAATGAGACCGATGGGCGCATCTTCCTCATCGCGGCGCTCGTATTTGTCCAGCCATCGCAAATACAGCTCCATCTGTCCCTTGTCAGCGGGCTTGAATTCGCCCAGTTTCAGCTCAATGGCCACCAGTCGCCGCAGCCGGCGGTGATAAAAGAGCAGGTCCAGATAATAATCATCGCCGTCCACGGTGATGCGTTTCTGGCGTTCCATGAAGGCAAAGCCTACACCCAACTCCAGAATGAAGGACTCCATCTCACGAAGGATGGCCGCTTCCAGATCCCTTTCCGCATAGGTGTCCCTAAGACCCAGAAAATCGAGCAGGTAGGGATCGCGGAACACGAGGTCCGGGGTGAGATTGTCCTCTTCCCGCAAGGACTTAAGCTCCCGAGCGATCAGCTTATCCGGCTTTTTTGACAGCGCCGTGCGCTCAAAGAGCATAGATTGGATTTTTCGGTTGAGCGTTCGCGTGCCCCACCTCTCCATGCGGCACATTTCCGCATAGAACTCCCGTTTTAATGGGTCGTCGATGGGAATCAACTGCTTGAAATGGGTCCAGCCTAATTGTCGCCGCAGCGCGGCGACAATCTCTTCATCGGGGAAAACCTCAGCAAATTGGACCATCCGATGCAGATTTTTTTCGCCGAAACCGCGTCCGAACTCGGTTTCCAATTGTCGCCCCAGTGCGGCGATTATTTCCTGGCCATAGGCCGCACGTTTTTTCTTGAGGATATCCTGACGGATTCGGCGGCCGATATGCCAGTAAAGCAGGGTCAGTTCAG
>JAFGGE010000168.1 GCA_016930745.1 Sedimentisphaerales bacterium
GGCAGCGCTTTGCAGGTGCACCAGTTCCCCTCCTTCACTGAGACTGAAGGGCTCATGGCGGATGCCCGGCCCTGTGGCCGCAGGGCCAAAGTGAATATCTTCATAGAAGACCAGGTAATCGTGGCCTTCGATCACGGTACCTTCGGCGATTTCGTATTTGGTGCGGTTGGGTTCGCTGGCATCATCCGAGAGGAACCAGCCGCCGATGTGGATGGGCTCATCCGTGGTGTTATACAGTTCGATCCAGTCGGGCTCGAGCTCGTGGGAGTGGGCCAGGACCTCGTTGATCACGATGCTGCCCGGCGCCGGCAGGATGTCGCTGTCGTCGAAGCCGGGCGAACCGCCGGCCATGGCGCTGGGCCGCCAGTATTGCTTTTGGTCGTAAATAGAGGCTGTGGCGGCCATCTGATTGATCTCATCGGAACTCAAGGCTCGATTGTAAATACACACATTATCGATCTGGCCTTCGAAGTATCGGTTGCTTCCATCGCTGAAAATGCCAACCTTAACCTTGACGGATGAGGAGGTGCTGATATTTCGAGGCACTACCGAACTGATTGGTTCAGGTTGCCCGTCCACATACAGTCGGATGTCTTCGGCGTTAGGTGTGCCGTCTTCGGACAACACAGCAGTGACATGATGCCATTTGCCGTCCCATAAAATGGTCGAGCCTACGACATATCCACCACCTACGTCCAGTTTAAGCGTGCCGGGGAGGGAGTGGATGTTCTGGATTTGGAGAAGCCACTTGCCGCCGCTGGCCGTGCTGCCCCAGGACAGGATGTCGGCCGCTTTTTTTGTGCCGGTACGGATCCATGCCGATACGGTTCTAGGATTGCCGCCTGTGATGCCGGAGAAGCTTTGCATGAGGACATATTGATTTGTCCCATTGAAGTCTAGGGCGTTCCCGAACTTGCCGGGCACCCAGTTGCCGGGAGTCATATTGACCAGTGTGCCCGGATAAGACCCTGTTTCATCCGCCGCCGTAAATCCGGTCGTTTCATCAAATCGCCAGTGTCCTTGCAGTCCCTCGGCAGGCGCCTGTCCTTCCTGGCTTTGATAGAATGGATCTCGAAGCGTCAACGAAAAGCCGTCTCCGTCCGTGATCGGATACCAGCCGTCTTTGTATTCAAACCGCGCGATAATCCCCTGATTATAATCCTGCAGGCGAAGGTTTTCGCCGGTATTGGCCAAAAATCCTTCGTAGGGACCCAGGACGACGACTTCCTGGCCTGTCTGCGGATACCGATGGAAAAAGGCGTCCGGATTTTTTGCCAGAATCAAGTATTGGCCGCCCGATAATTCCGTACCCTGCGGGAACGCATAGCTGATCCCCTCCGTGAACTGACTGCTTTCCAAGTCAACGGCATCCTGACCTATGTTTTTCAGTTCAATATACTCATATTCTTCCTGATCATACGGCCAGGCGGGCGCGGGGTGATACATGATCTCGGTGATCCGCAGGTCATCCAGAACCGGCTGGGGCAAAGGAGCGCCGGCGGCAAATTCGATGGGGGCCGACCAGTGGCTCCATCGCCCGGAGGTATCTTTCATTTTCACGCGGACGCGATAGGTGTGATCCACTTTTACTTCGCCGGCCGGGATGCGAATCTCGGCGACAAAGTCAATGGAATCCTGTTTCCAGAGGGTCTCGATTTCATAAATGCCGGGTTTGTCCTGTGTCGCCGGTGCAATCTCGGCAATGCGCCACTGCATCGCGGCAAACGTGCCGTTACCCTGTGGATCGCTGAAGGCCGTTGTGCGGAAGGTCAGATCATTGATGGGATAGCCCGGCGTGCCGGTATACGTTACTGTGGGGGTGTTGGGAATCTGCCCGTTTTCGTAGGATTCTTCGTTTCGATAGGTGTTGAACGAGCGGTACCCTGTGACATAATTCTTCATGATCTGAACCATGCCGGGGAAATCCTTGGTCGCGGCCTGCTGATAAAAACGTCCCTGTCCGGCTTTGCCGGGATTGATATAACTGGAAGTCATTATGGGATTATAATCCCACATGGCGCGATCGGCGTCTACAATGGACGGCCCTCCTGCCGGATCGTCGATGATAACGGCCATCTCATCCAACAGACGATACATTTCGTCGGTGTTGTAAAGCAGATCGATGAATTCGCGGTACCGATTGTAAAACTCCAGCTTAAGATTGGTCTTGGAAAAAATATTGCCCTGCTGTTTATACACCTCTTCCCCGTTGCCGTACATGTTATTGGCCCAGGTCAGGTCCACATCCCAGGGATACATAGTCCAGATATTCGTTTCGGGATTCAGATAGAAGAAATAATTCTTCCCATAGGCGATATCGCCGTGATGGGCGCCCTCGACGACACACCGATAGCCATAATAGCTTTCCAGATTCACATTCGCCCGCCACCAGGATTCGGGCGGAGCGCTGTAGAGGATATTTCGGAATGCGTTAAAATCAGAGGCGTCCGTAACGCCGGTATAACCCTGGTTGTTCGGCGGCATCTGGGCGTTATGATCTTCGATCTTATAAAGATTGCCGTCGGGCAGGCCGTGTTCATCCAGAAAACGTCCATCCATTTGTTCGATGGCCATATACAGACCCCAGAAATCGCCGTTGTACTGCGTCGATCCGGTTTCGGCGGCCTCGTCGATAATGCGAAAGTGAAACCAGTGGGTTTTAGGGGCTTCCACGCCCATCAGATTGAACATTTTGAAGGTGGCCGCTTCAAACATGCCCTGCTCGCCGCGGTGCTGATAATCCCCCTGCTGAATGCAGGCCGAAAAGTTCAGCTTGTCCCATTGCGTGTCGTATTTTCGACCATAATCGTCACGGGCCTGGAAGTAGCGCCCTCGGTTGAAGTCAAACTTCCACATGTTCTTGCCCATGGCATAGCGCCAGACGCCGCCGCGCATGCGATAACGGATATGGTCATACACCTGGCCGTCATAGACGAGCGTGCCCCACCAGAGATAGTCCTCGCCGCCGTACCGGTCGATCCATGTGGCATGTTCGACATCGTCCTTCTTGCTGATCAAATGGTACACGGGTACCGAGGTGAGCACTTCGGGGCTATAAGTAACATTGTTGACCGAACTGCCGTTCCATGCCCCGGTCCAGGCGGGGACGCCGTTGTAGACAAAATAGGCGAAATTCGGGCTCGGATCGTCCGAGCGAGGGCCAATGGCGGGTGCGCCTTTGCCGTCCACGGCGGCGATTCGATATCGAATCAGTCGACGATGCTGCTGGACGGAGGGAGGGATCAGGACCGTGTACACATCGTCGCCGCCGTCCTGATCGCCGTGTGTGCCGTCGTCGAACATGGGCAGATCGATCCATCCGGTTTCGTATTCGGGATCCAGTTTATAACAATAGTGCCCCGGCTCGACGATCCGATACTGAAGTGTCACGCTTTCAACGCCGTCTTCATCGGTTACTTTAACGGTGATCCGCACCGATTCATTGCTGTCGGGCGTTGCGGGATTGTGTTCGACCTGGCGCAGTTTAGGCGGCGCA
>JAFGGE010000169.1 GCA_016930745.1 Sedimentisphaerales bacterium
CTCCGGCCTGACGGCATTCCAGCCCATATGCGGGATCGTCAACCCCCCGCCGCGCGGAATCGGTTCGACCTGGCCCCGTATGAGGCCTAAACCCTCATGCTCGCCCAGCTCGCAACTGTTCTCGAACAGAAGCTGATGCCCTACGCAGATTCCCAGCAGCGGTTTGCCCGCGGCGGCCACCTCCCGGACCACCTCGGCCAATTCGCCCAGTTCGGACATGGCGTAGCCGAACGCCGCTACGCCGGGCAAAATCACCCCGTCGGCGGCCCGGAGATCGGCCGGATCGGCGCTGAGCTTGTCGGCGATCCCCAGAAAATCCAGGGCGTTACGAACGCTCCTGACGTTTCCCACACTGTAATCAATTATTACTATCATCGTATACATTCACATATTTGAAGATACCCAGGATCCCCCCGAAGACCGGAGTATTATACGACATGCAAAATACAACTCAATCCCTTTATCGCCAATTCGTTTCCAAATTGGATCCTGACGAGAGGGCAAAATCTGCTTTGGAGGGCTTCACACCGTTTGTTTCCACGATTCGACGGGAGGGCGGGACCTGCCGGAGTCCGGTCTGGTTTTGTTTTCGAAGCAGCCATTTTAGCCGGGCGGTTTCGATGGATCGGGTAAACCTTTCCCGAAAACGATCCAGACCGAACCGTTCCATGGCAATCCGCCTGGCCTGCTGCCCCATCCGAACGGCCAGCTCACGATCTTGCAGAAACCGAATGGCATACTTTCTCAGTTCGAACGGATCGTCGCTGAGAAAACCGCTGACTCCATGCTCAATCGGCGAGGAAGGATTGAGATT
Organism: Sedimentisphaerales bacterium; assembly: GCA_016930745.1. GTDB lineage: Bacteria > Planctomycetota > Phycisphaerae > Sedimentisphaerales > Anaerohalosphaeraceae > JAFGGE01. The sequence goes on from JAFGGE010000169.1 coordinate 815, forward strand.
GCCAAGGACCGGCATCCCCGCGACCATCGCCTCCAGGGTAGCCATATTGAAACCGTCTTCCAAAGCCGGATCGGCCGTATGCACATAAAACCGATGCGACTGCAGCAGGCTTTTAAGGTGGTCCCAGCTTTCCGACGGTCCGGCGGCGCCGGCCAGATCCGGATTGTACCCCACAAGACGGACCGGAAGGCCTTCAAGGACCTTTTCATGGAAATCCCAATGTAAAAACCGCCGCCGCCGTTTTACATAATTGCTGATCCGCAGCCCGCACGGAATATGCCCCTGAAATGGCGGGTAGACGGAGGAGTCCACGCCGCAATGTACAATGTCCTCCGTGCATCCCCATGAGCTTCCCTTGAGCCGTGTGACCGCCACCACATGGCCCCCGATCAGCTCCATATAGCGCCGCAGCGTCCGCGCTATCTCCTGCGGCGGCACCTGACACGACTCTTCCAGGATCCTCGCCTCGATCGGTAAATGAATCACATTGAGACGGGGTTCCGTTCGGTGCCGGATATCGAGAACATCGGATAAATTATGTGTGATAATACAGGAATATCGGGTCGGGCTTCGCAGGGCCTCGGTGAGGGTGATCAGACGACAATTCGGGGGAACAGGGCGAATGTTGCTGTCCCAGCATCGTTTAGGACGACCGGACAAACCGACAATAATATCAAGAGGGTATCCCAAACAACCAAGTTGATAAACCCATGCTTCATGGCAATTGAACACCAGCAGTGTTTTGGTTTCATTCGGGTGCGGTTCCCTGTTTTCTTTTTCCATACCTGCGGCTTCAAAGGCATTTTTTGGTAAAAAAACGTATTATTTACATTATCGGACATATCGAGGAGGATGATAGAATAAATTTCATGAGGAAAAAACCCGCTTCTCGAAAAACGGACCTTGCCGGATAAGGTTGATTTGGAAGGATGGGGCAAACTTTGCCGACTTTAACAATCGCATGGGCGATTAAAGCCTAAAATCGCTGTTTTTATAGGACTTAATGGCATTTTCCTTTCCTGGAATTCCATTGACGAACCTGTTTTGACTAGCTAGACTAAGGTCTCCCATGGAGGGAATACCCACGGAGCGGGGCATCATTTCTGCAGGGATCGCAGAGGTTTCAGGATGGATCAGGTTCCGACCGAACGAACAGCGGCCTGATACGTAAAGGGGAGAACACTATGCGATGGACTCAGGATGAAAAATGCAGTACAGACAGGGATCGACAGGTACAGTCGCCAGTGTCGGCGCCCCGCTTGTTGTTTGGAATGGTATTGGGGATGGCGGCTTCACTTATGATCGTCTGGTCACTGGGGCTGGATGTGAGTATCCTAGCCGATAAGATTATTCCCCTGAGCCGTCCTGTGGAGGGTTTTGGAGCGACTGCAACGACCATTACAGATCGGGAAGCGCAGGCTCTGGCAAGGCTGGAGGAAAGCATCGAACGGGGCATTCCCGAGATATCCCAAAATCAATACGAGCAAGAAGAGGTCATCGGGGAGGACGCCGAGTGGCGCACGGTGCGGATGCGGGTGACGGCCTACTGCCCCTGCCGGATCTGCTGCGGCAAGAACAGCGACGGGAAGACCGCCTGCATGCATAAAATCAAGCTTGGCGACACCTTCGTCGCCGCCGACAAGATGTTCTCCTTCGGGACCGAGATGATCATCCCCGGATACAATAACAACGAACCTGTCGAGGTGCTGGACCGCGGAAGGCTGATCAAGGGTTACCGGCTGGACGTCTTTTTCAATTCGCACGCCGCCGCCCAAAAATGGGGCACGAAATACCTGGATGTTAAGGTTAAAAAATAAGCCCTTGCTCCGTTATACCGAATCAAGAGTCTGTCTTGAAAATCCAAACCGATTTTCCCGTCTTCACATATTCCGCTTCGTGTTGATTCGGAGAATCTCAAGAAGTGGGGTATTTCTTTTTTCATTTGTAATACGAACTACGAATGCAGTATCATAGGTGCGTCCTGGTTAATTCGTTTTCGACACAGGTTTTCCAAATCCTTTCAGGGGAAAAGGGTGTGAGGATGAGAAAAAGCAGTGCTTTTACTCTGATTGAATTGCTGGTCGTAATCGCCATCATCGGAATTCTGCTGTCCATCTTGATTCCCGCCTTAAATATCGCCAAATAACAAGCTACCGCCATCATCTGTTTAAGCAATGTAAAGGCGATGGCTTACGGATGGTATCTCTACGCCGAGGACAACGACAACTGGATCATGGATGGAGACACCTGTGATCGGGATCAGGCGGGCGCCACGATTGCCACCGGATGGACAACTTATCCCGGAACGTCCCGGCCCGTGCACAATTTTGTGGCGGACCCGCAGGATGAATCCGGCACGCGAAGAAATCTGTCGGTCGAAGACAAAATCCGAGGCTTCGAAAAAGGAGCTGTCTGGCCATATGTCGAGAGCGGCAAGGCCTATCACTGCCCATCGGACAAACTCTATCTGTTTCCTGCCCATGGTCCGGGCGGGGGAATCGGCGGCTATCGAAGCCTTTCGTTGGGGGCGGTTATCTCCCAGCGGTCCAGCGGCGGGGAAGGAATGTGCCGTGTCGAGAAGCGAAATGAATTTGTCGCTCCCGGGGAAAAGTTTACCTGGCTGGAAGAAATGGACGGCTTCGGCTGGAATCACCGCACATGGAATATGGATTTACAGACTCCCTATTGGGTCGATCCGTTTGCCATATGGCATAACGAGCGGAGCACCTTTGGCTTTGCCGATGGGCACGCCGAAAAGCATAAATGGGAGGAAAAAAGCACCATCAACCTGGCCCGTCGGATGATCGAGGGCCTTGAAGATTCACAAGATGTCAAAGGGGAAGCAGTGCCCGCCAATGAGCTGCGCGACTGGGAATGGGCTAGAAAACATTATATTCCCGGCAGAATTCCCGCCGGTCTTCGCTGAAAGGGGTAAATGTAAAAGAGACCGCCTCCATAGAAAACACAGAGGCGGCTTTTGTTAGACTAAATGCTCAGTCCGGCCACATGATCATGCAGCGGCGCTGGCCGTCGAATTCGAAAAACTTGACCGGCACATCTTCTTCTTTGACCTTGCCGCCGATTTCCCGGCTTTTGCTGTGGATAATCCAGTACTCTCTCTGTTGCTGAGCCTTCCCTAACTCCAGGACCTCTACCAGAGGCTTGGATTTGTCGGTATCAAATTGAGCTCGGATTTCCTTTGGCGGGATTCCGAAGGGGAACAAAAGCGTCGTTACCTTCTCCCAATCCCTGGCATTCATGGTGGCGGCGACTTCACGAATGATCTTCTCGCACGCCTCTTGTTCGTCCATATTCTCAATGGGCATTCCGATCCCCGGATGGACGATGATATCATGCTCGTTGAAGACTTCTGTCGCATTGGCGGGCACATCGAACAACCCTTCGGGCGCAGGCTGGTTGTATTCGATCATGCTCATATCGCGCACTGCGATGGTCTGTCGATAGAAGTGCATAAAGTCATTCAATTTGACCGTTGTAAATCGAATCGGCAGCTTCGTTTCCGCATCGATCCGGTATTCCACGGTCCGTTTTCTATCGTCTACGGTAATGAAGATGGCTTCTGTGTCCGCTTCCGGTTCATTTCGAATTTTGATCTGGATATTTCCGTTGCTCTTCGCGGCCTTCAGGGATTGCTTGAAGAAATCGGCAAAGTCAAGATGCCAATCCTTCTTTCGTTCGTCTCGCAGAGTTCTGAATATCCGATTGGTTGCCGTATTGACCGCAAACGAGCCGTTAGGTGAATCGATCTTCCGTAAAGGATGATCCGCCCAGAACAGACATAAATGCGTCGGTTTCTTCGTCTTTCCGTCAAACTGCATCCAGCATTCCACCGGCCCCTGCCGGAAGAACTCCGCCTTGAAATGTACCGTTTGAATTGTGTCGATGGCTTTGATAGTCTGCTCGATAGCATAAGCCGACGAGGGGCTGTTGCTGTAAAACACTACGCCAAAGACAACCGCGGCGACCACGATCGCGACGGCGGCATATCGTATCATTTTCCCTTGCATAAAGACTCTCCATGGATTCTGGCTGGCTTCGGCGAAGCGACCTCGTTGACAGGAACGGAGAATATCCGAAGCATCCGTTAATATTCGTTCATCCATCGCCGAATCGACGGTAATTTGGGATTTGTCAAACCATTCCTGTATTGGATCTGCGGATTTCATGGGACAACCTTTCCATTCAGAATCGACCGCAGTTTAAGGATTCCATACCGGTATCGACTTTTTACGGTATTGACCGAAATTCCCAGCGATTGAGCGATCCGGCGAAATCGCATCCGGGAGTGAACAGACAGAGCAACAACTTCCCTCTGTTCGCAGGGCAACTGACTCATGGCCTCGCTAAGCTGATGTAACCATTCATTACAGATCGCCTGTTCCGCAGGATCAGGGAGGCCATCGACTGGATCCTGGTTATCGAGGGAAACGTTCCTTCGAGATGCCGATTTTCGCCAGTTCCGCGCCCGGTTGGCTGTACACACCGAAAGATAGGCCCGCAGAGATCCTGTTAGGCGGAAGGTCTCGATATTCCGAACAAAACCGACAAATACATCGTGCAGAATGTCCTCGGCAGCAGCCGTATCGCCTGTCAGTGTGACCGCCAGGATCAGCAAATGATCCCGATGCATCTCATATATCTCGCGCAGAGCATCCGTATCAACCCGTTTACAGTTTTTAATGAGCTTTCGGTCGTTCATGCCGCCGGCCTCTTCCATACCATCAATGGCTCTGGCAGTATAACAAATGAAGGCCTGTTCCGGGTTTACACAAACTTAGGATTCGGGTAGATTTCGATAAAATCTTCATCTTATGGCAGGATGGTACGTTCTATATGGGAGTGTACCTTTGACCGGATTAGGGCTGGCCATATTCCTGATATGTCAGAATCTCGATGCGGAAGAAATAGTCATCTTGACCAGGAACTACCTCTACGGGAACGGCCAGGGCACGATACTCCTTATACTGCTCTCGAATCTGCTGGGCCTGCTCGGCGCTGATCGATTCGTCGAGAATGCGATACTGGCTGTCGAAAATCAACGACAGCCCCGGTGCATTGGGGATGTCCGTGAATTTACAGACTCCCTCCGCATCCGTCCGCATGGCCACGACATTGTCCGGCGTCTTGACGAAATGCCCCTCTTGGGCCTTGACGAACACGGGGAACAAAGGCAGCGGCTGCCCTGCCGAGTTGACCAGTTGCGCGGCGATGGCCAGTTCCGGTTTTTCCGCGATAAGCTGCACCTCGTATTCCTTTATTCCTTCCTCATAGAACAGGACCGCCCGCGTCTGGGGATAAAAGTCCAGCTCTGTCGGCTGATCGCCGGTATTGGCATACTCATATTGCAGGTCCGCCACAACCAGCAGGATAAAACCGACAGGGCAGCCCTCGATACGAAACCGGCCCTGGGCATCGGTTTTGGTCTGGCATCCTTTGACGGAATGGCCCTGGACTTCGATATGAACGGTCCTTTGCCCCAGAAGCCTGTCGTGGTTATCCATCAATACCCCACTGACTGTGATCCCTGCAGGCAGCATGACAAAGTCCAGTTGTTTCACCTCCAGAGGAGTTTCGGATACGAAGACCTCGGCCATATTGCTGTACCCGGCCGCCGAGACCTGGACTTCATAGTGACCGCCCGTCGCAAGCACAGGCAGTGGTCCAAGGATGTAATTGCCCCGGAGGTCCGATCGAGTTGTAGACGTCCAGAACAGGGAATCCAAATGGGGATTCGCAACGCCATGGCGATCCACAAGGAACAGTCGGGCGGCGATTTCGGCCCCTGCCACCGCATCCCCCCTTCCCTCCACTACCTGACCGATGATCTTTCCCGCCGGTGCCATTACCAATACGATCTCTTCGAACCATCGGCTGCCGGAGGAGGTCTCGATTTCCCGCCCGGGATCTCCCGGGATCGATCCCCCCAATAATGGATCATAGGGTTCATAATCCCCGGCAAGAATCGTCCATGCCGCAAAATCCGGCTCTCCCGGGATTTGCGCCCATACCAATACCGGATCGGAAAAATTTCCCCCGGAAGGCCCCTCCAGCACAAACAGACCTTGCGGATCGCTGACGGCCATCAACTTGTTGTTTTTCCATTCTGTCGGGGAGATCGCCCGGATTCGCACCTGGGCCCCGGGAACGGGCCGACCCGATAAATCCACGACTCGCCCCGAAAAGCCCGGACCATGTTTTTCCTCGATCAGCGTGTACCCTTTGGGGACCTGCATGGAAAATACACCGTCCGGAATCGGGCTGTAGTCCAGTGTCAACAATCCCTTTTCTGTATCGATGCGGACAGGCAGCATGAACTCCTCATCCACCCATGCCGTCATCGGGATCTGTCCTGCCAGGGTTATCAGATATTTTACCGTGGAATCATGGGTCGGTTCCTCGGTTCGCTCCAAAACGAGATTGGAAAAAGAAGACGTATCCCGGAACATCGTGACGGTACGATACAGATCATGTTCGGTCAGAGGGTAAAATGCCAGCAGGGAACTCTTAAATTGAGCCGTCTTTGTTTTCGTATTCAGCTCGAGCCGCCGGGTTCCGTCATCCACGATGTTCAGGTCGGGCTGCATCCCGTCTTCGCGAAGCCGATCAGGAAGACGAATCCATGTTTGTGCACTGGGCGGGAATTCTTTACCCGTTGCCGTGATATGGATATCCGTCACGGCTTCAGACAGGGAAGGCCATGGTTTCTGTAGTAACGTTTTCACCGTATCGTCTTGTTTACTGGCAGCCGGATCGGCGGAAGAAGTGTTGGGCTCCTGAACGCCTGTCGCTTCAAGAGGATTCATACGAGCCAGAATGGTGCGAAGCGCCGAGATATAGGGATTTTCAGCCGTTGGACCCTTCCAGTCCTGTGCCGCCTGTAACAGGACACGTATTGCTGACTGGTCCCCTATCTGAGCCAGATAATCGGCAGCAATCGGACGGGTTTGTTCGTTCCCTTTTTGCATCAGCTCAATCAATCCCTGTACATCGCCGGCGGCAAAGTTCTGTCGGGCGATGTCCAGTTCATTCGGAACGATCACGGTCCGGCTGGTGATGTCCGGTTTCGATTTTGGGCTTGATTCGGGCTTAGGTTCGGTCACAGGCGCAATGATGGTAGAAACAACAGAATGCTGCGGAACCGGATCGGCGGCGTTATTGCCTTTCCAAAGAGCAAATCCGGCAAGAACGGCGATACCAAGGCATACAGCGCCGGCGATCTGAAATATCCGATTGAAAATAAGATTCTTCCATACGGGGATGGGCTTGGGCAATGCTTTCTCCGGCAGCGAAAGGATCGTCTCGACCGTCCCGGCACATCCGGAGGAAATTGGCTGATCAAGCTGTTTTCCCGCTCCGGCCAGGAGGTCCTGCTGACGCTGCAGCGAGAAATAAAATTGACGGCATCGCTCACATCCCCGGATATGGTGGTGGACGGCGTCCCGGTCGATCTGGCCGAGCCCTCCCAACATCAGCTCGGCGATTCGATACTGCATTTTTTCACATGGCCGGCTCATGGCTCGTTCCCCTCTCTTGTCAGGATGGCATGAAGCTGCTGAATCGCATTTCCTAGTTTCAGATAGACATTCGACACAGATATCCCCGTTTTTTCGGCCACTTCCTTTACGTTTCGCCCGTCAAAATAATACAGCACCAACGGTATCCGAAATTCTTCCGGCAATTCTCCTATCGCCCGCAATAAATCCTCAAAACGATGGTCTGGTTCCGTCCTGTCAAGCGGATCTGAGGTGAAACGAAACGTCTTTTTCTGCTTTACGGACAGGGTAATACATCGATTTCGAGCAATCTGGATGATCCATGCTCCGAATTTCGACGGGTCCGATAAGCTGTGAAGTCGGATAAAAGCCTGTAAAAAAGCATTTTGCGCGGCATCTTCGACATCCGCGTGACGCCCCAGTATCGCCAGACACGTCAGATAAACAGACTTATAATATCCACCCACCAGCTCGGCGTATGCTTGCCGGTTGCCCTCCAGAGCGGCAACGACCAGTTTTTCCACGGAAAGGCTGTCCAATCTCGGCTCCCATCTTGGTTTTCCACCTATTTAGACAATCGACCAAATCCATTTTACAAAAAAACAGGATTTTTTAAAATCCGCCGTTTCCTGCCGAAGTTTTGATTCGGAAAACCGGCCAATATCCTTCCGGGAAGTCCATTGCGTACCATCGCAAAAGTCGGTATGATGTGGGTTTTTCGTTCAGGGCAAAAATAGGGTATCAGGGTAGGATCAAGAACATGCCCTCTAAACAACCGGAATACAGGCGGTATCTTGTGCCGATTGACACCTCCTCCACCCAGCAGCTTTTTTGTGACTGTCTGGTGATTGGAGCGGGAATCGCCGGCCTTCGCGCCGCCATCGAGGCGGCAGAAACGAATAATGTAATGCTGGTCACCAAAGCCGCTCTGGCCGACAGCAATACATGGAACGCCCAGGGCGGCATTGCCTCAGTTCTGGGAGAAGAGGACAGCATAGAGGAGCATGTTGCCGATACCCTTCAAACCGGTTGCGGCTTATGCGACGAAGATACCGTCCGGCGGGTGGTCAGCAATGGACCGGAATTGGTGCGCCAACTCCTGGACTGGGGCGCGGACTTCGACATGATCAATGGTCGTATCGATATCACACGGGAAGGGGGACACAGCAAGGCCCGTATCGCCCACGCCCATGGGGATTCCACTGGACGGGGAATCGCCGAGGCCCTCGTTCGGAAAGTCCGGGAAAAACACAATATCAATATCATCGAACGGTTTTTCGCCATTGAATTGATCACCAGCAAAGACAAACAATGCCTGGGGATTATCGGATATCGCGCCGGCAGCGGTTTTCAGATTGTTTGGGCGGCCAATACTATTCTGGCCACCGGCGGGGCCGGCAGGCTATATCGGGAAACCACCAATCCCGCGGTAGCAACCGCCGACGGCCTGGGGATGGCTTATCGCGCCGGCGCTGTGCTGCGCGACATGGAATTCATGCAGTTTCATCCCACGACACTCTATGTCGCCGGCGCTTCGCGTGCCCTCATCACCGAAACCCTTCGCGGGGAAGGGGCCTATTTGCTCGATAATAAAGGCCGCCGATTCATGCCGGAATATCATGAAGCCGCCGAGCTGGCTCCGCGCGATATCGTCAGCCGGGCAATTCTGGACCGCATGCTCAGCACGAAATCCACTCATGTCTATCTGGATGTTCGCCATTTCGATAAGAACCATTTTGCCAAACGTTTCCCGCTGATCAGCGAGTTGTGCGAAAGTTTTGATATAGACGTCAGCGTCGATCTGATTCCTGTTCGTCCCAGCGCCCATTATATGATCGGAGGAGTCAAGACCGATTTCGAGGCCCGCACCAACATTGCCAATCTATATGCCTGCGGGGAAGTCGCCTCGACCGGTCTGCACGGAGCCAACCGGCTGGGCAGCAATTCCCTTCTGGAAGGCCTGGTCTTCGGGAGGATTGCCGGTCGGCAGGCGGCCCAAAATCGCCGCGATGGCGCCAATGGAATGGCCTATCACCATATGAAATACCAGATACCCGTCTCGGACCGCAGTCATCTCGATACCGACGATGTCCGCAACTCTCTGCGGGCGCTGATGTGGAGAAATGTCGGCATCACGCGTAAAGGCAGGCATCTCGAAGAGGCCGAAGACATCATCCGTTTCTGGCAGCGGTATGTAATGGATAAGGTTTTCGATTGCTCCCGCGGCTGGGAATGTCAGAATATGCTTACCGTCGCTTCGCTCATGACCCGTGCCGCACGAATACGCACCGAAAGCCGGGGCGTTCACTATCGACAGGACTATCCCAAAAGAAACGACGCCAAATTCGCCCATCACTTCGAACAAAGCGATACGGAATAGCGCTTCCGACAGATTGTTTATACGGGCAATGCTCTCGGAATATCCGGATGCAGGCCGAACCCATGTAACGTTGACAAATCTATCGGTCGATCACGATGGATGATTCGGGAGGGTCCATTTTCCACCGTATTGGCCACGTTCTGGGAGTGGATTACCTGGATCCAGCAGGGATGAGCGCTTACCCTTTCGCAGGATTGAGCGGGCAGTTCGCTGTTGGGCCAGCAGTACACGCTCCGGGCTGACGCACGGGGCTCAATCAACGTAGGAACATGAAACGGATAATCCATCAAGAAAGCCTCTCGCCGATTCAGGTCAAGAAGGATACCCCGGGAAAAGCAAATCTGGCGGATATGCGGCCCAGGACGGTACAGACGCTGAATGATTCCTGCCATATCTTTATGGATGGCATCGTCGCTATCCACCTCGGTGGTAATCAGGTCATACTCACCCGGTTCGATCTGTTTCATGACCGCAGCGGCGATAGCCTGGTTGTCCAGTCCGCGACAGGTCAGATATACAGCAACCAGGTTCGGAATCCGAAAGGACTCGATCCAGAGTTTGTACCGGGGCGGCGTTCGATGATCCATCAGCAACAGCCAGATGAAATTTTGGCAGGTTTGACTCCGAACCGAAGGCAACGTAAACGTTTCAAACAGCCTGACACGATGTTCCATCCACTCCGCCGGCGGCAGCCGTACCCCCGGCCGCCACATCGTATGGCTGTAGATCCCTACGTTCAGACAGGTAATGATATAGTGCTTAAAGGCCATCATCCTGACTCAAAAGAACCATCCATGCTCCCATCACTGTACCGGAAACGGACAGCTCCGTCAAGGATCAGTCCATCCGGGTTCAATAGCTCCCTCTGGCGAATGCGCGCCGAATCTGGTATGATACATAAAAGTGGGTCGGGCGGTCGCTGGATGTCTCTGACATCCAGAGGAAAGTCCGAGCAGGGCAGGGCGCGGTGGTGGCTAACGGCCACCCGGAGCGATCCGCGGGAAAGTGCCACAGAAACGACACGGCCGATGGCCCTTCGGGGCACAGGCAAGGGTGAAATGGTGCGGTAAGAGCGCACCGCGGCGTCGGCGACGGCGCCGGCAGGGCAAACCCCACCGCCTGCAAAACCAAGCAAGCTGGTCAGCCGGCCCGGCCAAAATCCAGCGGGTAGGTTGCTTGCCTGCGGGGAAACCTTCAGGCAGAGCCGGTCGGTAACGGCCGGTCCAGAGAAATGACCGCCGCCCCGATTCGTCGGGGTACAGAACTCGGCTTACAGACCCACTTTTTTCTTTTTGCCCTTCGGATGCTTGTTAATCAATGCGGCGAATGGATGGCTAACCTCGATTAAGGATGGATTCAATCGCCAGGGCAACAACATAATCCGGCAATTTTTGCAGGTCGGGCGTTTTTTCATAGGCAGCGATGATGGAGCGGTCGGGCCAGGCTCCGCAGCGGCCAATCAATAGATCGGCTTGTTCGATCAGAGATGTATCGCTCATGTCCTCCTGGGCCAGGAAACGGGCCGTTTCTTGCAGTTGCTCCCATTCCTCCGTCGCATCGTACCAGTTCAATTGCAGTTCCAGCGCAGCGGCCAGTTCCGAATCGGACGTGTCAAAGGTATGCCGTATTCCAATGGGATTATAGGCCTCCAGACGCTCCTCCAGAAAGGCTTGTGCCGCTTCCGAATAGGCCGCATGTCGGTCGGTTCCAAAATGCTCAAAGCCCAGCTTCAGCAATTCTTCCCTCAGCGTTTCCTCCATTACTGCAAGCAGACAATCTTTGTTGCGCTCGATTCGCTCATAAAGCTTCTCATAATAGGCCTGCAAGAGTAAAGCCTTCGAATTCATAATCCCTATCATAACACGATAAAACGAAGAGAAAAAGAAGCGCTTGACAGGAAGAGAAAAATGGGTTTGACTAACGCACAATAGCCGGCCGGGGGTGGTCGGTGGACACGAACACCTTTGTGAGAGGAGAACCTATGGGAACCAAAGGTCGCGAAATCGTCATGATGGACGTCGAGGAATTGCTGGAACTGCTGAACCGGGCCTTCTGTGACGAATGGCTGGCGTATTATCAGTACTGGCTGGGCGCCAAGGTGGTTAAAGGGCCGATGAAAGACGCTGTAATCGCCGAACTGGACCAGCATGCCACGGAAGAGTTGAATCATGCCGTAATGCTGACGACGCGAATCATCCAGCTTGGCGGCACACCGATTACCGAACCCAAAGATTGGTACAAATGGACCAACTGCGGCTACGACGCCCCGGATAACCCGGTAGTGAGAACCATTTTAGAGCAGAATATCAAGGGCGAGCAGTGCGCCATCACGACCTATCAGAAGCTGCTCCAAAAGACGCTCACGGGCGATCCGGTAACGTATAATATCGTCCTTCAGATTCTCGAGCAGGAAGTAGAGCACGAAGAAGACTTGCAGTCCCTCCTGGAAGATCTGGACATGATGCTGCAGAAGGCCAAATAGGGCATTGCTTTTTTCAACCGTCGGGATTCTCTTCCCGACGGTTGAAATTAAAGCATTTTTTGATCGCGAATCATCATGATCTTCTGCCATATCTTGCGGGCCATGCCCGTCGTAAGCGATTCCAGATCGTTGACGCTTTTGACGGCGACCGGATCGTGAAAGCTCTGTACGTATAAAAAGCCGACTTTACCCACCAAAGAGAGCAATTCGGTGCAGTAATCCAGATAGCGATTCAGTTCATACGGAGTAAGCTGGCGCCGGGGCGAATGGATTGTGTTGTCCTTGCTGTCGGGGGTGATATTCGGATCCTTGGTAAGCTGGTGGGCATCGATAATATGGGCCAGGCAGCGAAGCCGGTTGACCGATCTAACTACTTTACGGCGTTTGGCCCGGGTTTCGATGCTGACCAGAAAGACGAGGGCGGCCCCGATCAGGATGACCTCATTGAATGTCGAGTCGATGATCGTCGCCAGGTCGGCCGGAGAAAGGGTTTCCAGCTTCAGCTCCATTGCGCCGACAACGTAGACAACCGCGACGACAGCGACAACAACAATAAATGCAACCGCCAACCGGTATACCCAATTGGGCCTTTCGATCCACTCGATCTGGCGGTCGGTCTCTTTGGCGAGCGTGAGAAACTGAGTACATATTTGACTCAGACCGGATCGTGGAAAACGATCCAGAATCCGCAGACGCAACTGCTCAATTGTCCCGACGATCTTTGCCGGCTGAAGATAAGCCTGTTCCTCCATAGGCGATTCCTTTATGCTATTACTCCGGTTGGCCGGTGTTGGCGTTGAAAATTTTCTCGCCGGCCTCTTTCGCTTTCATTGTCAATCCGAACAGACGAATTCCCAATGTCCGGTTATCCCGGCTATTCGGATCGGTCTCCATCGGAATCCATCCTCTACAGCGAATTTCCACAACCGCCGTCGTCTCCTGTCCCGATCGGAGTCCGACCTGAATGGCGTTTTCTCCGGTCTCCAGCCCGATCAGCCGTTTGCCCTGATAATACAGGCCTGCCTCTTTGTCGACGGCAGGGGCGGGAACACGGGCATTAAGGGCAAGTACATAATCGGTATTGGGAACAACCGGAAGAACCAGTTTCGATCCTGGTCCGGACCATCGGGCCCTGATATGGTCTCCTTTGCCCAGGTCCGGCTCCGGTCCATGACAGTCCCGCAGGTAACGGCCGTCACCCTCGACGCCGATATTAATGTGGTAATACTGTCGGGCCTGATCGGTCCATTCCACGGGATCGGCTTCATTGGCAAGCATCTGGGTCTTTTTGCCGGCGTGATTTTCGACATTCAAACCGTCTTCGGCCTGATTGCCCAGGATGATGGCGCTTTTAACATCTTTGCCCACGCGAATGTTCACATCCCCATGGCCGAACGTATTGCCCTGGATAATGGCTTTACCCGCTTGCAATTCGATAGCCGCCGATCCCTTGTTGGCATTATCCCAATGCAAAAAATGGCATGCATTGGCGGTGAACTGGGAACCGAGGGCTTGAAGAAGGACACAGGTATCGATCGGTCCCCAAAACGAACAATTGGTCAGGCTGACCTTGGTGGCGGCATCTTTGGCGATTTCCAGACAGACCGAGTCCTCGCTTCCCCAGCGTCCGACCAGTTCGCCATTGGTGATCAGAATACCCGGCGGCTGGCCTTGTTCCACCAAAACCGCCCGGCGACAGGAATCGGCGCCAATGCCCAGAAAATTCCCATTGCACGCCCCCCTCTCGGATTGGGAAAATTTATAGCCCACGCCATAACCGAAACAGAAGGTGTTGAGCACATAGTGCCAGTCCGTACGGGCAAATTCGAAGGCCACGCCATTGACATTGACCCACTTGCAGAAGGGATCGTCATGGCGATAATTCACGCCGAACGGCCAGAAATGGCAGTTTTCCATCCGGCCGATATCGTAGCACTCATCGACATAAAATCCCCGCCAGATGGGATAACCGTAGACATTGCGGACCAGTTGCCGACCGGCCCGTTCGAAGCGAATGCCTTCATAAGGATTGATCAGGCAGCAATCGAGCACGGCCAAGTTGTCAAATCCCCTGCCGAGAATGCAGGGCGGATAGGGTACAGGCGGCACATCGTTCTGTTTCCATTCGGGGTAATGGACGATGAGTCCCTTGACGGTAGCCATATTCCCGGCCAATTGGATGAAAGGCTTTCCCTCCTGGGAGCCGCGTCCGGCATACGCCAAGAGGACCGAGCCGTGATAGGTTGGAAATCGATCATGCCGGTTGGTCGGCGGGACGGTGAATGTGCCTTCCAGGGTGACGCCGCCGGGGATGACCAGGTTGCCCTTGACGGCATATTGGCCGGCTGGGACGTGAACGATCCCGCCACCTGCCGCGCCGGCCTGATCGAGCAGTTTCTGAAACGCGGCGGTGCAGTCCGTCTTGCCGTCGGCAACGGCCCCGGCACCAAGCACGTTCCAATCGGCCGCAAAACAAATCGAGCTAACAAAAAGAAAGATCAGAATAGACCCGTTGCAGCTTTTCTGAATCATTTCTCCCTCCAGAGATTTCTGAGAAGACTATTGTACTCACTTATCCTGTTCGACCTTGATCTCGATCTTCTTTCGGCGAACCAGGGGATCCTCCGCTTCGTCGGCCGGCATATCGGACATCGTCTGGGCATGCCGATCCATCGAAGAGGCCGCAATAAACAGACGCAGGGCATAGCCTAACGTGACCAGTCCAATGAAAAAAAACACGCCGGCGGCAAGATAGGCAAATAATTCCGGCAGAGCGAAGATCAGCATGGCAAAGCCGATCAGGAGCATCCCGACGATAAAGATGCCCGCCGCCAGCCCGCGGGTCGCCTGCGAAATCTGCTTTGTATACAGCCGAAAAACCATGGCAATTCCTCTCTTGAATGACTCCACTGTAGCCATCCGTCGGCCGACAGGCAAGAAAAAAGCGGGCCCCGGAGAATCCCGAGGCCCGCCAAATCCCTGATCCGTTCGCTTACGGAATCTTACATCGGGGGCATTCCGCCACCGTGGGGCATTGGAGTCTCTTTCTTTTCCGGAATCTCGCAGACCATGGCGTCGGTGGTCAGCAGTAGCGAGGCGATCGAAGCGCCGTTCTGCAGGGCCGTCCGTTCAACCTTGGTCGGCACGATCACGCCGAACTTGATCATATCGCCGTATTCCTTGCGGAGGGCGTCATAACCGAAATTGACGTCTTTACTCTCGATAACCTTCTGTGCCACGATGGAGCCGTCCAGGCCGGCATTCGTTGCAATCTGCTTGATGGGTCCAACAACAGCGCGACGAATGATATCTACGCCGATCTTCTCATCACCGACACACTTGACCTTTTCCAGAGCTCCCAGCGTCTTAAGCGAGGACACGCCGCCGCCGGGGAGGATTCCTTCTTCGACAGCCGCCCGGCAAGCATGCAGGGCGTCTTCGACGCGGGCCTTCTTTTCCTTGACCTCGGCTTCGGTCGCGGCCCCTACCTTGACGACGGCAACGCCGCCGCTGAGCTTGGCCAGACGTTCCTGAAGCTTTTCGATGTCATAATCACTGGTGCTGTTGTCGATCTCGGCCTTGATCTGCTCGATGCGGCCCTTGATATCGGCGCTCTTGCCGGCGCCTTCGATGATCGTCGTGGTGTCCTTGTCGATGCGAATCTGCTTGGCCTGACCGAGCTGAGCGGCGTCAACCTTCTCCAGCGGGATGCCAAGATCTTCGAAAATCGCGGTGCCGCCCGTCAGCAGGGCGATATCCTGAAGCAGGGCCTTGCGACGATCGCCAAAGCCGGGGGCTTTGACCGCACAGACCTGCAATACGCCGCGAAGCTTGTTGATCACCAGCGTCGCCAGGGCTTCGCCTTCGATATCTTCGGCGATGATCAGCAGCGGCCGGCCTTTCTTGGCGACCAGCTCCAGCACGGGAACCAGCGACTTGACCGAACTGATCTTCTTTTCGTGGATCAGCACAAAGGGCTTGTCCAGCTCGACGGTCATGGTCTCGGGCTTGGTGACAAAATGCGGGCTCAGATAGCCGCGGTCAAACTGCATCCCTTCGACCAAATCGACGACGGTTTCCAGCGACTGGCCTTCTTCGACGGTAATCACGCCATCCTTGCCGACCTTCTCCATCGCCTCGGCCAGGGTCTTGCCGATTTCGGCGTCCTGGTTGGCCGAACAGGTCGCGACCTGCTCGATCTGCTTGCTGGATTTGACCGGGGTGCTCATCTTGGCCAGTTCGTCGACGACCGCGGCGACGGCCTTGTCGATGCCGCGTTTGACCTGCATGGCGTTGGCGCCGGCGGTGATATTCTTGAGGCCTTCCTCAAAAATGGACTCGGCCAGGATAGTCGCGGTGGTGGTGCCGTCTCCGGCGACGTTGCTGGTCTTGGAGGCCACTTCCTTGACCATCTGGGCGCCCATATTCTCATAGGCATCTTCCAGTTCGATTTCCTTGGCCACGGTTACGCCGTCTTTGGTGACGGTCGGCGAGCCGAAGGACTTTTCCAGCACGACGTTGCGGCCGCAGGGGCCAAGCGTGATCTTGACGGCCTTGGCCAGCTTGTTTACGCCCGCACGAATTGCCGCACGCGCTTCGGCGTCAAATGCGATCTTTTTTGCTGCCATTGTGTTCTCCTGTCTTCTTACAATTCCTCCGCCGCTGGCGGATGGGGTTTCGTTCGGTTTTCTCCCTATTCTTCGATGATGGCCATGACGTCCGATTCATCCATGATCAGGTATTCTTTGCCGTCGATCTTGACCTCGGTGCCGGCATAGCTGGTGAACAGCACCAGATCGCCCTTTTTCAACTGCATTTCGCTGCGGGAACCGTCATCGAGCAGTCGGCCGTTGCCGATGCTGACGATTTTGCCGCGCTGGGGCTTTTCCTTGGCCGAATCGGGCAATACGATGCCGCCGGCGGTGGTTTGCTCGGCTTCCTGCCGCTGCACGATGACCTTGTCA
>JAFGGE010000170.1 GCA_016930745.1 Sedimentisphaerales bacterium
ATGTTGCCAACAGCAATAAACCGGCAAGCAGGAATGCCCCTCGCAGGGAAGCGACGAACCAAAGGCGTAGTTTGTAGGTAGGATCGACAGGTTCCGTTTCGATAAGCCACTTTGAAAGACGATTTACATTTTTAAGAAAAACAAGCGGGATCAAAACAAATGACATGCAAATAACCAGACGAATCAGTTCCAGGAATATACTGGGATGATTTGTGAATGCAGTTTCCTCATATGCCGTCCGCAGAATCAGCCCCAGGGCATAAAATCCCAATCCCGTTAAGGCGGCCCTGGCGATAATCTGCATTTTGCCCACATCGACTCCTTTGCATTGTACGAACCGAATCAATGCATTATAGCAGCAATAGCGGCAGATGCAAGGTTTCAAGTGGGGATTGCATCCCCGCGAAATATGGGCTACAATGTGCAAAAAGCAAAACATTATTCTGGAAAGGAGCGGAAATGAAAAGACATGTCCTGTTTGTTATAAGTCTGGCTGGTTTTCTATCGCTGCCGGTGTTGGCCCGGGAATGGACCTATGTCGATCTGATCGGGCAGTTGTACGATCTGCGCGAGCTGGCCTTGCTGCCGGAGCCCGGACAAACCTGTTCCCAATGGTCCAGCTACGACCGAGCCAGTGTCTATGACTCATCCAAAGGATATGTCAAATGGGAGGCCAACGGCGACGGGGATGGATTCATCCGCAAGGAAGGGACCAGTCTGGTGCTGGCCGAGATGGAAGGGCCCGGTGTGATCTGGCGCACCTGGTCGGCCATGCCGAAGGAAGGCCATATCAAGTTCTATCTGGACGGGCAGGAAACGCCGGCTATCGATCTGCCGTTTATCGGTCTGTTCGATCACAAACATCCGCCGTTCAACCGCCCGGCCCTGGTGCACATGGCCGCCCGCGGACAGAATTGCTATGTGCCGATCCCCTATCAGAAATCCTGCAAAATCGTTGCCGAGGAAGGCTGGGGTCGCTATTTCCAGTTTACCTATACCACCTATCCCAAAGGCACAAAGATACCGACCTTCGACATGGAATTGTCGGAGGAGGAAAACGTCGCTCTTGATAAGGCCAACGAGATCCTGAGCCGGGGCGGTTTCCTGGTCCGGGAGATAACACCCGATATCATGAAGGCCGAGCGGACAGTGACGATTCAGCCGGGGGATCGTTTTATCGCCGAGATTGAGGGTCCAAGGGCGGTCGCTGGATTCGGCGTAAAGATGGAATTCGAAGACCGCCAGGACCAGATTCAGGCCCTGCGGGAAATCGTGCTGCAGGTCTTCTGGGACAATGAGGGCAAGCCGGCGATCTGGACGCCGCTGGGCGATTTCTTCGGGACGGCGCCGGGTGTGAATCCGTACAAGTCGTTTCCGTTGGGGATGACCGAGGAAGGATTTTACTGCAACTGGTATATGCCGTTCTCCACATGGACCCGGTGGGAATTTATCAACGAAGGCCCAAAACCCCGGACGCTGGAGCTGACATCCATTATTGAACCGCTTCCGGAGCCGGCCGAGCAATGGGGGCGATTTCATGCCAAGTGGCACAGGGATGCGTTCCTGCCCAAAGACAAGGCACGCTGGCCGGACTGGACCATCCTCAAGACCGATGGCCGCGGACGGTTCTGCGGGGTGAACCTGCACATATGGAATCCGCGCGGCGGGCAATGTCCGGAGGTGGCGTGGTGCCATGGTCATTACTGGTGGGGTGAGGGTGATGAGAAATTTTTCGTAAATGGCGAGAAATTTCCTTCGACATTCGGGACCGGAACAGAGGATTATTTCGGGTATGCATGGGGCAGCGCTGAATTGTTTGAAAACTGCTTCCACAACCAGACGATCAGCATGAACAACAAGGGACACATCTCCGTCAACCGTTTCCAGATCGCCGACAACATCCCGTTCCAGACATCCTTTGAAGGGGCGATCGAGAAGTATTATCCGAACCACTGGCCGACTCTGTACGATGCGATCGTATGGTGGTATCAGGCCCCGGGTCAGTCTGATCCGTATGAGCCGGCGCCGCTGGAGGAGCGGCTGGATTATTGGCCCGAAATCCCGGTCTTTCGCGTCAAGGGCGCGATCGAAGGCGAGAACATGAAGATCCTGGGCAAGAGTAATCCTTCCAGCAACACGACCACACAGGGCATGGGCGGATACGGCCCGGGCTGGAGCTGTGAGTCGCAATTGTGGTGGACAGGCGGCAAACCGGGCGACACCCTGGATCTGGCCTTGCCGGTAGAAGCCGAAGGCGCCTATGAATTGAAGATGCAATTGACCAAGGCCGTGGACTATGCCATTGTACAGTTCTACCTGGACGGCAAGAAGATCGGCGGGCCTATCGACTGCTTCGAAGGGGCCGTCGTGCATACCCCGGAGATGGCCCTGGGCAGTTTCCCGTTGGACAAAGGCGAGCACAAGCTGACCTTCCAAATCCTCGGCTGCAATGAAAAAGCCGTCAAAGGATACATGTTCGGCCTGGACTATGTGAAACTGGTAAAGGTGGAATAACGAAATATTGGACAACTCGCTATTTATCGGACATAGCGCCACTGCTTACAAAATCTGAAGTTCTGAAGAGAATAAAATCTCAGTTTTTCCGCGCCTGCTATTACTCCGCGTGGTATATTTTTGTACGGGCTGATTGGGAAAAAAAGTAGACGCAGGGAAGCGGAAATCAGGGATCATGACAGCGATTATTACCCATCCGGATACACACCAGAAACTGGAGATATTAAGTTCCGATGCACAATATGACCTGGCCTGTGCCTGCGGCACGAAAGATCCTGCGGAGCATCGCAAACGAAGCGAGGATGGACAGTGGATCTATCCGGTGACGCTGCCCAGCGGGGGCAGCAGCGTCCTTTTCAAGACGCTGGTCTCCAATGTATGCAACAACGATTGTAAGTATTGCCCCCTGCGTGAAGACCAGGATATGCGTCGGTGCAGTCTTGGCGTGGAGGAGACGGTCAATGTGTTTCTGGATTACTACCGCCGCAAGAAGGTATTCGGACTGTTCCTGAGCAGCGGCATGTGCCACAGGCCGGATGCCACGATGGACCGGCTGATCGGGATCGCCCGTCAATTGCGTCAAAAGGAACAGTTCCGGGGCTATATTCACCTCAAGATCATTCCCGGCGCCAGCGAGGCGGCAATCGAGGAGGCCGTCCGGCTCAGCACCGCTGTTTCCTTGAATATCGAAACGCCGGGAGCGAAGAATCTGGCTCGTCTTTCCGACTGCAAGAACTACATCCGCGACATCATCGAACCGATCAAACTGATCAGTCGGCTGACCGGCAAGGGCGGCAAATACCCAAAGGTCAAGCAGACCACTCAGTTTATCGTCGGGGCGGCCGGCGAAAGCGACGCCGAGATCGTGCAGTATATGGGCGGCCTGTACGACCGCCTGGGCCTGCAGCGGATTTATTTCAGCGCATACCAGCGTGGGCTGGGAGCGGAGGATATACCGGGAGAGGATGCGGTAGCGCAGAACCCATTCGACCTGCTGACACGGGAACACAGGCTCTATCAGGTGGATTTTCTGCTGCGCAGGTACGGCTTCAAAGACGAGGAAATGATCTTCGACGCCACAGGCAACCTCTCGCTGGAAACCGATCCCAAAGAGGCCTGGGCCAGGCTTCATCCCGAACGATTTCCGGTTCCCATCAATACCGCTTCCCGTTATGATCTTCTCCGCGTGCCCGGACTGGGCCCGGTGACGGTAAACCGCATCCTCGAACAGCGTCGCTTCGCTCGCCTGCGGCGGATCGAGGATCTCGGCAGGCCGGGAAAACTCCTCCAGAAAGCCGCCGGCTACTTACGATTCTAAATCAGATAATCCCAATGGGCTGACTCAGCGTTTTCCGTTTTGCAGAAGGTATCCTGTCCTCGAATGTCCTTTCAGCCTTCCACGACGACCTTCATGCCCATCAATCGGGCAAGATGATGTACGGAATCCATATGGTCGCCATAGAACACGACACGGTGCAGTAGCGTCATGGCGTCTTCGGTTTCCAGAACGCTGCTCCAGTTGGCCGCCATCTTGGCCGCATCGCGGACTTCAGTGACGATCTGGGTGCGACAACCGTGTACGGCTTTTTCCGGAACTTCGATAATCTTGCCCGTCGAAACAAGTATGGTATCCAGGTTAATCATCTTGGTGCGGGTGACGGTCTCGCCAAGCCGATACTGCACCTCAGGCACACAGCCGCTGCCGCCGACCTCGGAATGACCGCGCAGCAGGTATGGCGCTTCCTTGCCTTCGGGGCCGTCCATTTTTAAGGGGGCCGTGCAATGGGCCGTCCACAACGCGTTGCGGGAGGTATCGAATGTGGCATTACCCTGGAATCCAGGCTGATTGATCGCGTACTGGAACAGGAGCATGGTCAACAACGAATCCATGTCCCCTTCGCACGCGGCGGGAATACCTTTGTCGCGGAGGCGCGTAAATCCCAGACAGGGAAATCCCTTGGACA
>JAFGGE010000171.1 GCA_016930745.1 Sedimentisphaerales bacterium
ACAGGTAGGGCATGGAGGGGTCTACCGTATCTTCGGAGACTTTTTTCCACGGTTTTTGTCCGATTTTTCGCACACGCTGTGCCTGGCGAGGGGCCAGAATCGTAAACCGGATTCCGTGTTCGGCCAGGATTTCCAAAACGGGCGTATTGACGGCGGTTTCGGGCAGCCACATGCCTTCCGGATCGCGTCCGAAGTGTTTCTGAAAGTAGCGGATGCCCCAGAGGATCTGGGTCCGGCGGTCCCTGTCGTTATCCAGGGGCAGGATCGTATGGTTATAGGCCTGGGCGATAGCGCATCCGTGTCCGGAAAAGCGCTCACAGCCGATCCGGTCAGCCTCCAGGATTCGCCTGTACGTTTTCGGGGCATGGATCTGGAGCCAGGACAGCAGCGTGGGCCCGAAATTGAAGCTGACATTGGCGTAATTGTTGACGATATCGACGATCTTCTTATCCGCTCCGAGAATTCGCGATACGGCGTTTCGGCGGTAGCATTCCTCGGTAATCCGGTCGTTCCAGTCATGGTACGGATAGGCCGAATCCTGCAATTCGACCTCTTCGAGCCAGGGATTTTCCCTGGGAGGCTGATAAAAATGGCAATGAATGCAAACCAATTTTTCCGTCATTTTTTTCCTCGAACCAATCCCCATCCGCCCCGGGCATCCCCTGCCGCCCGCGAGGCCGTTCTTTCCGCCCTAATCGAAGGGATGATTATACTGTGCAGAGAGGCAAGGGGCACGCGCGTTTTGGGAGTTTTTCCCGTCCGGCCAGAACACAAACGGCACAAAAAAAGCAGGACGGATCCAATTCATCCGTCCTGCTTGTCGTGTTATTCCATCGGGAGATTAGTCGGCGTCTCCATACCCGGAAGTAATGACCGGGCGAACTACGGAGTTCGGCTGCGGCTCGGAGGTTTCCGTCAGACGCAAGGATGGCGTTTCGACGGCCACCGAAGAATCCAGTTCCAGATTGTGATTCTTGTATGTGGCCAGCTTTTCGGACCAGTTCACCAGAGAAGCGGTCTGCAACTCGGCCTGTCGCTTCTGGAGTTCAGCCAGTTTTCGGCTGGAATCCTCACGGGCGGCCGAGGCCTTGGCCAGGGCCATGGCCAGATCGGTTCGCTTCATGGCCATCTGATTCTGCTCGCCGGCCATGTCGACCACGCGTTCGGCCTTAACCTGCTGGATTCGTGCGACGAAGCGTGCTTTGACCGCATTCAGATAGTCCTGGGCGGCCTGGCGTTTTGCCTCGTTGGAGGCCAGCGTGATATTCATATCGGCCTGTGCTCCGGTCAGCTTGGCGTCCAGATTGGCATTCTCGCGCGTCCGGGTGGTATTGGCGTCGGCCACCATGCGTTCACAGGCCGCTTCGCCGCGGAGGGTCTGGCTCAGGGCCAGCTCTTTGTCTCGTTCGATCTCGGCCTTTGCGATAGCCTGTTCCATGGTAAACTGGGCGTTGATCCGACTGATCTGGGCGTCGGTTTTCTGCTTCAGGACGTCGGCCTGCGTCAAGCCCTGATCATAATCGGCCTGGGCAATCCTTTCGGCGGACTGGATGGAATTTTGAATCTTGGCCAGTTCGGCTTCGAGATAGCGGCGGGCCGAATCCACCTGGGCGTCGATCTGGAGCGCCAGGGCTTCCTGGGAATCGGCGACGCTCTGGGCTTCGGTCATGAGCCTGGAATATTCGGCATCGCCGCGCTGCTGAGAGGCCCACAGGGTAATCTTGAGCTCTTCGACATCCTTTGCACCGCTCTGGGCCACGACCTGGGCTTCGGTGAGAAGCTGTTCGGCCCGGGCGTTGGCGATCTGCTCGAGGGCATCGGCCTGACTGCGGTAATCGAGGACTTCGGCTTCTTTTTCTTTCTTAAAGGATTCGGCTTCGACCACATGCTGGCGATACTGTGACTCTACGACGTCCAGCTCTTTTTCCGTTTTGGTTTCAATTTCGCTGAATCGGACGCGGGCCTGGGCTTCCAGGGCATCGGCGATGGCCAACTGTTCCGAGGCGATCGCCTCTTCCTGGGACTTGACGGCCAGCAGATTGGTCTGCGCTTCGGCGAAGGTCGCTTCGGCCACCATCTCCCATGCGTCGGCCTGGGCTCGGGACCGCATTACATCGGCCAGGCTGATCCGATACTGCGCGATATGATCGGGCTCGATGCGGGGCGCTACGGGAACCACCTGAGGAACCGGGGGCACCTGATGGAGCTTGTCATCCTGCTGAGCAATCGGCGTGGTGTTGCCGTCCATTTCGACTTTGTTGGCGGCTTTCTTGGCGGCGATTTCTTCCAGCACTTCCTGCTTGATGCGGGCCGCTTCGGCCTCGGCTTCGGCGATGATCTGAAGCTTCTGGGCTTCGGCGACGGCTTCGGCATGGGCCGCGGTCTGTCGAACGGCTTCGGCGCGAGCGGCGGCTTCGGCCTTGACGAATTCGGCGCGAGCGACCTGCTCGGCCCTGTCGGCGCTGATGCGAACCTTCTTGATTTCATTGAGTTCATCGTTGAGCTTGGCTTCTACCTCGGCAAGCTGCGATTCATAGTTGGCCACGGAGGCGTCCTGGTGATGCCAGATCTCCGCCCGAAGACGATTGATTTCGGCCATGGCCTTGTCAAAGCGTGTTGGGGCGTTGGCGGATTTTTCCTGGGTTTTGGCCTGGGCCATCGCCTTGTTCGAAGCGGCTTCGGTCAGCTTAAGCTGATACTCTCCGTTGGCCAGGTTGGCCTGCACGGTGTCGGCCTTGGCGCGAAGCTCTTTGACGTGCGTCTCGGCATCCCTGAGGATGGCCTGACGGGAGATAGTCAACCGGTCGACTTCCGACTGGGTCTGGATTTCGGTGGACTTGATTTGCTCCTGTAATTCGTCGACACGAGCCTGGGTTTCCAACTGGACGGCCACGGCCTCGGCCTTCAGATCCGTGACTGTGGCGGCCGCTCGTTCGCGTGTCGCCTTGGAGGCTTCGGTCATATCGAGGATTTTGGCGCTGCTTTCCACCTCAATGGCATTATAGATTTCCTTGAGTTGCTGAATCCGGGCTTTTTCCTGTTCGTACTTTTGCCTTGTTTCAGCGACAATGTCATTGCGTTTACTTTCGTTTTCCTTTGCCAGCGACGTGACAATGGCGTCTTTCTGCTGAATGAGGGCATCCAGTTCGGTCTCTCTTGCGGAGATTTGCGCCATGGCCTTGGCGTATTCTTTGCGGTATTTTTCCCCCAGGGCATCGGCATCGGAGAGATTTTTATTGACCTGGGCCTGCACTTCCGTACGGCGGGCGTTGAAATCGGCCATTTGTCTGTTCAGTTCGGCCCGGGCCTGCAGGTCCACGGAATCGGCGGCCTCGAGGGCGGCTTCCACCTTGGAAACGCCGATCTTTCCTTCGCTGACATACATGCTCGGTAGATCGGAGTTATTGGCCAGGGCGGAAAATTCCGAATGGGCTTTCGAAATTTCGACCCGATTCTTGGACGGTTCGATCACCCGGCCATACCGATTGGCACACCCTGTCAGGAGCATTACCGCAATCAAATACAGGCTCAGCAAACGATGCGTCATCCGTTTGATCCCTATGCGTGTCATAATACAATCTCCATATACCTAAATACCCAGTCCGCTTCCCGTCGCCATCCAACGGTTTTAGCATAGGCTCCTTCGGTAAAATGAAAGAAGCACTTAATGAAGTTAAAGCAATTCTTGGCATTCTTGCGGAAAATGCTAGACAATGGGCCGATCCGACGAAATACAGGTTTATCCAAAGCGGCTTAAGTTATGAAAAAAGAAGCACTTACCGCCATGGATGCAAGAGACGTTTTTTAAAATTAAGGAAAACGAAAAGGATAGTTTCGGCACGGTTGGCCGCGTTGGGGCTGATAATAATCGCTTGGCTGGTCCTGTAGTCAGTCAAAGAGGTCTGGTACAACCGGCAAAAAGGGGGAACTTGGGCTTGCCTGATCGGGCGCCTGATGGTAAGTTGACCTTTCGAGCGGGCGCTTTATCGGAAAGAGCGCCCCGGAAACAGGCATCGAAACAGGCTAAAAACAGATGGTTTGGACAAGGTTATTACGGCAAGGAATTCTGCTTCTGGCGTTATCGGTCGCCGCAGCGCTGTCGGGCTGTGTGGAGCGTCGGCTGACGATTCAAACCCAGCCGCCGGGAGCGACGGTTCTCTTGAACGACGAGGAGATCGGCGCCAGTCCGGTAACCGTATCCTTCAACTGGTACGGGGATTACCGCGTGCAATGCATCAAGCCGGGGTATGCGGTTCTTACCACGCACCGAGAGCTCAAGGCCCCCGTCCATGATACATTCCCGCTGGATTTCTTTTACGGGGTTCTCTGGCCGGGGCGGATTCTGGATGAATTCGAATGGACGTTCGAATTGTCGGCGTATCAACCGCCCGACCGAGAGGCGCTGATCGATCAGGCACAACAGAGGAAGGGGCAGGCCCTGCGCGACCTGAAGGCGCCGCTTCCCGGCGAAGCCAGCAATCCGTAAGCCGATCCGGCCCGGCAGGATTTTTTCAGAAACCGTTTTACGCAAAGTGGGATTTTCACTATAATGCCGCCGCTGCAGGGCAGACAGCAGCAAAACGGAGATATGTCATGCGTTTGATTTTCATCGATAGAAACGAGTCGTCGCGAGCCAATTTTTACCCTCTTTCGTACAGTCGTCCGATCTGGGACCTGCGTTGCGGGATTCGCTCGCTGGCGGAAAAGATCATTGCCCGGCTCGGCGTTTCCGACATAGCCTGCTTTGTTCCGGACACCATGGCCGAGGCATATCGCCAGAAGACAAGCTGGCCCGTGAATGATTTGTCAAGCCTTTGCGGAGATGAACTCTTTATTGTCGATGGACGTGTCAAGGCGGAAGGACTCCCCAAAACCGCCCAATCCGGTTCCGAAGTGACTACGGACTCCGAAGGGAATGTACTGTACGCCAGGGTCGATCCGTCGCAAGCAGCCACGCTTGCTCAGGATGATATCGATGCGTTTCTTTCTTCGGCAGGCCGGACACTGTCCAGGAGCGAGCGTTCTGTGGCGACATGGAATTATACATGGGATCTGATTTTGGCCAATGCCGAGGAGATTCGGCGCGATTTCGCATCGCTGGGCCGTCAGGGAATCGAGGGCGTTGTCGAGGAGCCAAACGCCCTTCGCGGCAGCCGCAATGACATTTATATCGCTCCCGGGGCCCTGGTTCATCCCATGGTCGTCATCGACGCCGAACACGGCCCGGTCTATATTGAGCAGGGAGTGCAGATTCATCCGTTCAGCCGGATTGAGGGGCCTTGTTACATCGGGGCCAAGTCCATCGTATTGGGCGCCAAATGCCGGGAGGGCAACTCCATTGGCCCGATGTGCCGCATCGGCGGCGAGGTCGAGGAGTCGATCCTTCAGGGATATTCGAACAAATATCACGATGGTTTTCTCGGACACGCGTATGTAGGGGAATGGGTGAATCTGGGGGCCCTTACGACCAACAGCGATCTCAAGAACGATTACACGACCGTATCGGTTATGCTTGACGGCAAGCACGCCATAGACACCGGTTCGACCAAGGTCGGCTCCCTGATCGGCGACCATACCAAGACCTCCATCGGAACCTTTCTCAACACGGGCGCCTGCATCGGCGCGATGGCGGTGCTGATGGCGACGGGCAAGCCTTTGCCCAAGTTCATCCCGTCGTTCGGCTGGTATGTGGAAGGCGTCGTGACCAAGGGTTTCGGTCGGACCAGTCTGTATAAGACCGCCGAGGCGGCGATGAGCCGGCGCGGCTGTCAATGGACGGGGGCCGATCGGGCCATGTGGGACGCCGTATTTGAGTTAACCGCCCCTGCCCGCAACGAGGCCGTGCGCAGGGGACGTATTGCAATGTCCAAGTAACACTGTCGATTGGGAGATTACAATGGCAACGATCGAAGAACGGATTAAACAGGTTACCGCGCGCGTCTTGAAACTGAACCCGGAGGAGATTCGTCCGGAGCACAACTTCGCGGCCGACCTGGGCGCCGAGAGCGTCCAGTCCATCGAACTGGTCGCTATGTTTGAGCAGGAGTTCGGCATTGAGATGGAAGAAGACGCCGCCCTGGCCGTCGAGACCGTCGGGGGAGCTATCGATTTCATCCGAGACGTCTGTCGGCAACAAGGCGTCGAAACGGAAGGTTAACTTATAATCGCTATCGAAAGGATGGCTTATGAATACGGAACGAAAATCGCATACCCTGGTCGACGCGGACCGGCCGAATCTTCTGGAAGACCGGTTTCCCCATGCGCTGCCGCCGCTGATCCGGTTGACGGGGCCGGTCGTGGAAACCATTGACGGAAAACCGGCACAGTTCGACGTTTCCGACGTGAAGAAGCGTGATATCGTGATCACCGATACGACCTTCCGGGACGGACAGCAATCGCGGCCGCCGTATACGATCGACCAGATGGTTCATATTTACGACCTTCTGGCGAAACTGGGCGGGCCCAACGGCGTGATCCGGCAGACGGAATTTTTCCTTTACACCAAGAACGACCGGGAGACGCTGCGCCGCTGCCGGGAACTGGGGCATACGTATCCGGAATGCACCGGCTGGATTCGGGCGGTCAAGGGGGATTTTCGCCTGGTCAAGGAGGCCGGCCTTCGGGAAACCGGCATGCTGACCAGTTGCTCGGATTATCATATCTTCCACAAGCTCAAGTTCCCCAGCCGCAAGGCCTGTATGGACAGTTACTGCGATGTGGTCAAGGCCGCCTTTGACGCCGGCGTTCGCCCCCGCTGCCATCTGGAAGATATCACACGTTCGGATATTGAAGGTTTTGTGCTGCCGTTTATCGACCGCCTGATGGAATTGAGCTCCGCGGTTCCGGACGAGTTGTCGGTCAAGGTTCGTCTGTGCGACACGATGGGATTCGGTCTGAGTTACCCCGGGGCCGAGCTTCCCCGCAGCATTCCCAAGCTGATCTACAAGATGAACCGCGAGTGCGGCGTTCCCAGCGACCGGCTGGAATGGCATGGGCATAACGATTTTCACAAGGTCCATATCAACGGCGGCACTGCCTGGCTTTACGGCTGCAACGCGGTCAACACCACCCTCTTCGGTTTCGGCGAAAGGACGGGCAATCCGCCGCTCGAAGGGGCGGTCATGGAGTATATCGCCCTCAAAGGCGGCCTGTGCGGAATCAATACCACCGTTATTACCGAACTGGCCGACTATATGCGGTCTATCGGCCTGCCCATCCCGGATAATTACCCATTCGCCGGCAAGGCCTTTAATACGACCTCGGCGGGCATCCACGCGGGAGGGCTGCGTCAGGACGAGCGGATTTACAATATCTTCGACACGACGACGCTGCTGGGCCGGCCGCCTCGCGTGGCGATCACCGACAAGAGCGGCGCCGACGGCGTCGCCCACTGGCTCAATGAGTTTTTCGGGCTCAAGGGCGACGATCGCATCAACAAGATTCGCGTCCATGAACTGGCCCGATGGGTGATCGACCAATACGACGTGCAGGGACGGCTGACTTCCATCAGCGACCAGGAACTCGAAACCAAGGCCAAAGAACTCTATCCCGATCTGTGGGCCAAATGCAAGGCAGGCCGGAATTGATCGGCCGGCGAGAAACGCATCCGGCGGTTATCCTTTGAGGATTTTCGCCGGATCCATATTGTGTTTCTCGATGTCCTTGAAATAGTTGACGGTTCCCACTTTCATCTCGACGGTGGCGGCATCGTCGCAAACGATGATGCCGCGGGGGTGGAGCTGCAGGCACGAGACGGTCCACATGTGATTGACTCCGTTCTCGACCGACTGCTGCAGCGCACGGGCTTTGTTGTGGCCCGATACGAGGATCAGGACGGTTTGGGCGTCCATGACGGTCGCGACGCCGACGGTAAGGGCGGTTTTGGGGACTTTATTGAGATCGCCGTCGAAAAAGCGGGCATTGGCGATGATAGTATCTTCGGTCAATGTTTTGATTCGGGTGCGGCTGTTGAGCGAGGAACCGGGCTCATTGAAAGCGATGTGGCCGTCAGGGCCGATCCCGCCGACAAACAGATCGATGCCTCCGAGTTTTTTGATCTTTTTTTCATAACTGTCACATTCGGCCTGGAGGTTTTTTGCGCACCCCTGGAGAATATTGACATTGGATTTTTTGATGTTGATGCGGCTAAAAAAGTTGTCCCACATGAAGGCATAATAACTCTGCGGATGGGATCTGGGCAGGCCTACGTATTCATCCATGTTAAAGGTGACGACATTGGCGAAGCTGACTTTTTTTGCTTTATTGAGGCGGATCATCTCTTTATACATCCCCAGGGGAGACGAACCGGTCGGAAGGCCGAGAACAAAGGGTTTTTTAGGGGTTGCCTTGGAACGGTTGATGGCATTGGCCACATAAGCGGCCGCCCAGGCGCCTACCCTGTCGTAGTCTTTTTGCACAATGACTCTCATGAAAATCATCCTTTCCTACATGACGTTTCTCATTGCAACGAAACTGCTGCTCCGTTCCTTATGCCGGATCGGTCGATCCGAAATCCCTGCCTGCCAGTCGCCTATACTATATAGATCGTCGAGCCGCGCATACAAGAATATTCCGGCTCTCTTGAAAGATTTGCGGGTGAAGGTCTTCGGCTCGGCTTGGCTTGGCAAAACCGATCGGGGCCCCAGAGGCCCAAATTTCCCCCCCCCGCGCCCCAAATTTGAGCCTCTGCCCGATCGGTTTTGCCCAGAGGAACAGGCCGACGTTCTATGCCACTTTAAATGCAGATCCGGCCCAGACAGCTTAATTGCTTTCAAAGCCGGCCGGCACATCGGGCAGGTCCCGGGTCAAACGCACAGGTTTTCGGCGACCGGCCCGGGTATAATCAAACGGCTGAAATCCCACCTTCAGCGCGGGGGAATCGGCCTTGAGACGATACTCATCCCGCGTCGGATCGACAAAGCCGGGATCGGCGATCAACGAATGCAGGTCCTGATTTCGCTTTTGGCGCCATTGCTCCAAAGTCAGGCCATCCGGAAAGACGACAGGTTTATCCCCATGCCAATAGATGTTGTTGTCGAGCCTGAAGTTGTTGTCTTTCCAGTTGGACCCGAACAAGGGGCTGTCATTGTCCCAGAGGACGATGTTGCGTTCAAAGAAAAAGGAAATGTGCTCTTCCGTACGGGTTCGCTGAATCTGGTGCTCCCCGCCATAGGCGAAGATATTGTTTTCGATACGGTTTTCCTTGCCGTAATGCTGGTGAAATCCGCCGCGCGAACAGCGGTACACCAGGTTGTTTTTCATCACCACCCCCGTGGAGCCCTCATCCGTATATAAACCCCAGCCTCCATAATCATACGAGACCACATCGTGAAAATGGTTGTCATGGATGGTCGTTCCGGGGGAGATTCCCAGGGTATAAATGCAGCCCATATCGCTGAGGACGCG
>JAFGGE010000172.1 GCA_016930745.1 Sedimentisphaerales bacterium
CAGAAATTCGCCGTAGTTCGCCTTCGGAGCAAACCACGTACTCTGCCAGGGCAGCGTGATTCCCGTTCGAAACCCGATTGGCGATGTCTTTTGACCCATAATTTCCTGCCTGTGAACCTTCTGTTTGTCTGCTTACGTTTTGGCCTATTCTTCCGTCACCGATACATGAATATGGCTGGCTTCTTTGCGAATGGGGTGGGCACGACCACGATCCTTGGCGATCCAGCCTTTGGTGCCGATCCGTCGACCGGCTCCATCCACACGAGCCTCGTTAATATATAAATGTTCCACATCGGCTGCCGCCTCATCGGCGTTGGCCACGGCGCTTTCGAGCACTTTTCGAATCATGGAGGCCGCCCGACGATGCTCAAACTTCAGCACGTCAAGGGCATCCTGCACAGGACGGCCGGAAATCAATTCCGCGATTAACCGGGCTTTTCGAGCGGAGGAAGGGGCGTACCGATACGTGGCGCGCCATTGCGAAATTTCATTGACCTCCACACCCAGCGCCCCGGCCAGCCGTTCCACATGATCCACCGTGGGAACCGGTTTGAACCGTTTCTTTTGCCAGTTGCCAATCGCACGGGCAGCATCGTCGCGCGTAAAACCGCCGTGCACCAGATGCCCCGCAAGGTCTTCGACGCTGATGTTTTTCTCTTTGCAGATTTGGTTAAATTTTTCCACACACAACATGGTTTTATCCTATGTCTTTACGACGGATCGACTGCCGCTTACTTTTTCTTGCCGCCGGCATGCCCCTTAAACGTACGCGTCAGGGAAAACTCGCCCAGCTTATGGCCCACCATATCTTCCGTCACGAACACCTTGTTGAAGATCTTCCCGTTGTGCACCATAAAGGTGAATCCCACAAACTCGGGGATGATCGTACAACTCCGCGCCCACGTCTTGATCGGATCGCGCGATCCGCTTTCGTTCTGCCGCACCACCTTCAGGTACAGCTTTTCGTCCACATAAGGCCCTTTTTTCTGCGATCGTCCCATCCTGTTCCTTCAGCCCTTCCGCTGTTGAAAACATCGTCCGGCACCGTTTACAGCACCAATTGTCCGTTTCGTTTGTTCTTTCGCCGTCGGATTATCCACCGATTGTTCGGATTGCGAGGATTCCGGGTCTTTCCGCCCTTGGCAGGTACGCCGGTCGGCGAACAGGGATGACGCCCGCCGTTGCTGCGTCCTTCTCCCCCGCCCATCGGATGCGCTACGGGATTCATCGCTTTGCCCCGGACATGGGGGCGATGTCCCATATGCCGTTTGCGGCCGGCCTTGCCTAATTTCACATTCTGATAATCGCTGTTGCCCAATTGCCCGATAGTGGCCCTGCATTCCCGGCGGACCATTCGCATTTCACCGCTGGGCAATACCAGCGTCGCCCAATCGCCTTCCTTGGCCATCAATCGAGCCACGCCCCCGGCGGTTCGGACCAGCTTGCCGCCCTGACCGGTACGCATTTCGATATTGTGAATCTCCACCCCTACCGGAATCGAGCCCAGCGGCATGGCATTGCCGATTTTCGGCTCCACTTCAAACCCGCTCTCGATTTGATCGCCCACTTTCAGGCCTTCCGGAGAAAGAATATATCTCTTCTCTCCGTCCGCATAATGCAGCAGGGAAATAAAACAATTACGGTTCGGATCGTATTCGATCGTCGCCACCTTGGCCGGGATGCCGTCCTTGTCCCGTTTGAAATCGATAATCCGATAGATCTTCCGCGCTCCGCCGCCCCGAAACCGCACGGTCGTTCTGCCGTGATGGTTCCGTCCGCCGCTTTTCTTCAAACGCACACAGAGCGATTTCTCCGGCTTGTCCCCGGTCAGGACCGCCTTATAATCGATTACCGATGCGTTTCGGCGACCGGCGCTGGTCGGTTTGTATATCTTAATAGCCATCTGTCCGCCTCGTTCTGTTCAACAACATCGACCTTAAAAGACATCAATGTGGTAATCTTTGTCAAGCACCACGACGGCCTTTTTCCAGTTTTTGGTGCGTCCAAAGAACCGGCCCCGACGACGGGGCTTGCCTTTGACATTGGCCGTTCGCACTTCCACCACTTTGACGTTATACAGCTTTTCCACCGCATCGCGGATCTGGACCTTGTTGGACTTTGGATTCACCTCAAACGAGTACGCATTGCGCGTGCTGGCGAAATGCATTCCCTGCTCTGTCACCAACGGTCGAATTATGATGTTATATTTATCCACGCCGGCACCTGTTCGACTTTAATCCTGCTCTCGGTTAATCAATGTCAGAAACGCTTCTTTCGTAAACAACATCTTCTGCCGGTTGCAAATGTCCCCGGCGTTCAGCTCAGCCACCGGCATCACAACCACCTTCGGAATGTTGCGAACGGATTTGTGCAAATTTTCATCGTGAACGGGGACCGTCACCAGACAACTCCGCTCGATCTTGAGATTATTCAGGATGCCGGCAAAGTCCCGTGTCCGCGGGGCGGCGAAGTTCAGCTCGTCCACCACAACCACATTTCCGCTGCGCAGCTTGGCCAGCACGGCGCTGTCCCGGGCCAGACGACGCTGTTTCTTCGGCATATCTTTGCCGAAATCGCGCGCGACCTTGGCAAACGTCACGCCGCCGCCGACACGTTTGCCGGTCCGACTGTTGCCCACACGGGCATTGCCGGTGCCCTTTTGCCGAAACAGCTTTTTCGTCGAACCGGCCACCATGCCGCGGCTCTTGGTGGCCGCCGTGCCCACATGCTTGTTGGCGTGGTACATCACGATGGCCTGCTTGAGCAACGGATAACGGATTTCGCCCCCCAGAACGCCTTCATCCACGTGCAGCGTTTCGATTTCCTTGCCGTCTCGATTGTATACGGGTACGTCGATCATATCCGTATTCCGATCCATGATTATTTCTCTTTCTGCTTATGAGTCTTGGAGCGCCGAATTTCCACATATCCGCCCGCCGGGCCCGGCACCGAACCCTTAATTACCAGCAGGTTGTTCTCTTCGTCGATAAACAAAAGGCGGCAGTTCTTGCTGGTCACACGAACGGCGCCCATATGCCCGCTCATGCGTTTGCCCTTTTTCAGATTGCCGCCATGTCCGCGGTCGCTGGCATGACTGGCAATCGAGCCGGGCGCGCGATGTTTTCGCTCGGTGCCGTGCGATCCGGGAAAGCCGCCGAAGCCGTGACGCTTCATGACGCCGGCATACCCTTTTCCCTTACTGGTCCCGGCGACATCCACATACTTGACATCCTGGAAAATCGACACTTTCACATCGTCGCCGGCGTTGAACGGCGCCGCTTCTTTCTCGCCCAGGCGCCATTCGCGAACAAACCGTTTCGCCGCGGATTCGGTCTTGTGGGCGTGTCCGGCCGCCGGCTTTTTCACGCGCGACTTTTTGACGTCGTCATATCCAAGCTGCAGGGCCGAATACCCATCGGTCTGGGGAGCCTTGACCTGCATGACCTTGCACGGACCGGCCTGGAGCACCGTCACCGAGGTCATTCGACCTTCGGCGTCATAGACCTGTGTCATCCCAATTTTTTTACCCAGTAACATTGCCATCGTCGATTTCCTTGTCGTCCCGGCCGTCGCCGAATTGGTTTGTCCGGCCGACTTCGATTGTCATTGCCGCATCGAAATTCCAGACACCGACAGTCCCTTTACGCCTTGATCTTAACAAAAACGCCCGCCGGAACCACCAGCCTGTTTAAGGCTTCGACCGTGCGGGCGTTGGCTTCATGAATATCGATCAGACGCTTGTGCGTCCGCATTTCAAACTGTTCGCGCGACTTCTTGTCAATATGGGGGCTCCGCAGCACCGTGTAACGCTCGATCCGCGTCGGAAGCGGCACAGGACCGCTGACCCGAGCGTTGGTGCGCCGCGCCTGCTCGACGATCTCTTTGGCCGAGGCGTCCAGGGCCTTGTGATCATAAGCTTCCATTCGGATCCTGATTCGTTCGGTCTCCGTGGCCATGCGTTGTCCTCAAAACCTTACTCTTCCCGTCGCCGGGGCACGTTATTCGACATAAAATCCCACACGTCTATCGGGAATCCGTCGAAACGGCCCCAAAAGCCGCGTTTTTCGCTCAAAAAAACAGGAAAGACCTGATCGCTTCCCTTACATTCCCGCTCGTATCGCCTCAACCCGTCCCCCGCCGTCACAGGAATGAAACCCTGTCAAACAGACACTGCGGGCCAGCCGATTTCTGCAGGGGCTTACTCTGCCATCCGTGTACACCATCTACAACGAAGTGAACAGCCCAACTAGATACGCGTGGAACTCCTTTCCACGCTCGCTTCGGCCGTGAAAACAAGGCTTTTAACACAATAAAAATGCCTTGTCAATAGTAGTTTGCCAAAATTTTTTCAGAAATTTGTTCCGGCACCTTTTCATAGCAGAGGGGTTCCATGGAAAAACTGCCTCTGCCGGCCGTAGCGCTTCGAATCTCCCCGGCATAACCGAACATTTCCACCAATGGCACCCGGGCGTCAATCACCCTCATCGACCCATGAAGTCGGGCATCGGTAATAATCCCTCTCTTGGCGAGAAGCTGCCCCTGGACCGGTCCATAGCAGGGCTCCGGCACTACGGCCTCGATTTTCATGATCGGCTCCAGCAGGATGGGGCCGGCCTGTTTCATCGCCTCGCGGACCGCCAGAGAGGCCGCCTGTTCAAAGGCCATTTCCGAGGAATCCACCGAATGATAGGATCCTTCCAGC
>JAFGGE010000173.1 GCA_016930745.1 Sedimentisphaerales bacterium
CGTATCCTGCATAGGAATCGATCTTCAGGATCGTACTCTGATCCCTGCTCCCGTCCAATCGGCTTCCCCTTCGAATCCCCAATAGACAGCACTGATCCGTTGGGGATCGGCGATGGGTAAAAACAAAATCCGGTCCTCCGGCGCTTTGCCTGTTCTGCGTCGACCGGGTATACTGGTCTCCATAGTGCAAAGAACAGCCTCAGGGCTGTCCAGCGAATCGAAATGTACGGAGCAAGAACAATGAAAACCTCCATCGATCGTCGAGATTTTCTCTATTCCAGTCTTCTGATAGGAGCCGCCGGCATGATCCCGACCGAAACCGAAGCCCAAACAAATACCTCTGTCCAGTTCAAACCCGGCCTCATCGCCACATGGGAGCACAGCCACGAGGCCGTACGAGTTGCCGGTCGGCTGCTTCGGTCGGGGGCATCGGCGCTGGATGTCGTGGAAAAGGGAGTCAATGTCACCGAGAACGATCCGGAGGTCACCAGCGTGGGCTATGGCGGTTTGCCGGATGAAAACGGGATTGTAACCCTGGATGCATGCATCATGGACGGCAGGCGGCATCGGGCCGGCGCTGTGGCGAATCTGCAGAATATCAAGAATCCCGTCTCGGTCGCCCGCCAGGTGATGGAGACGACCAGGCACGTCCTGCTGACCGGCGATGGGGCGCTTCAATTCGCCAGAAAAATGGGCTTTCGGGAGGAGAATCTTTTAACGGAAAATGCCCGTGAAAAATGGCTTCAATGGCGACGGAATCTGAACAAGGACGACAACTGGCTCGACGAGACGCACGATACGATTACGATGCTGTGCGTGGATCAAAACGGCGATATTGCCGGAGCCTGCACCACCAGCGGGCTGGCGTGGAAGATCCACGGCCGGGTGGGCGATTCGCCCATTATTGGGGCAGGTCTGTATGTGGATAACGAGGTAGGCGCCGCCGGTGCGACGGGTGTGGGGGAGCTGGTCATGCAGACGCTGACCTCGTTTACTATTGTGGAGTTCATGCGGCAGGGCCTGGCCCCACACGAGGCCTGCCGGGCCGCCTTTGAACGCATGTGCGACAAAATCCCCGCGGCCCGCACCACGCAGGAAGCCTTTATCGCCATCGACAAAAAAGGCCGGGTCGGCTGCGCCACCAACAGCGACAAGTTCGTCTTTTACTACTCCGACGGCGACAGTCCGCAGCGTAACCAGCCCACACCCATAATATAGTTACTCAATCTGGATGGCGATGAAGGTAAAAACGCTCTGTTTTCTGAGGATTTTTCAGTTCATATACCGGACTGCTCACGAGCCATTTCCTCCAGGCCCTCCAGGCACAGTTGCGACCAGGTCTCCATCGAATCGCGGACCTGTGCAAGCTCTTCGAGTGTCATAAAACTCAATTGCGTGATCATCTGTTCGCGGCGGATCACGTTCGGTTCGTCCAGTGTCCACAAGTGGACGATACCCAGATGCACCTGTCCGACTTCGTTGGTATCGTCATTGAGCAGGGCGATCACCCGGTCGGTGTGCTTTGTTTCCACATCGACTTCTTCTTCCACCTCGCGCCGGACGGCATTCAGATAGGTTTCGTATGGATCGAACAGCGACATGTCGTCGGCGGGATTGATATGGCCGCCGATGCCGATGGAGCGATTGCCCACCAGCCGGGTCTCGCCGGCGCGTTTACCCCGTACGTAGCTGAGGTATTCGCCGTCACAGGTCATGAGGACATAGGGGATAATCTGCTTGAAATTCGGATCGGTCTCGACCTGGCAGCGCGGCATGTAGCGAGTCACACCCGGGGCGAAGAACCGCTCGATATAGCGATCCACATCCATCGCCAGTCCGTGGAATGCCCCGGCTTTCTCATACACGCTTCGCTCAATCACCAGTACCAGCTCATCCTGCGCCATGCATCCGCTCCTGCAATACTTGATTGTTCCTGTAGGCTACAGTTCCGGTTCCCTGTCTACAGACCTGATCCTACACGCCGCAGGCAGCAGCGTCAAGGTTGGAACCGTCGGTCCGCGTTTTTGCGTGCGATGGAAGAGTCAGGTGGCCACGAAAGGGCTCAGCTCGCGGAGGCGATGGACCACGCCGGGCAGTTTGTCGGCCACAAAGTCCACCTCCTCCTGCGTGTTATACCGGCTCAGACTGAAGCGAATCGAACCGTGCGCCGCCGTGAAGGGCACTCCCATGGCGCGAAGCACATGAGACGGCTCCAGGGCGCCGCTGGTGCAGGCCGAGCCGCTGGAAGCGCAGATGCCGAATTTATTGAGCATCAGCAGAATCGCCTCGCCTTCGATGTACTCAAAACTTACGTTGAGCGTATTGGGCAGCCGGTCCCGTGTGTCGCCGTTGATCATGCAGTCCGGACAGCCGGCCAAGATCTTTTTCTGCAGGCGGTCCCGCAGGGCCCTGACGCGGGTGTTTTCCTCCTCCAGATGCTGTTGGGCCAGCTCGCACGCCTTACCCAGGGCGATAATGCCGGGGACGTTCTCGGTACCGCCGCGCTTGCCTCCCTCCTGGTGGCCGCCATGCATAAACGTCGAAAGACGCGTGCCCTTGCGCACATACAGCACGCCCACGCCCTTGGGGGCATGCAGCTTGTGGCCGGCCAGGCTCAACAGGTCGATGTGGCTTTCCCGCAGATTCAGGGGAATCTTGCCCACGGCCTGGACGGCATCGGTGTGGAAGACGATGCCGCGCCCCTTGACGATTTCGGCGATTTGGTCGATGGGAAAGATCGTACCGGTTTCGTTGTTGGCCCACATCACCGAAGCGATGGCCGTATTGTCGTCCAGACGAAAACCCAGCTCGTCCAGATCCAGCCGGCCGGCACGGTCCACTCCGATCTCGCTGATGCTGTAGCCGTGCCGCTCCAGGTCGCGGCAGGTGGTCAACACGGCCGGGTGCTCGACCCGGGTGGTCACCACCTTGCGTTTGTTCGGATAGCTGGCCAGAGTGCCCTTGATCGCGGTATTGTCGCTCTCTGTGCCACAACTGGTAAATAAAATCTCTTCGGGGTGACAACCCAGCAGCGTTGCCACGCGCTGGCGCGCCTCGGCGATCTTCTTGCCGACTTGGCCGCCGAAGGTATGCATGCTGGACGGATTGCCGTATTTTTCGGTCAGATAGGGCAGCATCTCCTGGACGACCTCGTCGGCCACCCGCGTTGTCGCGTTATTGTCCATATAGATGACAGAATCCATGATCAGGCCTCCGATGCGCCGGGAGTATCTTTTTGTTCTTCCACGATCAGGTCGTCGCTGACGAACTCGCGCAGTCTGGCCTGAACCACATCTTTCATGGTGAACTCGGCCAGGCGGCATTGAGCGCACATACCCCGCAGGGCGACAAGAACGGTATTGCCCTCCACGTCGATCAGTTCAATGTCTCCTCCGTCGGCGCGAAGCGCCGGACGGATTTGTTCATTGATCGTTTGCTGGACCAGTTGAATCTTCTGGATATTGGTCAGGCGCACCGGCCGAATCGGCTTTTTTTCGGCTTCGGTGCGAACCTTTTCCCCCTGGACCTCTTCGATCAGCTCGGCGATCCGCCCGTGGCAGCCCCCGCATCCACCGCCAGCCTTGCAGTAATTGGTTACCTCTTCGACGGTGGTCAAATCGTTTTCGTGGACGACCTTCTTGATTTCCAGATCGGTTACGCCAAAACAGGTACAAACGATATTGCCCCTGGGCTGTGTCGGCGCCATGCCTTTTTTACGTTTATAATAGTCGTTGATGGCCGCTTCAAGGGCCTCCTGCCCCATGACCGAACAGTGCATTTTCTGATCGGGCAGCCCGCCCAAACGGCTGACGATGTCCTGATTGGTTATCTTGGCGGCTTCTTCCAGCGTCATGCCTCTGACCATCTCGGTCAATACGGAAGACGAGGCGACCGCGCTGGCGCAACCGAAGGTCTTGAACTTGACGTCCGCGATCCGCCCCTGTCCATCGAGCCTGAATGTCAGCGTCAGGGCGTCGCCGCAGGCCAGTGAGCCCACCTCGCCCACGCCGTCGGCATCTTCAATAAATCCGACGTTCCGCGGATTCATGAAATGATCCATTACATTCTGGGTATAATCCCACATAGCACCAATTCCTTAACGGAGATTCTCCGGTACACAGTATTCCTGGCTGGCCGTCAGCGCCTGGTCGAAATCGGCCAGAATATCCGCGATATCCTCCGTGCCCACGGATACACGAATATAATCGGGCGTTACGCCGGCGCTTTTCTGCTCCTGTTCGCTGAGCTGCTGGTGCGTCGTACTGGCCGGATGTATCACCAGGGTTTTACTGTCGAGAATGTTGGCCAGGTGACTGGCCAGTTTTACCTGGTTAATAAATCGAATACCCGCCTCGCGACCGCCTTTGATCCCGAAGCCAATGACGGCGCCCTGCCCGTCCGGGAGGTATTGGACCGCCCGCTGATAATCCGGATGCGACTTGAGGCCGGGATAATTCACCCAGCTTACGGCGGGGTGTTTTTCCAGAAACCTGGCCAGGGCCAGCGCGTTTTCGCAGTGCCGCGGCACCCGCAAATGGATCGTCTCGAGCCCCTGTAAAAATAAAAACGCGTTAAACGGCGACAGGCAGGCGCCCATATCCCGCAAAAACTGCGTTCGCAGCTTGATGATATAGGCCAGCGGGCCGAAGGTTTCGACATATTTCAGGCCGTGGTAACTGGGGTCCGGCTCGGTCAGTTCCGGAAATTTACCGCCAGTCCAGTCGAACCTGCCCGAATCGATCACGACGCCGCCGATGCTGTTGCCGTGCCCGCCGATGATTTTGGTGCAGCTATGCACAACGATATCGGCGCCGTGTTCGATGGGCCGAAACAGGATCGGCGAGGCGACCGTATTATCGCAGAGTACAGGCAGTCCGTTTTCATGGGCAATCTGGGTTACCTTTTTGTAATCCATGATATCGTTCTTCGGATTTCCGATGGTCTCGATATAGAACAACCGCGTGTTGTCCCGGATGGCCCGCGCGAAATTCTTCGGGTTGCCCGGATCGACGAATGTGACCTCGATTCCCAATTTTGAAAACGTCTGACTAAAAAGGGTATACGTTCCTCCATATAAAGAGGCCGAGGAGACCAGATGCTGGCCCGAGCCGCAAATGTTCAGGATGGCGTTGGTGATCGCGGCCATACCCGA
>JAFGGE010000174.1 GCA_016930745.1 Sedimentisphaerales bacterium
CCGGGCGGATTCCTTCAGCATGACGGCAAGTTGGCGGAACCTGGCGGAGCAAGACTCGCCATCATTCACTTTCCCGGCCAGGATGTTGAGCTGGAACTGCATCGCCACAGGCACCTGCTGGAGATTGTCGTGAAGCAATTCAGCCTGTCGGCGGCGTCACAGTCTTCGACCATGGAAAGCCCCATCGCCAGGGCTTGAAGCTGGCCGCTGTGATGCTCCAATTCGAAGTACGTTCCCTGACGCGTTGTTCAGGCTGTTGTCGTGCTTCCCGCAGGGCGTTTTCGACTTGCTTTCGATCGGCGGCGCCCAGCGCATAGCCGATACTGCCAGGAAGCGTCTCACCTTCATCACATTACCGTCAAGATCTACGGCGATGAACGGCTTGCATAACGATCTGGATTGAAATCCCATGCTTCAGAAGACGACAAGAGAATGTTTTTTCGCCTCTCGTCTCATCGGATGTTTCCCTGATGCTTAAAAGAGGGAGTGCCCTATTTGTCCGGCGCCAGAAGCATCTCTATGATACGCCAGACGATGCACATGAAATTGGAATCATGGTGGAGGAGAGACTCATTCATGCCTGTGAAGGTGTTTAGGAGATTGCTATCGGCCGGCGGTGTCTTTCGAAGATACGGGAGGTTCACTCAACCGTCATGCCGTCCTTCTCGGGCAATCCTGTTTGTGTTCGGTGTTTC
Organism: Sedimentisphaerales bacterium; assembly: GCA_016930745.1. Taxonomy (GTDB): domain Bacteria; phylum Planctomycetota; class Phycisphaerae; order Sedimentisphaerales; family Anaerohalosphaeraceae; genus JAFGGE01. The sequence continues at coordinate 696 of JAFGGE010000174.1, forward strand.
GCCCCCGTCTCTTACAATCACTGCGAAGTAGGCATTGCGATTGCGGGAATCCGGCATATCAAATGAACCCGCAACAGTATCTGTGGCGTCGGACAACAAGGGCGCAGGAGGCAGCACTCCTTCAACGCTACGGCAGGGACTCTTTGTTACTATTCGGTGCGGCTCGGCGAAAGGAGAAGACTCGTGAACACACGCTATCTATGCAATGTTTTGTTTTTGGGCTATATCATCCTGGGCAGCGGTCTGTTTGCTCGCGCGGTTTTTACCGTGGGTCGCTTTCTTTCCGGCGACAGTGAGCCTGCGACGACACGCCCCTCCTTATTGTCAGTCGAGTCCCCTCGAGGTTTCCAGGCAAGCATGTTCACACCAATGTTATTCATAGACAACCGTTTGTTGCAGGCCATGGAATCGCCAGCCGCACCTATGCCAATCGCCCTGGTTTTGAGTTCGCTGGGCGTTTCTATTCTTAGTGCCGTGCGCCCTGTTAGGCTTTCAACAAGAAACGTATTATGACAGCCCGTTTCTGTGCCATTGTAGGCTGGGCCGTATGTTTCGGCCTCTTTCCCTCAAGTGCGAAAGCGATAGTGCTGGCGGATTCTGTGGCGGATTGGCAAGCGAGTCTTTTGGATGACGGCATTGTGAGCCAGGACGAGTTGAACTGGCAATATGGTTATATCAGCAATTATACCGGAATGAATGGCATGTACTTCGGTTGGCATGAAAGCTTTTTCTTCTGGGACGCCGCCAGCGGTATCAAGATTTCCTGGCCTTCCGGGCAGATTCCGCCGTCGGAGACCTGGGGCGAAGGCGGGGACACCACGGGTTCACGGCCGCCCATGTCATGGTCGGACGGATGCTACGCGTGGGCGGATGGTGTGGCCAATCAATATGCCGCCACTCGCTGCTGGACAAGCGACTATACCGGGCCGGTGCGTATTTCCGGAAAGGTCGGTCGTTATTTCGATCGGAGCGTGGTGACGGGATACGACGTGGTCTTTCAAGTAATGGTCAACGCTGCGACGTTGATGGATCCGGCCTTATACAGCCTTACGATCGTATCCACCGACACTGTTTTGCATGAGTTTACGATCGACAACGTGTCATTGCAGGCTGGAGATAAGGTCTTTTTTCTGGTGAATGCCACCAACTGGAACGCAAGCAACAGCTATATGAAATTGGCGGTGACGATCTCAGAGGCTGCCCCCGATCCCTTTGGTGATCTGGACCTGGACCGAGGCGTCAGTCTCAGGGATTTTGCTCTCTTTGAAAATCACTGGAGGCAGACAGGATGCCTGCCCGACAGTTGGTGCGGCGGGGCGGATCTCAATCGCGACGGGGTGGTTGACACGGGCGATTTGCAGGCCATGACGGCTCATTGGGCCCAAAAGACATATCTCCCGACGGACTACAATCATGACCGATACGTGAACCTTCAGGACCTGTCTATGTTTCAGCAGCAATGGCTTCGCAGTGATTGTTATACGAATGCCTGGTGTCAGGATATGGACAAAAATCGTGACGGAATCGTCAACCTGTTCGATTTTGCCGCTATGACAACAGATTGGCTGCAATGCACGGATCCGGGGCCTCCCTGTAATTACTGATTTGGATTCACTTTGTGTTCTTGCGGATGTCGTCAAAACATGGAGAAAAACATACTTCTGCGGCCACTTGCGATACCAGAGACGCACAGAGGCAACAAGAAACCCATTGGTGAGGAGAACGTCTCATGCAGACAACAAGAAACAGAGGCTACCTGGCATGGATCGTCGGACTGTGTGCGTGCCTGGCCAGTAGCACCGCCTGGGGAGACTTCACCGTGCAGGTCCGAGACCCTGATGGAAATCCCGTAGAAGGGTTCCGCTATCTCGTGGAAGAGGACACTACTTACGAGGTGGCGCCGGGCGTGCCGGTCCCGGATCCGCTGGCGGTGCGAATTCACAACAGTTACGCCCCCGTTGTCACCAGCGGTTTTGAGGACTCTGACGAAGTAACGATTGCGGCGGATCCCAACACTCGTTACTTCGTTTCGGTGTTCCCGTATGCCGATTACACCTTGAGCGGCCACGGGGTCAATCGCAACCAGAATCTCGTAACCGTCTTCGTCAATCCGCATCCGGCGCCGACAGCACAAATCTCGGTGCTGGTGTTCGAGGATAATTGGCCGATCAATAACGCACCGGACCAGAACGAGGCGGGCCTGGAAGGCTTTACCGTCACGATCTCAGATCAAGGGGGACCGTTGATGCAGGACGCCTTCGGCAACATGCTCGGCACCACCTATGTGCAGAACCCCGATGGAAGTTTCCAGCTCAATCCGGACGGAAGCCCCGTGGTGGATCAGATGGGCGACGGCCACCTCGCCACCGGACCGGACGGTACGCTGCTGATCAAGTATCTCACGCCGGGCAAATACGGCTGCGTGGTTACGCCTCCCGCCAATGACCCCGGCTGGATTCAGACCTCCACTATCGAAGGCACCCCAACCGTGGATGCTTGGGTGAAGGCGAACGAACCGCCGGTGTTTGTGGAGTTCGGGCCGGCCGCCCAGCACGTGTTTTATGGCTTCGTTAAGCCTTTCGACCACCTAGCGAGTGTGCCGGGCAACCCCCGCAAGGAGATTGCCGGCCGCGTCGTCTATAACCATTTCGGTCGCCCGCCCCTCGTGCAGAACTTCACGCCCGGCGAACCTGTTCCGCAAGCATGGGTGGGGCTCAACGCCACGGACGGCCAAGGCCTGTATGCCGCCGAATGCAACCCGGACAGCACCTTCACCATCGGGAACGTTCCGCCTGGGACGTATCAGCTCGTAACATGGGACTTCAACCTGGATGCAATCTTTGGATTCAATACGGTGGTGGTGCCCCCGGGAGGCGGCGGCACGGTGGAATTGGGGGATGTGCTTTCTTTCCGCTGGTTCGGCACCGTAACAGGTCGAGTGTTCCTGGACGCAGACCAGGACGGCTTTCCTGACGAAGGGGAAGTGGGCATACCCGAGCAGAATATCAATATCCGCTTCCGCGACGGCACCATCTATCAAGCGCAGCCGACGGACCACAACGGCGAGTATGAACTCTCGGAGGTGTTCCCGTTTTTCAAATGGCTCGTGATGGAAGTGGATTTCGCCCGCTACAAGGCAACGGGGATGACCTCCGTGGCGGATTACGGCGGACCGATTCCGCCGGATACCGGGTTGCTTGGCGTGCCAAGCTACGACAAGCTCAATCCTCAGCCGCAGACAGAGAACAACATCAATACAGGCAACCACTGGTCACGGACGCAGATCGGCGAAGTCCTCACGCAGGCCATGCATCTGTTTCTGAGTCAAACGAACGTCATCGACTGGGGCAAATGGCACTATGACATGGGCGAAAATGGTGGGATCAGCGGAATCGTGTTCTATGCCGTCACGCGTGCCGAAGACGATCCGCGATATGCCGCCGCCGAACCGTGGGAGCCGGGCATTCCTCGCGTACAGGTATGTCTGTACCGGGATGCCGATTGCAACGGTGAGATCGACGACCTCAACGGCAACAGCATGCTGGACCTCGCGGACGTCGATCATTATCCGTTTGGCTGGTCCGATGGCGGCGCAAAAGGGCATGAAGATGTCAAACGAAGCAATGTCGGCGATGAAAACACCTGGGATGCCGGCGATGCGTTGAATGTTGTCACTACCGATTGTTGGGACGACGACAAACCCCAGGGCGCCATTCACGAAACGCTTCCGGTCGTACACGGCGTGCCGGCAGAGCCGGGCTTCGATAACTTTGCGACCTGGAATCAGGTGCGCCCCGGTGTGTTTGACGGCGGCTATGCCTTTACGTCCTATTTCGGCGACCCTCTGACAAAAGAATTGACTGGCATGGCGGCTCCGGGCAGCGAAGAGATCGAAGGCGTGCCCAGCGGAGGATATATTGTCGAAGCAACCGCTCCGACAGGCTATAAGCTCATGACGGAGGAAGACAAGAACGTTGACTTTGGCGAACCCTGGGCTCCCAGCACGCAACTGCTGCCGCCGCCGGTGGTCGGAGCGATGCGCCAGGTGCCCCAATACCTCAGCATGCAGACGTACCCTGACGGCACGCCATTGCCGGGCATTAATCCTGCGGATCTGATTGAATCACCGTGGGCGGGGGAATTGAGGCCTTTGCCCGACCGCAAGCAGGTCATCGTCTCGACGGCAAAGAATGCAGCGGCGGACTTTTTCTTCTGCACCATCGTGCCCAAGAGCGGCCAAGGCGTCGGCTTCATCAACAACGACCTGGCAGCGGAATTCGACATCACCAGCCCGGTCTTTGGTGAAAAGGCCGCTCCTTCCTATCTGCCGATCTCCTTCCAGGACTATAACGGCAATGAAGTCTATCGGAGCTACTGCGATGAGTTCGGGGCCTACAATTGCCGGGTGCCGGGCAGTTACACCGTCAATGTGCCTTCGCCCAGCGGCGTTTCTCCCCAGATGATCACCTTTGTCATCAATCACCCCGGCGCTGTGGTCGATCCGACAAACTGCGGCCAGCCATTGATCGATCCGTTCTACGATCCGGAATTCAGTCAGTCGCCCTTTACCTTCAATTTTGAATCCGGGCGCACGACGTATCTGGACACGCCGGTGATTCCCGTGGCGGCCTTTGTGGGCTATCCGAATCGCACGCTCGACGTGGAGCCGGCCGGCGGCGAACCGGTCATCAAATCGGTCAACGGGCCCGACGGCGGACCCGTCGTCTGCGACGATGAAGACATGATCACCATCGAAGCGGTTGGCATGAAATGGGTAGCCAATCCCGATTTCGACCCCGATCTCATCGGGAGCGATCCGCTCATTCAGCGGGATTATGGCTTTGGCATGACCCCCGGCGCGGTCACCGTGGATGGCGCACCCCTGGACATTGTGGACTGGAGCTCCACCACGATCACCGCCACAGTCTCCTTTGCCCTCATCAATACCGGCCAGCTTCTCGTGCAGCGCGGCGACAATAACATGGTCACGGATCTCGGAGTAACGCTTCACGTGGGAGATTGCGACAACGTGATTCACGTGGAGCCGGACTGCTATCCCGCGACACCGATCCAGGACGCCATCGACGCGGCGGACCCGGGTGACGTAATCATCATTGGGCCCGGCCACTATTTTGAGAACCCGATCCTCTGGAAACCGGTGGTTCTCCAGGGCAGCGGAGCGGCAGGCACGATACTCAACGCAAACCCCGTGCCTTCCGAACGGGTGACCGCGTGGAATAACAAAGTGCAGGATTTGGTGGACAACGGCGACATCCCTGACACAGTCAACGTCGCTGCCATCGAAGGCCCCGGCATCCTGGTGGTCGCCAATCCGGACCTCTTTAACGCGGAAACCCCCGCAGCCATCGACGCATTGGGCATCACCGGCGCCGTGGCGGGCGGCGGGATCTACGTCTGGTCCAACGCCCACTACCTGACGATTCGCAACAACGACATCCGCACCAACCAGGGCACCGAAGCCGGCGGCATCAATATCGGCGAGGCAGGCAATCCCACGCTGTCCAACATGTTTGTCACGGTTGAGAACAATCACATCCTCAAGAACGGCGGGATCAACGGCGGCGGCGGAATCCAGATCGCCGACGGTTCGACCGGGTACCAGGTGATCGACAACCTGATCATGGGAAACTTCACGCGATTCAGCGGAGCCGGCGTCAGCCACAACGGCCTGAGCGACGCCGGGCTGATCGCACGGAACCGCATTGTCAACAATGAGGTGTTCTACGGCGGACAGATCGGCGGCGACGGCGGCGGCGTCTACATCGCCAGCACACTCAATCCCGAAGACCCGGGCGAGCTTGACGACGGCGCCGGCAGCGTCACCATCCTCGACAATCTGATCCAAGGAAATCTGGCCGGCTCCGCTCACGGAGGCGGCGTCGCCTTGATACGCACCAACGGCGCCGATGTGATCGATCTGCCCATGGAGCACTGGTACAAGATCAATGTCTTCAACAACATCATCGTTAACAATGTCTCGGCCGCCTCGGGCGCAGGTATCTTCGTCCAGAATGCCGTGGACGTGAACATCGTCAACAATACCGTCGCCAACAATGACAGCACCGGCGTCAGTGCTCTGGCGTTCAGCCCCGGCAACCTGCTGCTCTCCAATCCGCAACCCGCTGGTGTTGTTGCCGCTGCCAATGGGCAATTGCTCGCCGATCCTTCCGGCGCCGCTTATCCCAATCTGACACTGCAGGACAACATCATCACCCACAACCGTTCATATCGCTGGAACGCGTCTCTCAACGGCGGCTCCGGCGGCCATGAAGCCAATCCGCTCCAGCCTATCTGGGACCTGGCGGTCACGGATACGCCCGGGCCGGAGTATCTTGATCCGAAGCATTGCCTGCTCACGAGTCTGACCGACGCCTATGGCGCCGACTACAGTGACGGTGCGAATATGACCGGAGAACCTGCTTTCGCAGATGCGTATCAGAACACGCTGGCAACCGCCGCCGTTATCGACGAAGGCGGAAACTTCATCACGACTCGTTTCATTCCCATCGGGCGCCAAGGCGACTACCACATCACCCCGCCTTCCGTCGCCAAGGGAATGGCCGGCGGTCTGATGATCTCCGCCTATGCCGAACTTCTCGCCGACTATGACGGCCAGCCGCGCCCCTGCTCGAGGATCGATAGCGGCGCCGACGAGATCGTGCCGCCATGGGTGGGCGATCTTGACGTGAACGGCACGATCGATCTGGCGGACTTCAGTTGGTTGATGAATGAATGGTTGCGAAACGACTGCCTGGCGGGTTGCTGCACCAGCGATGTCAACCACGATGGAACTGTGAACCTGCTCGACTACGCAGCCATGTCCTCTCAGTACGGCCAGACCTGGTGGCCATGATAGTCCTGGTGTCAGGAACCTGACTTCACCCTGACCGGAAGATACTCTTCGAAGGAGCAAAGATATGAACCGGAAAATTGCGTACGGACTGATGACACTATTGGCCCTGGGGCTCGGGGCAAGCCGGGCATGGGGCGAAATCCATACCCAGTTTACTCCTGATACCGACGGCGTCGACACCGACGGCAACGGCGACCCCAACGACGATCACGTCTATCTGCACATGTTCGCCGGCGACGGCTTTGTCAACATGGCCGACCAGGATCGAACCCTGCAGTATATGTTCGGGTTCGGCGACGCTACCGGGGTGCCCGACGAGATGGTCATGATGCATGGAATGCTGGCAGCGGAGTTCCCTGCACCCACCATCGTGGTCCGGGAAGGCCAAAAGGTCTACCTGAATCTGAGCAATGTCGGCATGATGATGCGGCCGGACCTCTTCGATCCCCATACGATCCATTGGCACGGCTTCCCCAACGCCGCCGCGATCTTCGACGGTGTCCCGGATGCCTCCGTCTCCATCGCCATGGGATTCACCTTCACCTACTTTTACCAGGTCGTCGAGCCCGGCACCTTCATGTGGCACTGTCATGTCGAAGCCACAGAACATATGCAGATGGGCATGCTGGGAAATCTGTATGTGTTGCCCAAACAGGACCTCCTTCCCCCCGGCACGCCGCTGGCGAATCTGCCCCCGGGCAAAGGCCCCACCCATCAGCAAGGGTACAAATACTGCTACAATGATGGCGACGGGTCTACGTACTATGACGTGGACTACCCGATCCAGATTTCGAGCTTCGACCCGGAATTCCACAACGCCAGCCTGACCGTCCAGCCCCTGCCTTTCGCCCTCATGGACGATAAGTTCCCTATGCTCAACGGCCGGGGCTATCCGGACACCACCAACCTCAACGTCCTCTACAACACCGCCGGCGATGAAGGCTACGGAGAAATGAACCGGCCGTCCCAAAAGGTCTCTTCCCTCATTGAAGCCACACGGGGCGAACGCGTTCTCCTGCGAATCAGCAGTTTGTCCACTACCAGCTTCCACACCCTCACCGTGGCCGGGATTCCTATGCACGTGATTGGGCAGGGATCGCGGCTGCTGCGAGGCCCCAACGGCGAAGATCTCACCTACTGGACCAACTCCGTGAACCTCGGCGGCGGGGAAGCAAAGGATGTCATCCTCGATACCGCCAACATTGAACCGGGCGACTATGCACTCTATACGACAAACCTCAGCCATTTGAGCAATAACACGGAAGATTTCGGCGGAATGATGACCGAAATCATACTCCATCCCGCCGAATAGGCCGCAACCAAGGGAGTGAACACAGGAGAGTCTATCATGAATACAGTTTCCATTCGGACAAGAACTTATCTCCTTTTGGCGGCCTTGATCGCCTGCATACTCGCCAACGCCGCTCAGGCGATGATCATGACGATCAGACCCGCCGCAACCCCCGGCGGCCTGGAATTCAACCTCTCCGCCAAACAAGGGTACATCCTTACCCCCGACGGCGGCGCCTATTACATGTGGGGGTACGCCAACGGGGACGGGCTCATGCAGTATCCCGGCCCCACCCTCGAATTCAACCAGGGAGAAACCGTCACCATTCACCTGACCAATCAACTCGACGTGCCGGTCTCCATGGTATTTCCCGGGCAATTGAACGTCACTGCCGGCGGCGGCACAGCCGGTGTCCTGACGAATGAAGCGGCCCCAGCCGGCGGCATGGTCAGCTACACCTTCACCGCCACTCACGCCGGCACCTACCACTACCACAGTGGCACCAACCCGGAACTCCAAATCGAAATGGGGCTCTTCGGCGCGATCATCGTCAGGCCCGACAACCAGCCGGCTGAAGAAACATGGGCCTACAATCATGTCGACAGCCAATACGACTATGAGTATCTCTTCCTCATGTCCGAAATGGACCCCACCATCCACGAAAAAGCCGAGTGCGGCATGTGGGACCAGATCGATATGAACGAGTACTGGCCGGTGTTGTGGTTCATCAACGGCCGCTGCGCCCCGGATGTCATGCTTCCCGACAACACGCCTCTCTTGCCTCATCAGCCCTATAGTTGCCGACCCCAAGTTCATCCCAACGAACGAATGCTCATGCGGCTCATCGGCGGCGGGCGGGATCTGCATCCCTTCCACCATCATGGCAATAACGCCCTCCAGATCGCGCGCGACGGCCGACTCCTCTCCAGCAGCCCCGCCCTCGGCGCCAATCTCGCCGTTTCCGATTTTACCCAGGCCGCCGCACCAGGCATGACGCTCGATTGCATCTTCACCTGGACCGGCAAAGGCCTGGGCTGGGACGTCTACGGACACGAACAGGATATCGACAATGAACCGACGGGCGACTTCCCAGGCCCCGGAGACGTCGACCATAATGAAAACGGTAGTGTGGATAACGTCGATCCTGTCGCCGGAGAAGACATGGAGGACCACGGAAAGCCTTTCCCCGTCCAACTGCCGGACAATAAGGCCCTCGCATTCGGTGCTACTTACAGTGGTTCGCCGTTCCTCGGCGCCATGGGCGATCTGCCGCCGGGTGAAGGCGGCATGAACATGTTTGGCGGCATGATGTTCATGTGGCATTCGCACAACGAAAAAGAAATGGTCAACTATGACATCTTTCCCGGAGGGTTGATGACGATGATGTTTGTCGAGCCCCCGGGCGCCCCCATCGGCGGCGCACACACGATGCCTATGGGTCAGTAAAGGAGGTTGATCCAATGAACAACAGGAGTAATACCATGAAATTCAGCAAACTGACCCTGGCCCTTCTTCTCGTCCTGGCCTCAACGGGGTCCACATATGCCATCGACTACTATCTTCGCGCCGAAGCCGTCAACAAGGTCATGCCGGACGGTTCCATGATCCCCATGTGGGGCTATGCCCTCGACCCGGACGCCGTGCAGGAAACAGGGCAGGTCATCGTACCTGGCCCTACGCTTGTGGTGCCCCCGAACGACCCCAACCTGACCATCCACCTGAAGAATCGCCTGGATGTCGCCACTTCGGTGATCATTCCCGCCCTGCCGCAGGCGATGACGCCACAGCGATTTCCCGCCGGCGATCCCGACTATCCCAACCGAATCCGCAGCCTGACCCACGAAACGCCTCCGGGAAATGCCGCTCCCGTCCCGTACTCCTGGACGAACGTCAGGCCGGGAAGTTTCATGTACCATAGCGGCACGCACATCGCCGTGCAGGTCCAGATGGGTCTCTATGGCCCCGCCACCAGGAACGCAGTGGATGGCGCCTATTCCGCCGACAGCGATTTTGACAATGAAGTCCTCCTTTTCTACAGTGAAATCGACCCCATCGCCCATGCTCGAATCGCCAGCGGCAATTATGGGCCGGGGGAAATCATGACCAGCACGATCGAGTACAAGCCGGAGTTCTTTCTGGTCAACGGGAATCCTTACTCCCTCGGCGATACTCCCATCCCCGCAGGCCAGGTCGGCCAGACAACTCTGCTGCGACTCTTCAACGCCGGCATTGAAACCCATGTCGCTCAGTTGCAGAATCTTCGCGGCCTCCTCCTCGCCGATGATGGTTGGCCTGACAACTATCCGACGGACCAATACACCTTCGTCCTCCCGGCCGGCAAAACCAAAGATGTGTTGCTCAATCCCGCAACCGAAGGGATAGTTCCGGTCTACGACCGGCGATTGCGGCTGACAAATGCCAATGCCTCCCCCGGCGGTCTGATCAGCCTTCTCGAGATCGCCGCCGCTCCACCCGCAGTCGGCGAAAACAACAATGAAGTTCAGACTGCCCCCCGGAACGTGCCCGAACTGGCGACGTTGGCTCAATACTGGCTCCAGAACTGCCAAGGATGCCCTGCCGATGTCAACGAAGATAACATCGTCAACTTCATCGACTTCGCCCTGATGAACAACCTGAACGAAAGCCCCCCGGAAGAATGAGCAAAGCGACGACCGATAAGCTCAGTGCAGCAGCACATTCGGCAAAACACAAGTAGGAATCGACCGATCGTAACGATAGGCCGGGTGCCTGGGAAATCAAGAGAGGTGCAATAGATCGCGTCTTAAACAGCATTGAGACGTGATCTGCATAACGGAATGCAAAAGGAAAGGGTGTCTGTTCGTGATCAAGAGGAAATATTTTACATCGCTCATGCAACTCTCCGTCGCAGCCGCTGTCTTTCTCGCAGCCGTCGGCTGTGACTCATCCTCTTCCTCGACAATGTCCTCACCGCCTTCCAGCCCGACGAAAAGCATCGATACCGCCGGGAATCCGCTTCTCGACGATCGAGACATCGCTCTCCCTCTCTCCATGAGACCAGGCAGTGTCTACGACGACTATGGCGTCGAAATCAAAGCCATCATGCTCACAGCCAACGACCACATGCTCGACCTGCGATTCAAAGTCCTCGACGCCCAAAAGGCCGCTCCGCTTTTTGGGCGCGACCGAAAACCGATTCTCATCGATCAGGTTTCCGGCGCAAGGTTGATCGTTCCTACGCCTCCCAAAGTGGGCCCCCTCCGACAGACCAGCTATGAACCCAGAGAAGGAAGAATCCACTTCATCCTCTTTGCCAACCCCAATCATCTCGTCAAACGAGGCAACAGAGTTACCGTCGTTATCGATGAATTTCGCGCCGAAAATCTCATCGTCGAATGATGCATGCAAAGGCGCAGGTGCACCCTGATGATGACTCTGAAATGCGGGTACGCGCACACTGCAGTTGTAAGGGTCGGGGTGCACCTGCTTGCCTTGCATGTCTTTTTCACACCTTCCCTGGCCGATCCACCCTCGGCGGCCCGTCCGAGCCTATCTCTTTCTCCTCAACTCCAGGGACGTTTGGAACAAGCAAATGACAACGAAATGATCCCCGTCATCATCCGCCTGCAGGACAGCCTAAAGCCGCCCCGGTTTCTCCCCGAGGCGTCCGCCAGGCAACGGCGAAGTCAACTCATCCATGCCCTCCGCCAACGAGCGAAACGAAACGAACGCCCCTTGCGGCTGTTTCTTCTCCGCCAACAGGTCCAACCCCAATCCGTCGCCTCGCTCTGGCATATCAATGCTGTCGCCCTGCGAGCCCGCCCCAAAACGATCCGACAGATGGCGACACTGCCTATCGTTCACAGCATGACACTCGATGATATCATCCGTCAGCCCAGTCCCGTCAGCGCCGCTCCTGCTGCCCCCGTCGGAACCAACCTTGCCGCCATCGGCGCCGACGCCCTGTGGACCTTCGGATTCCAAGGCCATGGCATCGTAGTTGCAAACATGGACACGGGGGTCGATTTCCGACATAGCGCCCTCGCGAATTGGCGCGGCGGCGACAATAGCTGGTTCGATCCCTACGGCCAGCATGCGCAGCCCTACGACCACGACGGCCACGGCACCGGCGCCATGTCTCTTATTGCCGGCGGATCCGTAAATGATGCGCCCCTGGGCGTCGCGCCACAAGCTGCCTGGATCGCCGTCAAAGTCTTCAACGACGCCGGCGAGGCCCCTCTCAGCGCGATCCACCGGGGCTTTGCGTGGATTCTGGACCCCGACGCCGACCCCAACACCGACGATGCACCCCACGTGCTCAACAACTCCTGGGCGATCCAAGGCACACAAGGTCTTTGTCAAACCGAGTTTTCCGACGACATCCGCATCCTGCGGGAGGCGGGCATCGCCGTTGTCTTTGCCGCCGGCAATGCAGGGCCTATGCCTTCCACGGCTTTAAGTCCCGCCTCCGATCCCAGCGCGCTCTCCGTCGGCGCCGTCGATGACGACAACCAGATCGCTTTCTTCAGCAGCCGCGGCCCCAATCCCTGCAACGGGCGAACCTTTCCCGAACTCGTCGCTCCCGGCGTCAACGTTCCCGCTGCCGATCTCACCTTCGGAATCTTCCCTGACGCCGTCTGCCCCGCCGTTGGCACCTCTTTCGCCTGCGCCCAGGCCGCAGGCGGCATCGCCTTGCTGCGACAGGCCTTTCCTTCGGCCGATCTCGAAGATATCGAAGACGCGCTGCGCATCACCGCGACCGACCTGGGAAACCCTGGGGCCGACAACGACTACGGCCGCGGACTCATCAACCTCCCCGCCGCTTACGATGAACTCCGAAGCCGTCTACCCGCCGGTGATCTCGACCATGACAATGACTTCGATTGCGTCGACCTTGCTCTATTCGTGGGCGAATGGCTCCGATCCGATTGCACCGCCGCTTCTCCTTGCCGAGGAGATATCAACCATGACGGCCGCGTCGATTTCCTGGACTACAGCTGTTTCTTGGATGTCGAGGAATCGGACGAAGACTCATGAAGAGTCGCCGGTTCGACAGAGGAATCTCCGCAGCCGTGGAAAGTCCCGTCGTAACAACAGCGGCATTGTATCAGGCTCACAGCCCTAAGGTAAGGCCTGTGGAATACACTTTGTACACCTATACGGCCGTGTTTACGGGTACGTAACAGCTTCTGTTGGATTCTGTGATTTCGTGACGCGCAAGCACGTATTGTACAGCGGCACAGGGAACGTTGAATTCCTCGACATGCAGGAGGCCAGCTGTTCAAGCCCTCTATCGCCCAGTTCCCCCTCTTGCCCGCGCGATCCTTCGTTGCCCCCCTCCACGTGCTGCGGCAGACCATCGCAGGACGAATCCAGCCCGGCGATCCCGCACCG
>JAFGGE010000175.1 GCA_016930745.1 Sedimentisphaerales bacterium
GGTATCCCGCCGCGACTGATCCGGCCCTGCTGTACGGCAACGACCCGGCCAACTGGACCGGCGCCGAGCCCCAGCCTGGACAATAATATCACATTTCCAGAAACGCATAAAAAAAAGGCCCCGTTTTTCTGCGGGGCCTTTTTTTACCAATTTACGTCCATTGCATGGTTTATGGAACCACGCTCATTCCATTATTCAACCAGCCACGGGCTACAACCAGAAAATCTTCCATATTGACCGCGCAATCGCCGTTTAGATCGCCATACAGATCCAGTCCGGCTGAATTAAAGCATCTGGCCTGATAGAGTCGGATATTATCGATGTTCACTTCATCCGGCTTCAATTGCTCCAGGGAAGCATCCCCTCCGACCCCGATGGTCATAGCCGACACGGCCGTCAGGTCCACCCCGGTAAACTCCGCCAAATCGATATTCCAGTCGTTCCACTCATCGGCAAGGACGGCATAATTTTGAGAGATTTCCACTTTCGCCGAAGTTCCACTTTCATCCCAAAGCAAAACAAACATCGGCTGTTCCATATTCTGCCGGCGTCCGAGGAAAGCCAGAGTCAAAGCCCGGATTCCATACGCCGTCCAGTCCTGCGGATCATCAAATACCCGCGTGAATTCCTGGGTGAAAGGTTCGGTGAGATTCTGGTATTTCAGGCGCATGGACTTGTTCCCCTGGACGGCCGATCCGGCATCCAGGAAATTCAAACCATTGGGATCTGTAGGAGCGCCGACAAAGGAATTCGGATCCCAAACGGCTCGTAATGCTTCGTCATCGGCATACGACTCAAAATCCTCTACAGCGATACAATCGGCCGTGGTAAAACTCCAGGTCTGCCCGGTCACGATTTGCCCCTCGGAGCCGACCAGATCCACCCGCCAGGCGTAGGTTTTTCCTGCTTGTAATACTGCCGGCGAGTAGCTCGCCGCCTCCGGCGAAACCAGCGTCATAGCGCCGGCCGGACCAAACCACAACAGTCGTCCGGTCGCAAAGGCCGCCTCTGTCCATTGCAGCGTCGGCTCCAGACCTACGCCGACAGCCCCATCGGCCGGGTTCGGAGCTACCGCCGATGGACCGGCCGAAGAAGAGAAAACATCGTCGAATGTCGTATAATATCCAACCGGCTCGGTATGTTCATTCTGGGCGAAAATGCCGCTCATTCCACTTACGAACGGGGCATCCTGTTCACCGGGATCTTCCCACGGATCATTCCCGGCCGTGTCGATCATGGGCCCGGCCTGCGCGACCAGAGGTCCGCCTTTGTATTCATACAACCTGCCGGTCACATACGTCGGATTCGATCCGAGGATATCCAGTTCGGCATAATAGCTCCGGCGATGAATATATCCGGGGACTACCGCCCCTATGCCTTGCCGCATGATGTTCTGGTTCTGAATCACTTTTTCGATATTGATCGACAAGTTCACAGGTCCGTCTTCCCAATCGATATGCATGACATAACAATTGGCCACCAGTCCCATGGGAACCGCAGCGGTAACCGCCCGGCCGGCCAATCCGTGATAATTCCAGGACGCATCTCCCGTGACATTGACCACCGCCCCTATGCGGACATCCGTAAATACCTCGGTTCCCCCAAAACCGATCCCAAACGCCGAACCGCTGGTTTGATCCATCACATCCGTATAGGGGGTTGTTTCCTGCATCACCAGATAATGATTTCCACCCGGTTCTTCCCGAATTTCATGGGTGAAGGTGTGTCTCCAGTTAGGGACCGAATCCCACTGCCAACCGGTCAGATCGCCTTCAAAGTCCTCTATCCAGTCGGAGTACCCCGGAGAAAAGAGAAGAAACATTGTAACCAACGGCAGGATCCAGTTTTTACCACTTCTTGTCACCATCATTCTTCCTCCAAAAAAAGTCGACAATAAACGCAGCACACCAGACACTGTACCTGATTGCATGGACCGGCCGAAGAAGCCCGCAGCAGTCTATAGATGCTCTCCTCTCTGACTTGGGTTCCCTCCGTCAGTTCACTGTCTCTATGGTATCACGGATACCCCTGTCCTGTCAAGGGACGACAAAAAAACGCACCCATAGCACTAGTAACTATAATTCTAGGTCCGGATTGCCGGGGCCAAAGTGTTTCAGCATTACCATCGGATCGGTTTTTGACGGATTAGCGATCTTTACACCCTCTTTGGCGGCCTGCTCGCTGACGAAAAATTCATCCTGGGTAAGCTGTCCGTACCGGATCATGGTCGGCGTATCCACCTCCCAGACGCCCACAGCGCCATGCCCCTGCATCATGATAAATCCATAGGCTGCGGCGTCTTTGATGGTCACCGTCGCTCCGGGCAGCACAGTCAATTCCTTGGCGCTGAAGGCCCCGGACTTGTAACAGATCCAGTTTTCGACATATCCCTGCGCCTTCATTTCCTTGAGCGGCTTGACCGGTTTGGGACGCATGAAGCGGTTTTCCTTGAATTTCGGGTCGACGTTCAAATCCCAGTCGATCACTTCCAGCAGCCAGTCTACATCGTCCTTGCGGTTGTCGGGCGTGTCCTTCCAGAGCAGCTCGTCGGGAACGATCTGATCACCGGTCAGCGATTGATACATGGAGAACACGTCGGATGCCTTCTGCGGTTCATAGGTGCACAAGCTGCCCGGCGCGTGCAGGACGCCCGGCGGAACATCCCAGCCGGTGCCGACTTCCAGCCGGTACGCCTGGCTGATGTTGGTGATCTTGTTGTCGCCTTTGATAAAATCCTCAAGACACTTGCGCACTTGCTGTTTTGTCGTTCCGGGCGTCAGGCCGAAAAACGTGTAGGGAAAATCGCCCCCGTAGTTGTTCACCTGGGGCGGAAAATAATAGGCCTCGGGTTTGCCGAGCTGCCCTGTCAGTTTGGCATGCTCATCCCGATGGTGAATATGGTGGGGCAGAGCGCCTTTGTTATCGAAGAATTTGGAGTACATCGGCCACCGTTTGTACTCCTTCCAGATGCGGTCGCCGAGGATCTGCCCCTTAAGCTCCTCGATGGCGTCCCGCAGCAGGACCTGCTGGATTTTCCCGGCCTCTTCAAAAACAATGAAGCTAAGTCCTTCATTGGGAGCCGTCAAAGGGCCGTTGTCTGCCGGGGTTGTCGAGGCGAACCAGCGTTCATCGATCCCCCCCCTCTGACCGCCGAGGGCATAATAATCGTCCGGATGCAGTTTGATGCGCCGGCCCGGCACACAAAACGACCGCGGCACCCAGTTCGGGGCCAGGCGAACGATACCCTTTCCCTGTTCCATCGCTTTGGAAGCTAATGCTTTGTTTGACATGGTCTTTGTCCTTGTATCCTAGGTCAATACTTGACGGTTTCCCATTTCTTGTTATTTGCCGAGGTAAGAACCGCATCACAAACCGTCTGGGTTGCCAGGGCCTCGCGGAAGGTCGGCGATGTCGGCTTACCGGCGGCCATATTCGTCAGAAAATCCGCCACCTGATGGACAAAGGTATGCTCATAACCGATCTGCAGTCCCGGCACCCACCACTTGCCCATATAGGGCATATCGCCGTCGGTCACATGGATCGACCGCCATCCCCGCACGATGGAATCATCCCGATGGTCAAAATAACTCAGGCGGTGAAGATCATGCAAATCCCAGGCGATCGAGGCGTGCTCCCCGTTGATCTCGAAGGTGTACAGGGCCTTGTGGCCGCGGGCATACCGTGTCGATTCGAAATTGCCCAGCGAACCATTGTCAAATCGACAGAAGAAGGTACAGGCGTCATCAATGCCCACCGGCTCCATCTTGCCGGTTTCGGCGTGCTTGCGTTCCTTGATAAAGGTCTCGGTCATCGCACAGACGGAAGTAATGGGGCCGTTATGCCACATAGCCGTGTCGATACAGTGCGCCAGCAGATCGCCGATTACCCCGGAACCGGCGGCCTTGACATCCAGTCGCCAGGTCGCCATCCCCCCCTGCGGCACCTGCGCCGAGATCGTCCAGTCCTGCAGAAAATTTGCCCGGTAGTGGAAGATTTTTCCCAGCCGTCCTTCGTCGATGAGCTGCTTGGCCAGGGTCACGGCCGGCACGCGGCGATAATTAAAAGACACGAGGTTCGGAACGCCCGCCTTTTCGACAGCCTCGACCATCTTTTTGGCCTGGGCCGTGTTCAAGGCAAGGGGTTTTTCGCAGCAGATCGCCTTGCCTGCTTTGGCGGCCGCCAGAGCAATTTCCGCATGCATGTTGTTCGGCACGCAGATGTCCACCACATCAATCTTGTCGTCCTCGATCACGTTCTTCCAGTCGGTCGTATAAGACTGGTATCCCCAACGTTCGGCAAAGGCTTTGGCTTTGTCTTCTTCCAATCCGCACGCCACTTTCAGCACCGGTTCGTAGGGCAGATCGAAGAAATGAGGCGCCTTGCAATACGCGTTGGAGTGGGTACGGCCCATGAAGCCGTAACCGATCATTCCGATATTCAGTTTTTTTGCCATACTTTCCTCCCTGATCACAGGTTTTGATCGCTTATTCGGGATTACCCGTATTTCTTGTTCAATTCATCAGCGGCCTGTTTACACCTGGCCGTCACCGGCCATGCATCCGGCCAGAAGCACAGATCGATCGTCCACCAGTTGTGCCCCATATCGTTGCGGTTCAGTTCCGGCATCAGCTCATCGAAATCGACCTTACCGTCGCCAAAGGGGGCATGGGTGCTGGTCTCATTGTCGTGCAGCGTCCCGTCCGAATCGATGATATGGATATGGTTGATCTTGCCCCGCAGTTTCCGCGCGAATTCCAGGACGCCTCCGGGCAGTGTCTCTTTCTTCCCCGGCTGGCGAGCGCCTTCTACGGCTACCATATATCCATGACACGCATCGAACATGACCCCGAAATTGTCATGATTGACCTCGTCCAGGATGCGAAAGATGTCCGACGGCCTGTTGAACGCAAAACCCGGCTCGAATTCCCAGGTCAGCCGCACCCCGGCATCGGCTGCTTCTTTCGCACAAATTTTCCATGTATCGACAACTCGGTTTCGAGCCGTTTCCGGATCGACCTTTTCGAAAATCGTCGGGGGCTGGACGGTATCCACACGAATGGCGGGAATGTCCATATCCACGCAGAATTGCAGATTTTTATGAAATTCATCAATATAGGGCTTGTTGTCAGCCGCATCGATCAGGTGTTGCGACCAGAGGTTGGCCGCCAGGCCGGAAAAACCGAGGCCTTTGGAGGCAAGCTGCTGCCGGCAGGCCTGCCGCTGTTCTTTTGTCGCCAGGTCATCCGGATTCGGATGCGGGGGAAATCCTCCCAACTCCACCCCGTCAAAATCCAGTTCGCTGAGTTTGTCAGTGACATCCTCCCACGCAACCGGATTCTTTGCATACGGACCGATCGCATACGCCCAGCTTCCAATCGAAATCTTTTTCATAATGTGTCTCCGTATCCTCTATCGTTATTGATTCATCTCAATAATCCGAATGCATTACGCCGCCGCGTCCCATCCTTCCCGGATCGTCTTATATCCTGTCTGATACACTTCTTCCGGACCCGCGGAGATGTCCCGCCATATCTTTGTCGTCGCCGCCAGGTCCGGCATGGTTCGTCCAAACGCCTCAATCGTCAGCCAGCCGTCATACCCCCCCTGCCGCAGCGTCTGGAATGTACGGGCCCAGGGGATATGTCCCCGCCCCGGCGTGCCCCTGTCGTTGGAGGAGATATGCACATGACGCAGCATATCGATGTTTTCGGCAATGCAGCCCACGGGATCCTTTTCTTCGACATTGCCGTGAAACGTATCGTACATGACACCGAAGAACGGATGATTGACGCGACGGGCGTGGGCGGCTGCATCGGCCAGGATATTCAGGAAATAACACTCAAACCGGTTGAGGCTTTCGACCGCCAGCACGACGTTGGCCTGCCGGGCGTAGTCGGCCGCCGTCCGATGCACCTCGACGGCCCGATCCTTCTCGGCCTGTGTCGGGCCGGTTCCGGTGAATACTCCCAAAGGCTGATACAAAGGGCCGCAAAGCACCTCGGCATCCATGGCCGCACAGCAATCGATGACATGCTTGAGATAATCGACCGCTCCCTGACGATGCTTTGCCTCGGGGCTGATCGGATTGTGTTCTTCGTCCGGAATCACCGACACAACCGTACAATCCATTCCCTGATCCTTGATCGCCTTTCCCACTTCTTTATAGTGAGACACTTCCCCGCCAAAGATGGGTATTTCCACACCGTCATACCCGGTCTGACGGATGGTGGAGAAATAGGGAAAATACTCCGCCGTCACATGCGGCGTCCAAAGCAACATGTTGAGCCCAATCTTCATGTTCGTCCCCTACCCTGGGTTTCGTTTTGTAAGCCGGAAATTCTAGGATCCGGCACGTTTCAGGATCGCGTCGGCCTGCTGACCAAGCTCACCGCCCTGGACTATCGTAAGCACTTTTTTCATTACTATTATTATACGGGCTTTATATTCTGCAGCGGAAATCCTATCCGCAATTCGAACCGCCGCCAGCGCCGCCTCCTGCGCTACGGCGGTATTATCCAGAAAACCGGCGGCCATGTCCAGCGCTTCGATGCAATTCAGTGTGCTTAAGACCGACAGAACCAGTCTCTGGTCTTCTGTGCGTAATGTATACTTTCGGACAGAGCCCATCATCGTAACGGTTTCCGAACAAGACCGATTCGATGGAACCTGCAAGAGACGCAGATACCCCCGCAAAGCGAGGATGCGGGTTGTTTCTTCTTGCGTCTTTTCCATTAATTCATACAATTTAGGCAAAGCAACAGGATCCGACCATTGTGTCAATTCACGAATGGCCGTATCGCGAATTTCGACATTCGGATTCCAGCACACCATTGTCAGAAATTCGAGGGCCTTTTCACTCCCGATCCCGCCCAGAACACGAAGTAAGGAGATGCAAACAGGTTTCTGGGTTTCTTCCGGTAGGTTCAGAGCAACGGAGGCGAACTGAACAAGTTTGCTATTTTCCGATACATCCCCCTTTTTCGCAATGGCGATAATCATCCGTTCGGCCTCTGTTGCGGTTTCGGCATTGTATTTCCAGAGAAATACCTGAAGAATATCCTTCAGTTTATCCGCACCGGCCAGACGGGCAAGGGCCTTATAGGCGGCCTTTTGTACGATACTATTACCGCCCTCGGCCGCTTTCAGGATGGCATCCACGGCTTCCGTTGCCTGTCGATCGCTGAGAATTTCAATCAGATCGGCTTTTACCTGATCCTTTGCGGTCTCCATTTCAGAAAGGATGACGGAGTTGATCGAATCGCCCTTCAATTGCCGCAGAGAAATCATGGCTGTTTGTTTATCGCCCTCGGTTCCGGTTAAAGCCTTTACCAGAATCGGAACCGAAGAAACATCTCCGATTTTTCCCAGAGCGGCCAGGGCGGCCAATCGCACCTGGGGATCCGAACTTTCGGTCTTTTGCGTTATAGGATTACGAACCAGTTTTGGCTCTCGTAAAGTCAGGACCTCGATTAACAGGACCTGATCCGGAGAGGAAAGGCTGTCCAGCCCTGTCAGCATCTGCAGTGTGACCAGACGTCCGGGCATCGCATGCAACCCGGAAATCGCCGCCGCCCGTAAACGAGCATTGTCTCCCCGAATAACCTGGATGATTTCCTCGGGGATGCTCTCCCCCCCGGACTGCAAGATTCCCATCACCGCCGCCTGACGCACCCATAGCGGTTCGGGGGGGGGCAATACCTCTTTATAGATCGCGATGGCCTCGTTCTTTTGCCCGCCCTCAAGCAGTCGCTGGGCACATTGCAGATAGGCTTGGGTGATTTCGTCTTTGGCTTGGGCTTTTGCGTTTTGACGGGCTTGTTTGAGGAATTCCGCGGCGGACATCGTGCCCAGTTTGCCCAGAGCCGCCATGGCGGCCTGCCCTGTTTGAGTGTCCTTGCCGCGGGCTAAGTCCACCAACAAAGGGAAGCTGTCCCGACTGCGGCGTTCGCCCAGCAGGTTCACGATTCGGATCTTATCTTCCGGACTGACAAGGCTTAACGCATCCCGCAGGACCGTATCTGTTTGATGGGATGGATTGGAACGCAGGGCGTAACAGGCCATTTCGCAGGTATCCGCGTGTTTCAGCATCTCCCCCAGCACAGGGACGGATTTCTCCGATCCGATCATCCAAAGCTGATGACAGGCAAATCGTTTTGCCGAAAGGGTCGCCTGCTCGGATTGCAGGAGTTTTAAGAGTTGATCTTCCAGATAGGAGAGCATCCGCGGTTCTGTGCCGCCGTATCGAATGACGGCCTCGATGGAGCGCAAGATGGCCGGATCGTTCTGAGATTCATAACCGGCAAGCGATTGGACCAGTCTGTCCACATCCGCCGTTGAAAAGGTCTGGGCCGCCCGCCCCACGGCCAGGCCGAACACCAGGACTTCGATTGCCAGGAGTAACGCTGACTGTCTGTGTTTCATCTTCTCACCATGATCTCGATGCACGCATTTCAAGCCTTTTCAGGGACGAATTATAAATGCCATGGCGTCCGCATGGACCGGCTGATCATCCGATTGGCCTGGTCGCTGTTCAGGAAGGTCTCCGTCTTCGGATCCCAGGTCAACTCCTGCCCGAGCCGAATGCAAATATTGGCGATATGGCCGATCGTGGTCGCCCGATGCGACTTTTCCGGCGAGCAAATGGTCTCCTGTCGGGTTCGGACACATCGCAGGAAGTTGCCGATATGTCCGCCCGGATCGGCCCAGCTTTTGGCCGAGACCTCGCGCCGTTTCAGGATACTGGCCGGTTCCGCCGTAACCACATTGGTTTCGTCGTCCACCTGAATCCAACCCTCATCCCCGATAAAGCGAATGAAACGCTCCCCGAATGCCCCGTAGGAACGCAACACCAGTTTGCGGCCGTCGGCATAGGTGCAGTTGACCTGCGCCACGCGCGGGATATCGGCGAAATTGCCCGGCACAAACTCGGCTGTGCCTTCGTAATGAACCGGACCGGTATCGTCGGTATCCAGCCCCCACTGGGCGATATCCGTATAATGGCAGCCCATGTTGATCAGGGTCCCCCCGCCGGTATCCCAGAACCAGTTCCAGCCATTGATCCGTTCCGGAATATACGGATGCCATGGGGTAGGACCAAGCCACATGTCGTAATCCAGCCCGGGCGGAACCGGCTGCGGCGCCTGCGGGCGTAGGACCGGATTTTCCCACATCTGGGCAACGACGGTGTGAAATCGGCCGATGCGTCCGCTCTGGGCGATCTCCACCTGAAAACGGTAGGAATCGACGCTGCGCCGCTGGTGGCCGCACTGATAGACCGTGCCCAGACGCTGCATCGTCTCGACCAGGGCCCGGCCTTCCTCGATGGTCATCGTCATCGGTTTTTCCGAATAGACATCCTTGCCGGCCCTGGCGGCCAGGATCGAAGCCAGGGCATGCCAGCGGTCGCCGGTGGCAATCAAAACGGCATCCAGGTCCGGCCGGGCCAGAAGCTCGCGGAAGTCCGTATACGTCACGCAATCGCCGTTGCCGTAATGCCGGTCCACCTGGGCCTTGCCGGCGGCCCTGCGTTCGGCGCGGGAATCGGAAACGGCAATGCACCGCACCTCGTCGAATTGCAGGAAGAAACGGATCACGTCGGCACATCGATTCCCGTGTCCGATCGTCGCGATGGCGATCGTATCGCTGGGCGCGACGGCCCCTTCCCGTCCCAGAACGGAAGACCGCAAAAACAAAGGAAAAGAAGCCGTCAGGGCGGAGGTCCGAAGAAAAGATCGACGCGACAGGGACCTGTATTTCATAGTTCCAACTCCTTTTCGGATTTTCCTTATCACTTCCAGGCTAAAATGAAATCCGACAGAGCTTACCCTCCGACGAAAATAATATCCTTGAAGGAAAAGCCCTTTCCCTGAACCTCGATAAATACAAGGCCGGAAAAACGTTTTTCCAGACTTTACCGCCCCACCCTCCGATTGTCAAGGATTATCGCTGCAATACATCCGAGCCATCCCGCTCTTCCATGCACTGCCAGTCAGGGTTGTAGTAAAAAATAGTCGCTGGTATCTGGTCGCTGGTCACTCGTCGAATTCTGCGGCCCAGGGCATCATAATCGAACGTCGCGACGGTCACTTCTGTCTGACCATCCATCCTGTAAATTTTGTCAATACGATTTTCATAATCATATTCATATAAGTATCCTTGTCGGTCCTGAATCATATTGCCCGCATCGTCATGGGTAATGGAATGGCCGCCGATGGAGGTATAGCGGTTGGTATCGTCATCGACCACAAAGTTGACGGTTCCATCGTCCCGAAGCGTCTGATTCCCATCGCGGTTGCCCAGATCATCCATCGCAAAGGCCTCGGTATCCGAATCGTGATA
>JAFGGE010000010.1 GCA_016930745.1 Sedimentisphaerales bacterium
GGCGCTCAGCGGCTCAGCGAACCGAATCACGTCTTTGCCATCGAAATGGCCCGATCCGGTCGATTGGGTCCCGTTCATACGGTATACGCCGACATTCGCTGGCGCGATGGACTGCGTCATGACTGGCTGCCGGCCGAACCGGAGCCTCCGAAGGAAGTACTGGACTGGGATCTCTGGCTGGGGCCATGTCCCTGGCGCCCGTACAACAGCGGTTATGTGAATGGAGGGGGATGGTATCATTTTTATGATCTGGCGACCGATGTCGCCATGTGGGGCGCGCATACGGTGGCGCAGGCCCTGGCCGGACTGGATATCTCGAAAATTGTTTCCATCGAGTTCGAGTATGCCGGTCCGGATCAGACCATGGTGACTCGTTTGTCCAACGGGGTCAAACTGGTGCTGTTCCGCGTTGCCGGCTCGGTGTGGGATCCGTGCGAATATTGGCATGGCGCTTGCGGTGAGCGGTTCGATGGTCCCGGAGGATGGGTCGCGGCCGCCGACGGCTATGCCGGCCCGGATGTCTCCTCACCGGCGCTGCTGCGCGAATACAAGAAGGTGCTGGCCGACTATGTGGGCCGGACGCGGCGTCCGTTGAATCATGTGCGGGATTTCTTCGACTGTGTCCGTTCGCGCCGCCAGCCGGTGGCCAATCCCGAGGTCATGTCCCGATCCATGAACATCTGCCTGGCGGCGGATATCTGCGAACAACTGAAGCGGAACCTGAAGTTCGACTTGCAGAAGTCCGAGTTTATCGGCGATCCGCAGGCCAATCGAATGCGGTCCCGCGCAATGCGTCCTCCTTATGCAATCTAACCTGATCTATGGAGCAGGAGCCGTGGGACTGGGCCTGGCCAGTTGCCTGTTAAAGGCAGGCGATCATGTAGACCTTATCGCCCGGCAAGCCACCGTCGAAGCCCTGCGAAAAAAGGGGTTGAATCGAACGGGGATCTTCGGAGATTTCCATGCCGACAACGACCGGTTCGGAAGTTTTTCGTGCCTGGACGATTTGCCCCCTCGCCGTTACGACTACATCCTCGTATGCGTCAAATCGTTTGCTTCCGCGGGCGCTGCCGACGACCTGGCGGCACACGAAGATCCGCGTTGGAAAAATCCCGCCATTGTGCTGTGCCAGAACGGATGGGGAAATGCGGAGGTATTTGCCGGGAGATTTCCTAAGTCGCGGATTTATAATGCCCGCGTTATTACCGGTTTTGAGAGGTCCGAACCGAACACGGTCGTCATTACGGTTCATGCCGATGATATCCATATTGGAAGCCTGTATGGAGGCGATGTGTCCCGGACCGACGCCCTCTGCAGGGCCATTTGCGATGGCGGAGTGCCTTGCCGTACGACGGGGGCCATCGGAAAGGACCTCTGGGCCAAGATGCTTTACAATTGCGCCCTGAATGCGTTGGGGGCCATCCTGGACTGCCCATACGGCGCACTGGCGGCCAATGAAGCGACACGGTTTTTAATGGATCGCCTCGCGCATGAGGTGTTTATGGTAATGGAGGCGGCCGGACATCAGACGCACTTTGGGGACTCACGGGCTTTTCTGGACGCCTTCTATGACAGGCTGGTGCCCGCTACCGCGGAACATCAATCTTCCACTCTGCAGGATATCCAGGCGGGTCGACGCACCGAGATCGACGCCTTAAACGGCGCGGTGATCGAACTGGCGCAACAATATAAGGCGGATGTTCCTTACAATCGGACTGTCTATCACCTGGTGAAGTTTCTCGAAGCCATGGCAGGGCGTGCTTGAAACAGGACAATTCCCTCGATTTTGAAAAGAGAGGATTCTGCTGCCCTTGGTTTTTTCTATGGATATAAAGAACCCCGTAGGTCCCTCAGGGAAGACTAAAGAAGCCCTTCCAATTGCGTTGCGCCCAGTTGTCCGCAGGCGGCCTTGATACCGGCCCCGCGTTTGTAGCGGATCATCGTTTCGATCCCCGCCTCAGCGAGCCTATCGCGGAATTGATGAATCCGGTTTCGAGAGCTGGGATGGAAAGGGCAGCCGGAGTGTGGATTATATTCGATCAGATTCACTGCCGCATGAATGCCCTTGAGCTTGCGGGCCAGCGAGCGGGCATGATGATCGGCATCGTTGATTCCCTCGATCATGCAATATTCCATGGTGATCCGTCGGCCGCCGTGTTGTTGATAGCCTTGGACAGCGCGTAGAATCTGCTCGATCGGATATTTCCCCGCTACAGGCATCAGCTTTGTACGCAGATCGTCGTCCGGCGCATGCAGAGAAACGGCCAGGCGGACCTGGAGGTTTTCACCGGCAAAGCGGCGGATCGAATCGGGCAGTCCGCAGGTGGAAACCGTGATATGCCGCTGCCCGATATTGTGCCCGTCCGGATGGTTCAGGATATGGATGGAGTCGATGGTGGCCTCATAATTATCAAACGGCTCACCCATTCCCATGTAAACGACGTTGTTCACTTTGCCGCATATCGCCACGGCCTGATTGACCTGCTCGACGATTTCGCCGGCGGTCAGATTCCGGGCAAACCCGAGCTTGCCGGTAGCACAGAAGGTACAACCCATCCGGCAGCCGGCCTGGCAGGAGATGCACAGGGTTTTCCGATCGTTTTCATCGGTTAATAAGACTGATTCGATCCGATTCTGATCGTGGAGCGCAAAGACGAATTTGACCGTTCCATCCGGATCGGTCAATTGATCGGCCGGTTGAATACGACCAATGCAATATCCCTGCCCGATAAGCTTGTCCCGAAAGGCCTTCGGCAGGGGGGTGATGTCATCGATCTGTTGGGTGTTCTTGCCGTGGATAAATGAAAAGAGATATTTGGCCAGAAAACGCTTGCCGCCCAGGGTGACGACGAGCGATTCGAGCTGTTCCAACGTCAAGCAGGTCAGGTCTTTTTCCATGCCGCCCAGTATAACAAGTACCTGCCGTCAGGGGCAGTCGCAGGGAGGAAGGAATCAGGCATACATCCCTTTTCGTCGCTTGGAAAGGGCCTTACGGCCGCCCTTGGTCCGCATTTTGGCTCGAAAACCCGATTTACGTGCCTTCTTAACCTTACTGTTACGCGCTGTTTCCATGTTTTATCCGTCGTCAAAAAAAGTCCTGCAGCGGGCCCGACCGCCTGCCTATCATCTCCAGCCGAACACCGGCAGGAAGGGGCGAATCATACAGGACCGATTGTCCGAATGCAAGCAGATTTGGCCCGAAGGAGCGTTTTTTTAGCATTGTAATGGAGCTTGTTGCTCATCGTGTCATGGTCGCTTGCGGCCGAGTCTCCAGTATTTTTTTTGCTCTGTCCCGTGTTGTTTCGCTCTGGACGGTTTCGATCACCTTCTGCATGGCTGTCCGCACCTGGTTTGTGTTGTCTTTGCCGATCTTCTCGGCAATCAGCACGGCGGCGAGAGCCGCATCTTCTGCGATCTCGGGCTGATCCAGACAGGAGGCAGCCAGGACCAGAGACTCCGGCGTGGGGACTGTGCCCAGAGCGCCCAGCGCCAGGACTTTCTCCTCTTTGCGCATGGCCAGCTTCAACGCCTCGCTCAGCGTGGCGAAGTCCGCCGGGCGGTCCTTGCCGGGACTGGCCAGGCGGACTATTCCTCGCATCGCCAAAACATGGTTTCTCAAATCCTTGACGTCATAAGCCAGCTTTTTCAGATGAGCAATAGCGGCAGGATCGCTCCATCCGGCGAGCACACGTACCGCTTCGCCGCGGACGTCCTGGTCTTCGTCCTCCAAGAGGGCGACAACCACGTTCAGCGATTCTGGTCCCCCGGCTAAAGCGAGGGCATGCATCAAAGACATGCATGTCGCCGCATCGGCCCCGTCAAAACCGGCAATCACGGCATCGGCGCATTTTGTTCGTTCGCGTCTGCATGTAGCCAGCAGCGCCAGTTCCGCCTGTTTGCGTTCGGATTTATCCGTGGACGATTTGAACCGCTTCACAAGAAACGTCGTGTGATTTTCATCCGCCATGACGCGAAGCGCGTCCAGGACAGCCAGCCGTACCGCCAAGTCGGCATCGTCTTTGCTTTTGAGCGCCACGGGCAACGCTTCCTTCGCGTTGCGGTCCGTGAGCGCGGCAATCAGTTCGATTTTCCGTTTTGCATCGGCGTTTGTAAGGATATCGATCATAACGGTGTTCATCTCTTTGCCGCGTACCTGCCGGAGGCTGTATCGGGCGGCTTCCTTTTCGGCGTTCGATCCTGTGGCGGCCATCCTGGCCAGTACGGGAAGATCATC
This sequence comes from Sedimentisphaerales bacterium, assembly GCA_016930745.1. Lineage (GTDB taxonomy): Bacteria > Planctomycetota > Phycisphaerae > Sedimentisphaerales > Anaerohalosphaeraceae > JAFGGE01. The sequence goes on from JAFGGE010000010.1 coordinate 4,235, forward strand.
GGGACTGGCCAGGCGGGAAAGGGCGCGTGTCGTCGCTACGCGAATGGCTTCGGTATCGCTGTCAAGCATCGTAAGGATCGCCGGGCGTGCAGTCGCGTCGTCCCGTTCTCCCAGCGCTTCGATCAGCAGGGCCTGTACGTCGGGCGTGAGTGTCGGCAACAGATCGGCGAAACGTCTGGTTGCGTCCTTGCCCGGCGCCGCCTCACGAATCTGCTGGATCGCCAGCATCCGCATGTCGTTGTCCGAGCCACGGAGCAATTCGATGATCATATCCGCCACTTCATTGTCCTCGGCTCGCGCTTCGCCCGGCGGAAAAGGGCTAAGGCCGGCGAAGAACAAAAGGACGGCGCAAAGGAGAAAGCAGGCGTGTTGGCAGGGCGTCATCGCCTTTTTTGAGCCCTTTGGCGGAGATCCGCCCTTGGGCTTGGCTTTATCATGCGTAGCCGACACCAACCGCACCGACACCCCGCGCATTATGAATTGTCGCATATTCTTACTCTTCCTGATTTTGTCCTTTGTGGAAAAGCACGCACTGTTATGATGTCAGCGCGAGCTTCTTCTTGAAGGATCTGTTGATTGCCAAAGCGGTCTTACTTCATCGCCGCGGCGGTCAGGAGTCCTTTCATGGCGGCCACCTTTATGTGCTTCGGCTGGTCGTCGCTGTTTAATCCTTTATACAATGCTACCGCCTCGGACTTTTGGCCGTCGGCCAGCAACTGCTCGGCACAGATCAGGCAGGCGTCGGCTACCGGTACCTTCATACCGGCCGGCGCTTTTTTCACAAAGGTGCTTAATTCCTTGGCTGCTGCCGATGTGCCGATCAGGCCCAACGAACAGGCCGCGGCCCGGGCGACCAGGATATCGGAGTCTCCGAGATATTTTGCTATGGCCGTAACGCTTTTCTTATCGCGACGCACGCCGAGGGCGCCGATAATGCCGGGCTTGAGCTTGTTGCCGACTTGTGGGAGCACTTCCCGCATTGCCTCGGTCGCTTTCTCATCCGAAATGCGTTCCAGGGCATAGCGTGCGATGTGGGAGGTCTCCTCGGCCGGCAAAAGAGCAGCCAGGACCTGAATAGACCGGGCTGTGCCCACAATCCTGAGCTTGCGGCATACATAGTCCTGAGCCGCTCGCGAGATGCCGCCAGCCAGCGTGTCCGCCAGACGTTTTTCCAGCGCCTGACGCGCGGCGGCATCGCTTTGTGCGGCGAGGATCGCCTGATCGATTGGATTTAGGGTATTACGGTCAGCGCCCCAATCATACGTTTTGAGCGTTTCAAAAGCATGATCTACGGCGGCGGAGTCAATAGCGGCAGCGGCCATGACAGGGATTCCCGCCGCCGGCGTCATTTTGGTAATTTCTTGGCTTATCATAATTCCATATCCTATTTGTAACGATCGCTTTGTTTACAGTACCCAAGGTTCTCTTCTTGCCACGTCGACAAGCCGGTTGGCTTCCTTGTCGTTAATAAACTCCTGGTTCGCTGAGTCCCATTTCAGCGACCGTTCCAATTCATAAGCAATAAGGAACAAGTGGCATACCGTTGCGGTATGGGCCGCAAATTCGATATCGCGGAACGGCTTTTTGCGCGTCTTGACACAATCGATGAAGTCGCCATAGATGCCGCCCGTTCCGGCGTATCCGGGGACAGGCTTGGAAGGACCTTTTTCATTCGTGCCTTCCACATCCAGATTGCCTCTCCCCGGGTAATTGTGGTGGATAAGCTTTCCGTTCGGATAGCGGCAGGTCGCGAACTTCCTGCCGTTTTCGTTATGGAAAATGACTTCCTCGGGCTCCAGTTCCCGGACATCGATGGCGAACGTTGCACCGCCGAAATGATGAGCGCCCCAGTCGGTCATGCCGCCGCCGGAGTAATCCTTGAACGATCGCCAGCTTGTTCCGTCAATGCTGTAACTGCCGCTGCACCGGTGGGGATGGTAGGGGGCCCATGGGGCGGGACCAAGCCACATATCCCAGTCAAAGCCGTCGGGAATGGGCTCGCCTTGCTTGTTGCAGTCCGTCGGAAGCGGCCCTACGTTAACGTTAATGGATTTGACGATGCCTTTGTCTCCATTCCAGCAGGCATCGACCGTCCCCCTGTAATCCTCAAGCACGCGCTGGCTGCCGCCGGATACCACCCGGCCATAACGCCGCGCGGCGTCGATCATCAGCTTTCCTTCGCGGAGCGTTTTGGTTTCGGGTTTTTGGCAATAGATGTCCTTTCCATTGCGGCAGGCCTCGATCACGATGATCGCATGCCAGTGATCCGGCGTGGCGCAGTGTACGGCATCGATATCCTCGCGGACCATTACTTCGCGAAAGTCCTTATAGGCTTTGCAGTCCGTATTGCCGTACTTTTGGTTCACGCGATTGACCGAGCCGTCCCGGACATCCTTTTTTACGTCACATACGGCCACGTATTGTACATCGCCCCGACCCAGAAATGCCCCCAGGTCGCCTCGGCCCATATTGCCGATGCCGATTCCGGCCATGACGATACGGTCGCTTGGCGCAGCGCTGCCGTCCTGGCCCAGCGCGGATGCCCGTATGAAGTACGGGATCGCTCCTGCGCCTGCCGCTGCTTTCAGAAATGTTCTTCGCCCCAGAGGCGCGCCAGGGTCATTCGTTCTTTTATTCTTCCGATTTGCCACGTGTTGATCCTTTCCTGAGTTCATTATGGACAATTCCTTAGAGCCAAGCCGATTCTGAATCTTGATACGTTATAAAACTCTCGCATGCCTAACAAGAGCAATCTCCTGGATGGTTTATCTCTACATAACCGCCGAGGGGTTTCCGCTGATACGGAAAGAATTTTTGAGTCCATGGTCATAGATAATAATTATACTCCCAAAGCAAGACAAATCAAGGGAAAAACAGGGACTTGCCTCGTACGCAGGATAGGCACACGGTTCATTTTTCCCGTCTGACCCGCCATTCGCCGAGCATACGTTTGAAACGATGCAGAATGCCGTCCGGGGCCAGGTCCGGCGGGATCGTAGCGGAAACACGCAGCTTCTCCATCGCCTCCGCATTCTCCCTGGCACGTGCCGCCGCCAGGTCCGAGAGCACACGCGGAATTTCCTCACGAAGCGATAGAAGGCGTGTGAAGGCATCCCGATCAAACTCCAGTACTTCGCAATCTGTTTGGGCGGTCATGGTCGCGCTTCTTGGCACGCCGGTCAGCAGGCTCATCTCGCCGAACAGCGCCCCGGGCTGTAATTCGAATTCAACGGGTGGGGCGCCGTCAGCACTCGTAATGCATCCCTTCACCTTTCCCCGCACCAATACGTAAAACGATTCCCCCTCTTCATTTTGGCGCATCAAGACTTCCCCGTACGTGAACTTCGCGCGTTTCAAATCTTTGGCCACCGCCTCCAACTCGTCACGGCTGAGCATGCAGGCTCCCCCGGGGCCGGCCATGAGCTTGCGTCCAAAATCGCTGCCGAGCAAATCGTCGACAATGCTCTCGATCTCCGACGCCAACGGTTTCTCATACTGCTGTGCATGAACCGCGTGCAAAAAATTGTCGAGCAAACGCCCGCTCATGGGGAAGGGGATCTCGATCCCGCGGCGCTGAAATTTGTACCAGATCATCCGCATCACATGGCCTTCGATCATCGTGCGTTGTTCGTATTGGTTCGACCAGAATCGCAGAACGTATTCGATGCAGAAATCCCGGAAGCCGGTCACATACGCGTCGGGAGCCGGTTTTTTTTCAACCGTCGGCACGTTTTGCGCCGCTTCGACCAGGGCGGCGATGACATCCCCCGGGGCGTCGCCGTAGCTGGCTGCCACCGATACTTCGTGTCGGCGCAAACTGTTGAATACGGTGAAGTTACGCAGGATTGCGTCGGCCAGCTTGCCGTTGGGGATGATCAGGACATGGCCGCCGAGGGTGCGCAGCCGCGTTTCGCGCCAATTCACCAGGGTCACCTGCCCGATTGTACCATCCACCTCGATCCAGTCTCCCACCGACATGGAACGACAGGCATGCAGGGACATCCCCGCCAGGAGATTGCCGAGTACGCCCTGCATAGCGAAACCGATGACGCCGGTCACGATCGCCGTCGACGTGAGCAGCACGGAGATTTCTTTATTGAGATAGAACCGGATCAGCAGGAAGGCCACTGCCAGCATGATCGCCAACCGCAGCAATCCGCGGGAAAGCCGGCTGAGCGGGCAGGTCCTTCCTAACTGCGTAAAACCTTCTACCAATAGCCCTTCTAAAAATCGGATGACGGCATAAATGCCCCAGAACAGCAGCCACACTTCGTGATACGCAGACCAGTCCTTCAGATCCTGAACATATTTCAGCCAGTAGATCAGCGGCGTCGAAAACACCAGCACAAATAGGGCAAATGCGGGATAACTCAGCAATACGCCGATAAACTGTCGTCCGGAGCGCAACCGGGATTCCACAGCGTTCAAAACGTCAATCCGGCGACGAATGAAAGAAACAAATAGATAGGCAGCCAGCAATACACCCAGCGCCGATGCTACATTGTGAATATAAGGCAATACCGGTTCAAGCCATTTCAGCATAGTTATCCCTTACGTTCCTTGTCCGCTGATCGTCAACCATTGCCCGGCCCGCGCCAGGGCGGCTCTTGGCATACGTTTCTTTACCTGCTGTTCCCGGGCAAACAACGCCTCGTCGTCCGCATCCGGGGCATGATGACCGAGGATCACACATGGGATGCCTGCGGATTCGGCGATATCCAGACAGTCTTCCCAGCAGTTGTGGCCCCATCCCGCAAAGCGATGCGCATCAGCCCTGATAAAATGCGCATCCATCACGATCGCATCGGCCGCTTTGGGTTCGCGGCACATTGTCATGAATGTCGCCTCTTGTTCTTTACTCCGATTTGGCCATTCGAAGTCCGTGGCGAACACCAGCGATGCTCCGCTGTCCCCGTCCTCGATGCGATAGGCCATGCACCCTCCCGGATGAGGCATGGAACACCCCCGGACGCATAAATTTCCAGTCCGGATACCCTCCTCGGCAAACTCGGAAAATTCCAGCCGTGCACGCATCCGCTCCCAGGGCACGGGCCAATACGGCGGCGCCAGAAGCCGGGTTATGGCTTGGCGAACTCCTCCATCGGCAAAGGTTGGGCCCACAAAATGGAAGGTCCATTCCGGAGCGTAAAACAGGGGATTCATCATCAGACCGGCCAGATGGTCGAGATGGTAATGCGAAAACAAAACCGTCGCTTCGCCATGTTCTGTGCGGACCAATTCCCGGGCGACGGCGCACATTCCGGTTCCGGCATCGAGCACGAGCCGTTCGCCGCCCGAACCGACGACCAGAAGAGAGGTCGTGTCGCCGCCGAATATCTCGAAAGCGCCCCCGGTGGCAGGGCGGCTGCCCCGCATTCCGCCAATAAAAAGCCGCAAGCTCATTTTCCCGTCATTCTCCATACCCCATCCCATGATCCAGGATCCTGCGCATCTAACTCCGCACAACGCCTAATATAATTTTGTGCTGCCGCATCGTTAGGAAGTTTCTCAAAGGCCTTTGTCGCCCCCATGAAATCCCCTTCCCGAAAACAACGCACTCCGGCGGCAAACACATCCCAGCCGGACGGTTCGGGCTCGGTCGCGAATCCCGTCAGTTCATACACCGCCACGGCGGTTTCCCTGCCTATTACACGAAGATCCGCCAGCTTGCGGCCGTTGAATTCACTGGAAACGAGCCGCCATGTCTTCTCGGAGACCATCGTCTCTGTGCCGAATGCTTTATTGGCCCCTTCCAGACGAGAGGCCAGATTCGCGGCATCCCCCAGAATCGTATAATTGAAGCGTTTATGCGATCCCATGTTGCCCACGACCACCTCTCCGGTATGGATTCCCACTCTCATCCGCAGCTCGGCTCCGGTGCGCTGCTGATACGTCTGACGAAGCTCGGCCAGCCGTCGCTGGCATCGCAAGCCCGCTCGACAGGCGCGCACGGCATGGTCGGCCTGCTCCAGCGGCGCATTCCAGAATGCCATAATCGCATCCCCTTCGTATTTATCAAGCGTTCCTCCCTCTTCCAGGATAATGTCGGTCATCTCGCTGAGGTAGTCGTTGAGCAGCGCCGTCAGTTCCACCGGGCCCAGCCGTTCGGAGATTGTTGAGAATCCGGCCAGGTCTGTAAACAGGATAGTCAGTTCTCGCTTTTCGCCGCCAAGCTGGAGGTGTCTGGGATCGCGAAGAATTTTCTCGATCACCTCGCCGCTTAAATACTGCCGGAATGCCCGCTTAATGAAAGCTTTCTGCCGTCCCTCGGCCCAATAATTCATGGCCAGAGCGCCGACCAGCCCCAGCGCCGAAGCCATCTCATGGGCGGCGACCGGCCACCATCGTCCTTGCGCATATTCGATAAAGCCTGCAGCTATCGGGATTCCCAGCCACACAACGGATAAAGGCCCCGCCTGCCACCACCTGCCCCCGTACGTCAAACAGACGGCGGCGGCAACGGCGGTGGCCATTACACCCAGAATCACTATAGGGACCGGCGCATCAGCGATAAAGGAATCCGTCAGCAGGTTGTCAACGAATGTGGCATGCAGAACCGCTCCGGGACATCTTGAGTTGACCGGCACGGGACGCAAATCCAACAAAGCCGGCGCGCTGCACGCGACGAACACATAACAATCTTTGAAGGCTTGAGAAGATAGTACGGACGCTTCGCCCTCTTGCAGCCGCAGCTCAGACTGGATAACCGCCGCGGCGGATACCGCTTGCGGGAAACCATCCGGCCCTTTGAAACGCAGAATCGCATCGCCATGTCGGTCGAGAGGAATGATCTTATCCCCTACCAGAAGTTGCCCATCTGAAGCCGAGATAGATACAGATCCTGTGCCTCCAGTCAACCACGCCGCCAATCCGAGCGTTGGGATCGATACCCCGTCAAAACGGCAAAACGGCGAAATACGCCGAAATATGCCATCCCTGTCCGGAGTGCCGATAACATGTCCGACGGCGGAGGCCCCGGAAACCACTTCTGGTACTGGAAATAATAGAGTTTTATATGCTTTTATAAAAGGCAGGTCGATTGTCCGGTCAGGATGCGGTATATACTCGGGCCATGTCTGTGTACTTCCCCCTGATATGACGGTCAACACCGCCGGCGGGCCGACGGACAAGGCCTGTCCCATTGCCGCATCGTCTGCCACTCCATAGACGGACGGCTCCGTGAATAACAGGTCGAAAACAAGTGTGCGGGCGCCGCCCCGTTTGCAGAAAGCGGCAATCGCTCCATAAGCTTCACGAGGCCAAGGCCATCCCCATGTGTTTTCGCGTTGTCCCCAATCCAGGGACGCCTGGTCCAGCAGAATCAGCTTGACCTCATGGGAGGGCGTTTCTTTTCGTGCGAAGGATCGGGCACGCCAGGTCCATGTCAGGACTTCCATGGATTCCAGCCCGCCCAGTCGCCACAAACTTAAAGCCGCCGCCGCGGCGATCATGCCGATGACGGATCCACGCCAATATTTATGACCGTTTTTGAACATAGCGTTCTTCTACAGGCGGAACGCTACCGATTTGTCGGCATCGACCGCATGGCGACGGAAAAGCGTTCTTGCCTGGAGGCATCGGGAATGAACCGGGAGTCGGTAAGCGTCGCTTTCAGCAGGTCCGCGCGGCTTTTGGCCGAAGGATGCGTCTTGGCAAAACCAAGCCCTCGGGCGCTGGCCAATCGCTGATCCATACGCTGCAGCATCGTGATCATCGCCCCCTCCGGATACCCGGCTCGCCGCAGCAGCTGCACCGCCGCGGCGTCGGCGTCATGCTCCTGCATGCGGGAGTAACCCTTGGTGGTAAGCGTCATCACTACATCCCCGACCGAGTCCACGAAATCGTCCGTCAACGACTGCAGTTCTTCATTGCCCAACTGTCTGGCCGATTCCTCCGCAACAACCATAAGCGCCTCCGTCAAGCGTCCCTGTTTGATCGCATGCAGCCCGTGTTTCATTTCCACATGGCAGATCTCATGCGCCAGGACCGCCGCCAGCTCATCCTCGTTGGTGCAGCAGCCTACCATCCCCCGCGTCACCAGAATCAATCCTCCAGGGGCCGCAAAAGCATTGATTTCGTCGGAATCGAGCAACAGGAAATGATAGCCGCCGTATGTCTCAGGACGATTCGAGAAGATCGCCAGCGATTGACCGAGCAGGTTCAGATAGGAATTTACCTGAGGCTGATCCATGGGCGGGTAAGTCTGAAACACTTTGGCCGCCACAGCGCGTCCGATGTAGTACTCCTGCTCCGGCGTCAACTGTTCCTGAGCCTTGTCGATGGCATGCGCGCTTCGGTTGATCGACTCCGCCTGAGAGGCGGAGATCACGCCGGCATCCTGAGCAAGCTGAGAACCTAAATCAGCAACCTCTGCACAACCGGAAAACAGTACGGCTGCCAATACGCCAACGCTCCCTACGATTGGATATACATGTTTGGCGTTCATTGATCGCCTCCCGGCAGACGGCCCTGTTCGCGGAATGCCCGAATCTGGTCCGGATCGACATGAAACGTCATCATCCGATCCACCCAGGTAAAGTCAAAAACGCCATCCGTTTTAAGCTTTGCCTCGACCTGTTCGTTGAAACCTTTGCCCGCCAGGGCCACCTCATCGGAGGAGACTCCGACCGCTACATCAGTCGTCCCTGCACGCATGGCCACTGTTTTTTTGGAGAGCGCCGACTCATGCAGCCAGCCTTTCATGCCATCGGCCATGGTCACCGGGTACCAGCCCTGCTGCGGGACTCCGGCCTGGACCGCGGTGCCGTACTCCAGCGTGCCGATGACCCGGCCCAGTTGCGAAGGAGTCTCTCGCACCTTGCAGCTCCGCACCTGAACGCTCATTGAGGCGGCAAATACCATACAGGCAGATGCCATAAACAGCACTATAAAAAGCTTGCTCTTCATACCATCGTTCTCCTATGAAATTGACTACTCGGTTCCTTTTGTAACACAATCCCATCCTGCCGTCTGCTGCATTTGGCGGACTGGAGTATCGCCGGTGAATCCGTAACAGAATATATTCCCGTAGTTCGGTTGGAATGTCAAGCGCCTGAGGAGATACCATGGCGGCATCAGAAACGTAATAAATACGACAGAACGGGCAGAGAATCTTTCCTTGGGGATTCAGAACGGAGGCTTTTTCATAGAATGATCTCTGTAAACCCCGGATATTCTATGGCAGGGAAGACCGCTTGGGCCGTATCGACCACTGGCAATACATATCCTAAAACTCTTGTTTAACAAAGATTGTACGTTGTTCAGGGACTCTTGTTTTGCTCTGATAGATCGACTTTCAGAACGACTAGTGTCAATGAACAACAGAAGTAAGAACCGGACGATTCGGCCGGAAGAGGTAATCCGGCCAGAGGGGACAGTTCAGATCCGTCCAGCATTTAATCCGGTTGGCTTCATCGGCGGTCAGGCGAACGTCATAATGTCCGCGGTTGAGAACCTCCCACAATTTACTTTTGACGGTACCGAAACTCAGCGGCTCGGCCTTGGCGTGTTCACGGCCCCATGAATAATCGAAATAGTGAATCCAGCCCCTGCTGATGATGGTTCTGTAGGAGGCCGGAATACCTTCTGCGTCGAGGGCGACCGTTAAATTAATCTGTTTTGCATCGTCGGCGTTATGACAGCGGACACACTGGGCATCCCAGACGGGCTGAACGATTTTCTCATACGAAAATGGACCCGAACCCCAAGAGGCCGGCTGCAATGGATCCGGCTGGCGTCGCAGGGCCCGCGGGATAACGCCGGCCGACAGAGGGGTTGACATTCGATTCTCGTGGCAGCCGATACAGCCCCGTTTCTCCCCCGGCTGCAACTGCACGACGCTGCGCATCCGCTGGATTTCCTTATAGTCTTCGTCCAGCGCTTGAAAATACAGTACTTTTCCGGCCGGTGCGTAAAAATGGGCCGAGCCATCCTGCTCCACCGGCGCGACCCCCCAATCGGCCTTGGCGACATAGCTGGGCCAGCCATGAGGTCCGTTGATCAGGTGAATCGGAGTGGCATACCAGTCCAGGAAAGGCTCATGGTCCGCCTGATATTCTCCGTTGGAAAGCCGGATCAAGTCGGCTCGGACTTCCTCACAGACGCGAATGTATTTGACGGAGCCTCGCTGTACCGCCGGTCCGAGTCCCTGATAGACGTCGGCGACAAAGAACTGACCTTCCGATATCGATGATTCGACAATATTATCGCTTTCGGGGATCACAGGGGGGGCCGTAACCGGCTCCAGAAGGGTAGGCGACATACTTGCAATGTCGGGATCAAGATACAGCAGTTCCCGATTGCCGTAACGGTCTATAATATACAATCCGAATCGGTCCAGCGGCGCATGGCTGCACAGATAATAATCCCGGCTGACGGGAACCGGATCGCGAAAACACTGTTGTTGAGCCCAGCTCATGTGATAGTGAGGTTTTACATCGGGGGTGATGTTGGTGACAGCCTGCGGGTTGAATCTGCCTTTGTCGATGTCGATAAGGGCGATCGGGCCGTTCAAATCGCCTCCGTGCGAGACAAGAGTGCACAGGATCTCGTTCGTTCCGGGAACTTCACGTCCGTTGGCATAACAGTGTAACGTGTTATTGCCGAAGATCAGCTCCGGGTGTGAGCCGTCGGGACGAATGGCCCAGAGCGTATGGCCGAAGTCGGCGCCTTTGTCGAGATACTCCGACCGCATCCAGATGATCCGGCCGTCGTTCATCACCGACGGCGTCCATTCGCTGAGATTGGCATGCGAAAGAGGACGAATATTACTCCCATCCAAATCCATCCGGAAAAGCACAAATGCCTGGGGCCGCCAGCACAGAAATCGGGCTTTGCACCGGGTGCTGATGAAAGACAGGCCCCCATCCGGAAGCGGACAGGGGAAGTAGTCGTGAAACGGCCCGTCGGTCATCTGCTTCAGATCGCTTCCGTCGGCGTTGATGACATAGAGATGGTAATAGTCAGTCATGGATCGACGATAGGAAAAGTAAATTTTCTCGGCCTGAAAATCCGCTACAGGATCCCGGATTATGCCGTTTCCCGCGTCGAACAGTGTTTTTACAGTCGCTTTCTCCGGTTCAGGAACGCCGCCTTGATGCGGCACTTCGAGGATGCATAAACTTCCCCCCGGACCGCCTGCTGCATCCAGGACGACGCTGTAATTATGCGAAGGTTCGAAGGGATGTCTTTTCACAAATAGAATGTTCTCCATTGTTCGCAGATCAGGCGACCGCAAAAACAGCCGCCGTTTGGCCATACGGACCAGGAAAACAAGGTTTTGCCTTGCTGTCGTCTTTTCGGATGTCTCGGATGATCCTTGCAAAAGGGCCTCTTGACGGCGAAAGTCCGATACTTCCTGTCTTTCCCGGGACACGTCCAATCCCTGAGCGGAAAATCGCTCGATTATCTCCTCCATTTGTCCAAGTGTCCGGTTCACAGGATCGGATGGATCGAATTTTCTCCACGTCAGGTCTTCGCATTCAAACGCATAGCGCAGAAAATCGACCTGCTCCAGAGGCCCCTCCGGCAGGATGGGATAGGCGCTGCTTTGAGCGACGGTTTTCCAGGATGTCCCGTCAAGAGAAATACGAACCTCAATCCATGTCGGTAGGCGGTCATGGAACTGTCCCTCCCTGTCGCGCGTAAAAACCAGCGTATCGATGGATAATGGTTCGGGAAATTCAATCTGCACCCATTCATTCCGGGTTCCCGCGGCAATCCAACTGTGGCTGTTGCCGTAAAGACCGTCATTCAGATGGGCGATCTGATGAATCGGATAACCGGGAAGGCAGGAAGAGGCTTTGGCTGTCGCTCCGGCGCCGGCCAGAGCAAGATTCGCCCGGATCCGGGGTCCATACATCTCTAACTCATCGATACAAGGCTGGCCCCCCATACTTTCGTGTATAACCAAACGGACAAAACGCGCTTCGACAGGCGCAAAGGATATCCTGTTTGGCAGAGCCGTATCGAACGTGTCCGCCGCGTACAGGGGAACTGTCCATACCCCAAGGATGCAGATCCAATTCCTCCATGGGTTCATTGATTTATCATCCTTCCTGAGATCCTGGTTGCGTCCTTCTTTCCCGGCGAAGCCTCTCCGCTCAAACTACCGTTGCTGCACCCAGATGAAATCGATCCCGATCCGGGGATTGGAGACTCCCACCGGCGTATCCTTCCATTCGAGCGTCAGGGTATGATCGCCGGATTCCATCTCTGCGGGGGCCAATGCGATACTGCGAAGCAGAATCCGATAGGGGCGATGCAGGTCGATATCCTCCGCTCCGTCTTCCAATCGAATCGGCTTGCCGTCCAGGAGCAAGGAGATCCTTCCCGCGCGCGGCGTCAAGGCAAACGCGATATGGATTTGCTGCTTGCCGGTGGAACGGATCGGAAGAACAAAACTTTTTCGATTCGAGTCTTTGGTTGGAGTCCAGACGAGCAGTTTCCCGCCGGCCCATAAGCGGCCTTCTTCAAATTGCGTGTCATCCTTGTCGGAAACGATTTCTTCTGCGGCGAAAAAAACGGCATTCGCAGCGCCGAATCTTGCCGCCGGCTGCCAGTTCTCCGGCAGCACAGGGAGCTCCGGATCGCCGGGCATAATCGCCTGGTGATCGTCGGTCAGGCCGGGTCTGGCGTAGTGGTACCCGATGCGGGCATAGGACATGCCTACGGTTCGCTCGTGGCTGAACAATTCCATGTAAAAGCGAATGTTTTCCCTGAACGGTATGGAATCAAGCACATGCCAGCGGTAATTCGTAACAAAGCCTCTGTTGCCCGGGCCGTCGTTGCGGGGCTGACCGCAATAGGGAAACGCAAAAATATCCGGCGAAGACCAGGAGTAGTTAAAATAGTCTTCCGAACCGGTGCCGAAGGTCGAGGGTGTAAAATCGTCGTCTACAAAGATTTTTTCATCCCCTTCGCCCCACCAATTGCCATAGGGAGTCGGCACGGAAGAAGGATTCATCAGGTATACTCCCGTTCCCACATAGACGCCCTTGCCATGCGCCAGCAGAAAAGGCAAATCCTGTACCTGACGATTCGATGCGATCAGGTTATGCTGTACGCGCCATCTGGCCCGAAAGTGCATGGTCTGCTCGTTCCAGGCAAAGGGCATACAAAGCGCCGAACCTTTTACGGCCACAGGCTGTACGCCTGTATTTTCCAACTCAATCCTGCAGGATCGCTCAAACGGCATCACAAACCGGCAGATCATCGTGCCGTCCGGCCGGACCGAAAAGGGCAGCGACTGGTAAGGATTGACACCCGGAGCCGCTCCGAAGAAATCTCCGACGGGCGACTGGACCTGGCCCCACGGGGCGTCGTCAAAGGTAATCTGCAACAGGGTTTGACGCAGGGCTTTATCCAAATCATCAGCGGTCAGACGAAGGACCAATTGCTCGATGGCCTGCGGTCCATTCAGGCGAATGACGGTTTTCTTTTCCGATGGCTTTACGTCCAGATCAAAAGGCGATGGGCTCTGTTGGGATTTCGGCACAAGATTTCTGTCCGGATCGGAGAGTATCCCGGTTACTTTGTCGATCGTCCGGCGGTAGACGGCGATATCTTCGGGGCGAAACGTCGTTACGGAGGCGCCTTTCTCATAAAGACGCACCTGAAGATGATAGAAATGAATTTCTTTGGTGTTGCCGGTCCATACGATGCGCAATCTCTCGGCGAAAGAAATCGGCGCGTAGGAGGCATCCCGCTGGTATATTGTCCGGCGGAATCGATCCATGTCAATATTGCTGGTCTGTGAGAATCGGTCATAAGGACGGCGGAAGAAATCATCCGCACTGCCGTCATAGATCGGCGTCTGGGAATCGTCCAGATACACTCGAACGGAGCCGGAAATAGCCGCCGTCCACAGACGCACAATAGCGCCCGGTCCGTTTACCTCGACGATCAGGTACTCGCCGATTCCGTCGGTATCCGGAGCCCGCAGCACCTTCTCAAAATTAGGAATCGGTTCTCCTCCGAAACCGTCGGCATTGGCAAACCAGTCCGGCCCGCCCGGAAGGCGGCTTCGATGGTCGTACGACGAGAACTGAACGGTTCGGAAGGCCGGTTTTGGAAATACGGCAAGATTGGCCAGGTCCACCATTTCATGAAAAAGCGTTTCTGTCGTAATGGGGCTGGATTTACCTGCATTATCCGATAGAGCCGACAAGGAACAAACCGTTAATAGGAGATAGATCAATCCGTGTTTTGCCGTGTTCCTGCACATAATTCCCTCCGACAAATAGTGTCTTCTTTGTAGTATCTGTAAGGCGTACTTATACCGAAGGATAACAGGTTATGAACAACGTGGCAATAGCATCTTCGGGAGCGGATTGTGAATAGCCCTTTACCTTGTAGAAATCCACATCGGCATGTATATCCGATGAGAAGGCCAGGAAATTGGAACCGTCAAACAACAGCATTTTTAAAAATACGTCAAAACGGGTCATGGGATAAGGTTTACTTTACTCATCGGATACCAGCCATCCTCCGTTCTTCCCTGAATTCCAAGTTTTACCACCGGTTTCACCGGATCTTCGCCCACGACTCCGATAGAGAGCTGATATTCTCCGCTCTGCATATCATCGGGCGGAACAATCCGATCGATCACCGCAACGGTTTCGCCGGGAGGAAGGTCCGGCGGCTGCTTGAGAAACTCCTCCGTGAAGGTTTCCACGGAACCGGGTAACCACTTGTCAACCGTAACGTTCCCGGCCAGAATTCGCGAACACCCGTGTCTGTCTGTGAGTTTGTATGCCAGTCGATAAGGCTCATAGCAAGGCGCGGAACCGATATTCTGCCATTTCATCTCGATCACCAGCGGCTTGCCGCTGACCGCCTGTTTTGGATGCCGCAGTTCCCGGAGAACCAGTCGATAACCAAGCCGGCGGAGAAATCGTTCGATTTCGCTGCGGATGTTGTCTCCTTCCGGCAAGGGTGCTGACTTGTTATTGATATAGGAGCCATGGCAGGCCAGCGCATAGTTGAAGATATAGCGCAGCGGCCATTGCTCCTGAACCCAGCGTCGCATGTCCCAACAGGTCTCCCACGCTACCGGGGCTGTCTTCCAGACGTCCTGTACGCCCGCCCCTTTGACAAGCTGGGGGTACGCATTGCGCATATGGCACCAGTTTTTCGAGAACCCCCCCATGTCGCCAAGGCAGTCCGCCCGCCATCCTGCCCCCTGGCCGGCGGCATAGGCAAGACAGTCGCGGTCGCCTACCAGCATCAGAAGGGGGGTCTTGCGAAAAGCGGACTGATACGCGTCAATGATCGTCTTTCGGTTTTCCATCGTCGGCATTCTGCCGGTTTTGGAACTGCTCATGTGCCACTCGCCCCACCATCCTACCGTGCCCAGATCAATATGATCGATGTCTGGATGTCCATCGTATCGGACGCCCAATCGTTTTAGAAAGTCCAGATGTCTGTCCAGGGTAACCGGATCGTCCAGATCCGGAACGGCAAGCGCGTTCTGGTTGTTATAGTCCACGGTAAGCACCTTCCCTCCGGCCTCCTGTAACCAAACCGGATGGTACGGCCTGTCGGGTGTCGTGGAGCAGCACATCACACGGAACGCCAGACGCTGGCCCGCCGCGTGTGTTTGTTCAAGGATCCTGTCGAGAAAATCATAATCGATCTGTCCTGGGCTGGGTTCGAGCGTTCCCCAGCCCCAGCGGGCATAGTGAACCGTGGAAGGGATCCAGTCGGGCAGGTTCTTGTCGTTGTTTCGAGTTCTGTGGAAGGTCTGCCAGCCCATTCCCGGATTGGCCAGAAGCTCGTCGGTTTCTTCCGGTCGAATAGTCACAAAACCGTCTCGTGCATCCGTCGCTCCTCTGACGATGGAAATGAAAGGATGAAAAATACCAAGGGACGCCACGATCAGCGTCACACGAAAAACCATTATATGCCTGTTCATGCCTATTCCTCCCAAATCACAATGAGACGTCCGGATCGAACGGAGCTCAGACAGAATTGACTCCGTCCCGATTCCTCAATTTCATTCTACTTGACGGCAAGGCGATTTTCCATCCGAATTTCGAATCAGACCGGAGGGATTAGGAATTCTGGATAACAGTTTTAAGCGGAACGTCGCATCACGCGATGTTCCACAGGTTTGGGCGATCATTCATGCCCAATCGTTTAAACCAGTTTCTGTATTTGGCTTGTTGGCATGTTACACTTTATAATCAGCGCTTGTATTGTCAGGCGGCCTGGTTATACTATCATGCCCATGAAAACAAGCGATTTAAGGCGGATTGAACGTGATCGGAGAGATCTGAAACAAACGTGCAGATAATGGACATATCCTCAACTCATAGAAAAGGGCGTTTATTATGAAAGATGCAAAACCGTTCAATTTTATCGTATCACTTTTTATCCTGTCGGCTATCTCTCTTTTGTATGCATCTGTGGCGTTGTCGAATTCTTCCGTACAAACGGAATCCTCTGTAAATCTCGCTTTGATTACAGAACCATCTTCTTCGCGGGTGTCAGGAGACACCTCGCTTTCGGCCCTGAACGACGATTCCGCGCCCAATACATCCCATGTTCGCGGCAAGGGATCCTACGGAAACTGGCCGGCCCGAGGAACGCAGTGGGTGCAGTATGATTGGAGCAAACCCATAAGCACCCAAAAAATCGACGTATACTGGTGGGATGATCGCAGGGGTGTACGCTTGCCGGCCGCCTGTCGATTGCTTTATTGGGATGGAAAGGCATTCGTACCGGTGAAAAATGCCCTCGGTTTAGGTGTGGAAAAAGATCGGTTCAACACAACCACGTTTGAGGAAGTGAGCACATCCAGACTCCGACTCGAGATCGATTCCGACGGCCAATATTCCACCGGCATTCTGGAATGGAAGGTTTACGATTCCGGCAATTCTCCCGATTTTCCGCCCGTTGTGCAGGCGGGGGTGGATCGTGTGGTGATTCAGGGAGGCCGTACATGGCTTAATGGAACCGTCAAAACGCTGCGTGGAGACAGCGTTCCCGTCGTCTGGAGCAAGATCTCCGGCCCCGGCAACGTGGCTTTTGCGAAGGCGGATTCGGTGGAGACGACGGCGACTTTTTCGGAGCCGGGGACTTATGTTCTTAACCTTGCTGCCGGCAAAGCGCCCTTACAGGGATCTTCCAAGCTAACCGTAAATGTGAATGCTCCCCCCCCGGCAACCCACCTTCATCCGGTCGATACAATCCGTTACAAAATCGACAGTCCGCTCTGGTCCAAACGGGCAAAGGCCCTGATCGTCAACTGGATTCCCCACTGCATAACGAAAATAGCCGATCCCGAAGTAAGGGAAGGGGGTATCAATAACTTTATTGACGCCGCCAAAAAACTTGCCGGCCAGGAACATGGTCCTCACAGGGGGTATGTTTTCTCCAATGCCTGGGTCTACAATACCATAGAATCCATCTGCGTCGCCCTCATGGTCGATCCGCAGGGAGATAAGGAAATCACAAATGCCCAGAACCAAATGCGGGCGACACTGGAGGACTGGATTCCCAAAATACTGGCGGCGCAGGAACCGGATGGATATCTGCAGACCGCTTTTACGCTCAGCAACCGTCGTCGCTGGTCGCCGGAATTCAGGGGCGACCATGAAGGGTATGTGGCGGGATATTTTCTGGAGTGTGCCGTGAGTCACTATCTTTTGACCAACGGCAAAGACGCAAGACTCTATGATGCCGCCAAGAAACTGGCCGACTGCTGGTGTGACAACATCGGTCCCGCCCCGAAAAAGGAATGGTATGACGGTCACCAGGCCATGGAGATCGCCCTGGTGCGGTTTGGCCGGTTTGTGAACGACAGGGAAGGCCGGGGCAGGGGAGATAAGTATATCGCATTGGCAAAGTTTCTTCTGGATTGCCGCCGGGACGGCTCCGAATACGATCAGAGCCATGTGCCGGTTGTCCGGCAATACGAGGCGGTGGGCCATGCGGTGCGGGCCTCCTATTCCTATGCGGGGATGGCCGATGTGGCGATGGAGACCGGTGATGTGGATTATCTCAGCGCCACCATGTCCCTGTGGGATAATATGGTCCATCGGAAATATTATGTGACCGGGGGCATCGGCAGCGGGGAGACTTCGGAGGGATTCGGGCCGGACTATTCGCTGCCTCATGACGCGTATTGCGAATCCTGCTCTAGTTGCGGATTGATCTTTATGCAGCACAAGCTGAATATGATCTGGCATGACGCCAGATACGCGGATTTGTACGAGGAAACGCTTTACAATGCCCTTCTGGGATCCATTGATCTGGAAGGAAAGAATTTCTATTATCAGAATCCGCTGGATTCACGGCAAAACCGGTATGACTGGCACGGCTGCCCGTGCTGTGTCGGCAATATCCCGCGGACGCTTCTGATGCTGCCGACGTGGATGTACAGCAAAAGCGACAACGGCCTTTATGTGAACCTCTTTGCGGGCAGCACGGTACAGGTCGGCAAGGTGGCCGGGACCGATGTGGAAATGGTGCAATCGACGGATTATCCCTGGAGCGGCGATGTCCAGATCACCGTCAATCCCGCCTCGGAAACGAATTTCGACATATATATCCGTATGCCGAATCGAAGCGTCAGCGACCTGTATACGGCCTCTCCCGTTTCGGACGGCCTCTCTTCGATTAAGATCAATGGAAATAAGGCGGCTCCTGCTATGCAAAACGGCTATGCCGTACTACACCGTACATGGAAGGCCGGCGATAGGATTGCTCTTACGCTGCCCATGAAGATTCAACGAATCAAAGGCATCGACAAAATAGAGGCGACGCGAGACCGGGTGGCGCTGCGCTGCGGACCGTTGCTCTACAGCTTCGAGAGAGTAGACCAGAATCTGGACAACATCCTGCCGTCCGATATCCCGTTGAAGACGGAGTGGAAGCCGGAATTGCTGGAGGGAGTGATTGTAATTCGAGGATCATGGGCCGATGGTTCTGATTTAATGGCCATTCCGAATTATGCAAGAAACAATCGTTCTTTTATTGAACAGGGGGATCGCCGTGGCCGCGGATTGCTATCCTCCGTCTGGATGAAGGACCGGTAATGGACGGCGGGGGAGGTTCGGCAAAGTAAAGTTCGAGAGCAAAGCGTCGAGGCGAGGATTCCGTATCCTTACCTCATTTGGGATCTGCTGGCGATACCTATATGGCAGAGAATATAAGCCAGAAAGGAAGTCGATATACAGGCCGCTGGTGGCGATCTGTGGGACCGGCTCTTATCACGGCCTGTGTCGTTTTCGGTCCGGGAAGCCTTCTGGTCAGCGCCAACATCGGAGCGACCTATCGCACCGAGATGCTTTGGCTGCTGGTCCTTACCGGAATCCTGATGGGTGTTTATGTAAACATGGCCGCTCGTGTGGGAGTCGTGGGCGGCGCCAGTCCCTGTCGCCTGATCGCCGAGCATGCCGGCCGGGGGTATGCGGTTGCCGTAGGGCTGACGCTCTTTTCCATTTGTTCGATCTTCCAGTTCGGCAACAATCTGGCCGTGGCGGCGGCGGCGAGGGCGTTGCTACCGGGCATTCATGCACAATGGATTGTGGTCGGATTGAATCTATGTATTGTTGTGCTGTTGTTTACGGCAAGGCATGTGTATCAATTTCTCGAACGAATGGTCAAAGTCACGGTCGCCTTAATTCTTATCTGTTTTCTGCTCAACTTAATCGCCGCTCATCCCCGTCCGGCGGCGATACTCAAGGGATTGATTCCTCAGATTCCGGTCGGGCTGTCGTTTGCCTTCCCCCAAAAAGCCGACGGAGGCATTCAGGATCCGATGCTTCTGGTCGCGTCCTTATGCGGGACTACATTTTCGATAGGGGCGGCGTTTTATCAGGGCAACCTGGTGCGGGAAAAAGGATGGGGCTTGCAGGAGTATCGCCGGGGAATCCAGGACACGATCGCCGGGGTCGCGGTTTTAACGACGGTCAGCGCCATGATCATGATTACGACAGCCACGATCATCCCGGGCAAAAACGCCACGGATGTGGGGATGCTGGCCCAATCGCTGCAGCCGCTGCTGGGAACATTATCTTACCTTGCGTTTTGTCTGGGGCTTTTGGCGGTATCGTTGAATCCGTTTTTAATCAATGCCATGATCGGCGGCGGCATTCTGGCCGACGGCATGGGGATGGAATCTCGGCTTGGCGACAAGTGGCCCAAACGTTTTACCGTGATCGTGATGCTGATCGGCATGGTCGTCGCTCTACTGGCCCTGCAAACCGGCGAAAAACCCGTCCGGCTTGTTATCGTCGGTCAGGCCCTGACGGTCATTGGCAATCCCTTGATGGCGGTTTCCCTTCTCTGGCTGGCAAACCGCCATCAGATCATGGGAACGTATCGGAATCGGTTCCTGACCAACGTAATCGGCGGGATTGGATTAATTACGGTATTATTTATGGCACTACGAGTTTTCTATCTGATTGTCTTGAAATTGACCTGATCCACCATGTTGGGGATAAGCTCAAACGATGAATACGAGTTATCCGTACAATGAATCTGAACTGGAAAGGATGCTCAGCCAACCTTCCGAGGCGGCCATAGAAACGTTTCGAACCATAGAAGGCGACATTGCCGTGCTTGGAGCCGGGGGGAAGATGGGGCCGACGCTGGCCATGATGCTGAAAAAAGCGGCGCCGGATAAACGGATTTATGCGGTTTCCCGTTTTTCGGACAAGTCCATTGCTTCTCGTCTTGAAAGAGCGGGAATTGTCCCGATTATGGCGGATCTGTTGGAGCCGGCCGACCACAAACAACTTCCGGATGTCGCCAACGTATATTATCTGGTCGGCATGAAATTCGGAGCGGCCGACAGACCGCCCCTCACATGGGCCATCAACAGTTATCTTCCGGGCCGGATGGCCTATCATTACAGGAATTCCAGGATGGTCGTTTTTTCCACGGGGAATGTGTATCCTTTTGTGCATATCGGAGAAAATGCCCCTAGTGAACAGTCCCAACCAGCTCCGGTGGGCGAGTATGCCCAATCCTGTCTGGGACGGGAACGAATCTTTCAATACTTCTCCGAAAAGTACGACGCGCCGATGACGATCGTTCGCCTGAATTATGCCAACGAGCCGAGGTACGGGATTATTGCCGATTTGACATTGAAAATTCTTCACGATGAACCGATCGATTTATGTGTGCCGGCCGTGAATCTGATCTGGCAAAGGGATGCTGTCGAATATATTTTGCGCTCCCTTGTCTTGGCGCAATCCCCGCCGGCCATGCTGAATGTGGCCGGGCCTGATGTGGTTAAGGTCCGTGAGTTGGCCCTTCAGATCGCCTGTCAATTGGGAAAAACAGCCGTTTTTTCTCTTGCCGAAGGAACTCGATCCTTGCTTTCGGACGCTTCGTTGTGTATGCGATATTTCGGACCTCCTGCCATGGGTCTTTCCGAGATGGTTTCTGCGATTGTCGCCTGGATCGCAGCGGGCAAAGAGGTCCTGAATAAACCCACCAAATTTGAGATACAGGATGGGAGGTTTTAGCCTCTTGCATGAATCGGGATATTGCAAATAAACTTCACTCGGGTTGTGTGATACCCGCTCACCCGCTGATTCTGAATGGCCGGCATCGCATGGATATCCGCCGTCAAAAGGCATTGACGCGATACTATTTATCGGCCGGCGCAGGCGGGCTTGCCGTCGGTGTGCACACAACCCAGTTCGCCATCCATGATCCGAACATCGGTTTACTGAAACCGGTTCTGGAGCTGGCGGCGGAAACGGCGGCGGATGTTGTCCGAAAAACGGGACAGCCCGCCCCGATTCTGATTGCCGGCATCGTCGGATCCACCGAACAGGCTGTCCGTGAGGCCGAGCTGGCACAGCGGCTTGGCTACCACATCGGCCTGTTGTCCCTGACAGCCCTGAAGGGTAAAACCATGGCACAATGGCTCGATCATGCCCGGCAGGTGGCGGCGGTTATTCCCATCATGGGTTTTTATCTGCAGCAGTCCATCAGCGGAATGGTTCTGCCGGAGCGGTTCTGGCGGGAACTGGCGGACATTCCCGGCCTGGCGGCGATTAAAATCGCTCCGTTTAACCGGTATCAGACGCTGAATGTTCTCGAAGCCGTAGCGCACAGCGGCCGTGCCGAGCAGATCGCTTTATATACCGGTAATGATGATTCCATTCTGTTGGATTTGCTGACGCGGTATGAATTCATGGTAGACGGGCGTCCCGTGGTGTTGCGAATCACAGGGGGCCTGTTGGGGCAATGGGCCTGCTGGACCCAAA
Source organism: Sedimentisphaerales bacterium (assembly GCA_016930745.1). Taxonomy (GTDB): domain Bacteria; phylum Planctomycetota; class Phycisphaerae; order Sedimentisphaerales; family Anaerohalosphaeraceae; genus JAFGGE01. Next base: position 26,464 of record JAFGGE010000010.1, read on the forward strand.
AGGCCGTGGCGTATCTGGAGGCTGTTCACAGGCTATGTAAAGCAAATGATCCCATCCCTCCTGACATGTTAACATTGGCAGGTCAGCTTACCCTTGCCAACAAAGCGATCTTTGACGCCGACCATAATTTTACCGGTTGTATCCCGGGGATTCTATATGTGCTTCAACGGCAGGGTTTTCTTCAAGAAATTTTTACGCTGGATCCGAAGGAGAGGCTTTCTCCCGGTCAGGCCGATGCGATAGACCGGATTCTCAAAGGATATCCTCACCTTGCCGATGACGACTTTGTGAAAGCCAATATTTCCGACTGGTTGTCCGATTAGAACCTCCCTGGCATGGCTAAAACCATGTTAATCCTATTTTTGCAGGAGATTGTCATTCCCGGTTTTCCGGTTTCTCGCGATAACGCCGGGCCCGGGGCAAATAGTCGTCAAGGACCTCGATCTCAAACTCTGCGATCATATCCCTGGCGGTTACGGAGGGATGTTCGCTTGTGATAAGAACCGAACCCAGACAGCCGGGATCATGGATCGATACTTGCGGGCCATATTTGGTTTTGAGTTTTCGCAGACGCTCCCAGTTGTAATCCAGATGCGCCAGGGCGCAATCGAGATTGACCTTCTGTGTGACAAAATCGAAATAATTGGTTGAAGAAGCCATAACCTCGCCCAGCGGATTTCGGATTTCGCACGGCAGGCCGGCGACGGCCCCGACAAAATGGCTGCGGCACGAGTAGGCCCAGTAAGACTGCATCAGGCCTCCGTGGTACATCGATGTAAACACGATCAGATCCGGCCTGGATTGGGCGTATCGGTTTCGTAATTCGTCAAAATTCAAGTCGAAGCAGATCGCAAAGGCCACTCGCCCGAAGTCGCACTCGACAATCGGCGCATCCCTGCCTGCCCGAATTTTACGATCCATCTCCCCGATCGTAGGGAAATTCTTGTTATATGTGCCGGCTGTTTGTCCGGACCGATCCAGGAGGATGCATGAGTTTCGCCATGTGCCGTCCGGCATTTCGCGTACCGCGGAATACACCACATAGCAGGAGTTTTCCCGGGCAGTTTTGGCAAAGGAGCTTTGCACCTGATTCCCGCGAACGCGGTAATATTCCGTGCATTGTTCCTGCGACAGACCGGCGGGTCGGTCGCACGCTTCTGGCACGACGATCAAATCGGGCTTGTCAGGCAACACCTGGGCGAATCGGGCGTTCCAATGAGCAATGATTCGGTCCACAATTTTCTGTGGAGGCGTTTGCGGATCGACCGAGATGGGACGCGGCCCGAGGGTGGCGATCGTAATGATTTTGTTCTTCGGTTTGGGAGCTGCTTTATTAGCGGCCTTCTCGGCCTCGCCTGCCGGAGACGAAAGGGCCGATGCCAGAATACCGAGAACGGCAAACATGCCAATAGACCTTCTGGCGCCGATAATAGGACAGTATCCACATTTGCGACAAAGGGACCGGTTCATGGCAAAGTCCTCCCAATGCTATTGCAAAACATATTGAAAAAAGGCTACGATTTGTGCATTCGATTCGGGCGTCGGTGAATGCCCTTCCCGATGGGTCATCGCCATTTTATTTTCCTGTTCCAAAATCCGGTTGACGGCGATTGAATGATTTAATGCTATCCATCGTTCAGGTGGATCCTCCGAGCCGCCGGACACCAGGAACGGCCGAGGCGCCATAAGGACATGCAGTTCATGGAGGTCACGGCCTTGTTCGACCAATAGTTTATATGCCCCGGTTCGAGGATTGTCTATATCGGGGAAGCCTCGTTGACGTTGTTGATTTCGTTCATACCCAAGATACCAAGGTTCCCAGTAATTCACGTTGGGGCGGGATTCGTCGAACACGATGCCCGGGTCCGACCAGACGGCACAGGCGAATTTCTCATATAAGCAGGAGGCGAACAAGGCCCATTTGCCGCCGTAGGAATGACCCATGACGCCAATCCTTGCCGGATCGACCTGGGGCAGGTTTGCCATCGCTGTGTGGCAGTTGGCGGCGACGTACGCCAGAGCGGAAAGCGGCTGCCATGGGACCTCATCTGGATTATCGTCGTATAACGGCTTATAAGGAGCCTTGAGACTGCAAAAATCCGGCGTACCGATAGACAGGACCACAAAACCCTGACGGGCCAATTGCCGGCCGAAATCCCGGTCTTCCTTGCCCAGGCCGACACCGGTTTCCGCATCATAATAAACGATTAGAACGGCAGGGAAGGGCCCTTGACCGTCCGGCAGCAAAAGGTATCCATCCACCGTTTGTTCCTTCGGCGCAATCTCGAGATGTACCTTGTGTTGGATATACTTCTCATGCCGCGTTTTTTCGAGATATTCCATCGTTGGCTTTTCGATCAACGGAGGCCAATGCCCCAGGACATCCTCCCACTGAGAAACAATTTCCTTGCGTCTGTGTTGCCATTGTTCTTTGGTTTGTACTGTATTGCCGTCAGAAAAACGGAGAGGGGAGGAATACTTGCCAAAATCTTCTTCATACTCGGGAGCCGGCGAAAAGGCGTCTTTTAATTCTTCCGGGATTGTCTTAGTCAATTCAATAACCGCGACATCCTCACCTTCCAGTGTGATTTTGGCCCTTCCCTTGATCCAGTGAATCGTGTTCAAATGCACCAATTCGCGAGAAGCCTCTGTTCTCTTATCCTGCAACTCGATAACCGCCTGTCGTGGTTCCGAGCTATCATTGTAAACTGTTACATACTGTTGACCGAATTGTTCCACGAATACTTGGGAATCATTGGAACGAGCAAGAGGAATCGGCGTCCAGCCGGCCTCGGCGACCCGTTTGCACAAGGGGATATACTTCTTGAAAAGAGGACGGTCCCGCTCATAGAGTTCCGGTCGGGTAAAGTAATGACCCTGCGATGCGTTATGGCTGAAGAAGCCGGGAAACATGCCGAATGCCAGACAGCGTTTCATATATTTTTCGACCTTTTCATGGGAGAAGTCTTCGAACGGCGTATTCATTAAAAAGCAATACGGTTTGGTTCCACACATAGCACGGCGATATAAGAGATCGGCAGTCGACATGGGCTGCCATGTTTTATTGGGATTCCAATTGGTTTCCGAACCCATGACATCCAGCCAGGGCGCCAGCCAGCACAATCGGATCGGCGTGGAATTGGCCATCATGAATTTTCCCTGTCCATGGATATCTTTGGAGATGGCCTGTACGTATTCAAACGCGATCAGACCGCGAAAAATGGCAGGTTTATGATCATTAAGGGAAAACGTCAGAGGTGTTTGAGCGGCGGCAAAGTGGTCTCGCCTAAAGTCCAGTTCATCGGTCACATACCCTTCGCTGGAGTCAATATATTCCCCGTCCAGATCCGTTTTTCGCTGAGATCCGTATAATTGCCGCTGAAGCTGGTCGTTCCACTTGTTCTTGAAATCCGTGATTTCGCCGGGTATCGACGGCATGGAATTGATGCTCCAGACAGCGCCGTTGCACCAGGGGGTATCCAAAAGACGGGCGACAAACTCCCCCTTTTCATCATGATATCCGCTGGTCAGGAGGGCTTTGGCATGAATATCTTTTTTCACATTGGCAAGGCGCTGGGCTTCTGTCAGAGCAGCTTCGATGGTTCGGGGCATCTCGGCGGGCATGGACATCCACCATGTCATAGGTTCGGTGTAGCGAAATGTGATGATATTATGCGCATCATCCCAGGCGGTCTCGTTGGTTCCCTCTTTGAATCGAAAGCCATAGTCCTGCCAGCCGGGAACGTCGCTGATTTTGGCAAATGGCATCCAGAGCCCCTGTTCCGGGATACGGCAAGTAAAATGTTCCGGAAACAACAAATAATATTTAGCCAGGGCCGCACGAAATCCCCATTTGGATTGGAACCTATACATACAAAATCGTACGCGAGCTTGTGACTTCTCCGGTGTCAAGCCGACATCATAAGACAAAAACAACTCTTCCGTATCTGTGTTATATCCAGTACGAAAAAAGGCTGGTCGGCTCATATCGATACCTAATGCGATCCCACTGCCCTTATCTGCAACCGCGCCGAATGGATACCGTGAAAGTCTTCCATTGGAACCCACCCGAAAAGTCGCGGTATTGCAATATTCACGACCAGAATGAACGGGTATAATACTTTGAGGATCATGAAACCACAGACAATCTTCGCGGGGCATGGGGACCGCATAGAGCAGGGTCATGGCACGGTCCTTGCCGGTCAGATCTTGTATCGTCGCATCGAAAAACGTGGCGTCATCCTCGGTCTGTTTTTCATATTCCAGCCGGATCCCCAGGGCCTCCTGATGGATCGCCACGAAATCCGTATTCGCTGCGACATCCCGTAACTGAAATCCTTCCTGCAAGGTTCCGGCCAGGGAGACAGCAACTCCGTCGAATAAAGTCGATCCGCCCGATGGTTGAACCACGCGCAGTTCCGGATCGCGGAACCATGCTTTCCCGGCGTGGTTTCGCAGCAGCATATGAAATGCCACGGAGCGAACGGGTTTTTCCGGGAAGACCAGAACCCTGGCTTGCTGCCAGTCATGGCTTCCTGTGTGGTAGGAATCCATCTGGCCCCACAACGGCGTTCCATCCGTATAGAGCAGATCCAGATACAAAGAGTAATCGCTGTCGCGGCTGCCGCCGACGTCTTCCGCCTTACTCCATGCCGTCGCCAGAATCGGCTCCGGCCGGGTCTGGTTCAGTACCACAGTCTGAGAAGCTCCCCTCTGTGACGAGCCGTCCTGCCCGTTATCGCAGAGGAAAAGATCATCTTTTCGATCATACCCCTTCTGCCAGGCGCGCCATTGGTTGGTTCTCAGAAGATTCACTCCTGCATTCTGCGTGTCCAGAATTTTTTTTACAATAGCGCCATCGGAAAGTTCCCTTGATTCGTTTCTCTTCTCAGCCTGTAATAGTGCATAGGAAAAGAAAAGAAAACCAAACAACGCCATACGGAATAATTTTGATCGGTTCATCCCTTTGATCCTCTCCTGCATTCCGGGGCAAATTTTATGAACATCCCTATAAAAAACAGAAATAGTATACCATGGGTTACTGTGTTTTGCAGTGGTTTTCTCTTCTTGGCGCGCCGGCCCGTAAAAGAGTACAATATCCTCCGTGAGGCCATGGAATAGAAATCTTGTATATCCTCAAGGTTCCACAATAGGATCGAAAAAGGACATAACGGAGTCTCGGGCGAAAATGAATTTTATTCCATACATGCTGGGAGAATAAAGGGAGTTGGCATGAAGTTTTGTAAGCAGATTGTAGGGACGGTTTTGGTTCTGGCGATGGCAAGTTCCGTATTGGGCCAACCCTATGGATTGCCGGATCGGGACAATCCGGGCGATGCGATGATTCAGGCTTATCTGAGCCGGCTGGCCGATGACATTCACGGTCGGTTTTTCCAGGATACGCAATCCCTGGAAGAATGGCAAAAACGGCTGCCGGAATATAGAAAAGAGTATCTTTATATGCTGGGTTTATGGCCCATGCCGGAGAAGACGCCGCTGCAGACTACGGTTACAGGGACTCTGTCCGGTGAGGGTTACACGGTCGAGATGCTTCACTATCAAAGCCGGCCGGGATTGTATGTGACCGCCAACCTGTACCGCCCAAGCCAAACCCCCGAAGAAGAAAAACGGCCTGCCGTCCTATATGTCTGCGGCCATGCCGGCAGGGGCAGAAACGGCAATAAAACCGCGTTTCAATCGCATGGCATCTGGTTTGCGCGTCACGGATACGTGTGTCTGGTTCTGGACACGCTTCAGCTCGGCGAAATCGCGGCGATTCATCATGGAACCTATCGCGAGAATCGCTGGTGGTGGCATTCGCGCGGGTATACCCCGGCCGGCGTGGAATGCCTCAACGGAATCCGAGGCATCGATTATCTGATCGGCCGTCCGGATGTCGATCCGGAACGGATCGCCGTTACCGGGATCAGCGGCGGGGGGGCGGCCACCTTCTGGATCGCCGCGGCTGACGAACGTGTAAAGGCGGCCGTACCGGTCAGCGGCATGGCGGATTTGCCTTCCTATGTTGGCAATCGGGTCATCAACGGCCACTGCGATTGCATGTTTCTGTACAATACGTTTCAGTGGCCGTGGACGCGAATCGCCGCGTTGATCGCTCCCCGGCCGCTCCTGTTCGCCAACAGCGACCAGGATACGATTTTTCCGATGGATGCCAACGAACGAGTCATCCAGCGTCTGGAGAGGGTTTACAGCATGTATGGAGCAAGCGATCGGGTGGACAGTATGGTCAGTATCGGCGGCCATGCCTATCGCAAGGACCTTCGCCAGGCGGCGTATCGTTTTATCAATATGCATCTTAAAGACGATCCTCGGTTTGTTAGCGACAGTGAAATCGACCTTGTCACCGAATCCGGCGGTCGGCAATCCCATCCCATCGATCCGGAACGGATACGTGTTTTCCCGGAGGATAAGGACATCCCGGCCGACCAGTTAAACACGACGATCGACCGTCATTTCGTTCCGATGGCCGATAGTACATTACCAGAACCCGGGGCCTATTCCATCTGGAAACAGGCTCTTCTCACGGAGCTTCGCCGGGTTGTTTTCCAAAGCTTCCCTGAGCAGATCCCTGCCGCCACATTACTCCAGGAAATCGATGCAGGCCAGCAGCGACTCTCGACAGAACCCGGAATCGAAGTCTATCTGCATCGCCAGGGGCGCATCCGTCAGAACGAAACGCCAATCCGTATCCTGCTTGTCGTTCGCAACGCGGCGGAAAAGCAAACGATGGAATGGCTGGATCCGTTGGTCGAAGCGGGAGATGAAGTCTTTACCCTTTCTTGCCGGGGCATCGGTAAAACGGAATGGACTCGAAAAAATCCGCCCAACTATGTGGAAAGAGCCCATGTGCTTCTCGGACGTACGGCAGACACCGGCCGGGTATGGGATAGTATTGCCGTGGCGCGATACCTCCGGAATCGATACCCGGATACAACGTCGGTTTATCTTTGTGGCCAGGGGACCGGAGCGATTCTGGCGGCATACGCCGCCTTATGGGAACCAGACATCCAGGGGCTTATTCTGGATCGTCCGCCGATGACTCATATGGATTCGCAGGCCCCGCAACTGCTCAATGTTCTGCGCGTATGCGACATCCCGGATGTGCTTGGGATGCTGGCCCCCAAAAAACTGACGATTTGTAATGGACAGGAAGATATACTAAAGGCAATAGCTTCAATATATGCCCTGGCGGGGCAACCCGATGGATTTCATAAAAAGCCCTAATCCTGCAGGGTCCTTTTCATGACCAGCGCCGAGCAGATCGTGTACCGTTTTAACCACATGATTCTTGACTCCTGATGTCTTGCGGATCATACTTGTGAACGGAATTTGACGTACTCCGTGTCGGGAATGGGAGATATCCATGAAATATACATGCGATGAGATCGCCAAAATGATCGATCATTCGCTGCTTCGTCCTGAAATGACGCAGCGGGAGATCGTTACCGGCTGCGAAATTGCCAAAAAATACCATGTAGCGTCCGTATGCTGCGGTCCTTCCTCCGTGGCTCTGGTGCGCCGGCACCTGGCCGGTTCGGATGTCAAGGTTACTACAGTGGTTGGTTTTCCCAACGGATACAGCACGACGGAAACCAAGGTCTTTGAGGCCGAACAGGCTATTCGGGACGGCGCTGTGGAGTTGGATATGGTGATCAATATCGGCAGGCTTCTCAGCGGCGATTTTGATTATGTCGAAAACGACATCAAGGCGGTAGTAGAGACGGCTCATAGGCATAAAGTGCTCGTAAAGGTAATCTTGGAAAATTATTACCTTACCCCTGATCTGATCGAAAAGGCCTGTCGTCTGGCCGAACGGGCAGGGGCCGATTTTGTCAAAACCAGCACCGGATTCGCCCCCGGCGGGGCGACCATCGAAGATCTGCTGCGGATGCGCAAAACCTGCTCGCCGAAAGTCCAGGTCAAGGCCGCCGGAGGAATACGCACTCTTGATATGGCGGTCAAAGTCAGGGAAATCGGTTGTACCCGGTTTGGCTGTACACGGACTGAAAGCATCATGGAAGAATGCCGAAAAACCAGGCGAAAATGATGGCTTGCGAGCAAAAAAACGGATACTGTCCGTTATTGTGTCAATACCCCGGCAGCGGTCGCGGCAGGGGGATCCAGTCGGGTTCCTTGTTATGCAATCCGTCCGTGGTTACCTGTACCCAGTTCCCGTGGAGATCGCCCACGCAGATGTTCCAGCCCTCGGCCCGTCCGCCGACGGCTTGATCGCCATCCACTGAACCATGGGTAAAGGCGATATGCCGGGAGTCCGGCGAAATATCGATATGATACAGCTTCAAATCCTCCGTACACCGGACGATTTCCCGGATGTCGGTCACCGTAGGCTCGTGGCCGTTCAGCTCGATGGTCCCGGTCTTCAGGTTCCAGTCCGTTTCGCCCCAGACCATCCGCGTGCCGTCCAGGTTCAGGTCTGGCCGGCAGCCCTTGACCGACCACTTGGCCAGATCGTACACCTTGGCGCCGTTGGCCTCAAAGGCCAGGATCGTATCGCTATAGCCCATGCCTCCGTGGACCACGCCCAGAAACCAGTTCCGGTCCGGCGACCAGCAGATCGCGTAGAGATGGTGAAGCTCCCGGATCGGATGGCGGTTCTGGGTTCGCGTTTCCAGGTCGTACAGAATCAGGTTCGTCGTGGCGTATTCGCGGGTGGTGTATCGTTCGAATTCGCCCTTGAGATAGGCGATGGTTTTGCCGTCCGGGCTCCAGCAGGGCTGACGGGCGTTGTCGGCCACCTTGACCCGGCCGGTGCCGTCGATGTTCATATAACAGACAGCGCGGGTCTTGTTGCGTCCGGTGCCCCGGTCCACGACAAAGCAGATTTTCGTGCCGTCCGGGGAAGCGTGGGGATACATCTCATCCAGGTAGGGGGTGTCGGTGAGCTTGGTCTGTTCGGAGCCGTCGGCATTCATGATTATGAGTTCCCAGTTTTCCCGGCCCTGGGTGTGCCGCAGGGATTCATAAACAATTTTGTAGGGGATATTCTTCACAGAAAGCGGCATGGTCTGCTCAGGAGCGACATTGGGCTCGGTCTTTGCCGACGGAACGATACCGCCGAGGGCCTGTGCGGCGAAAAAGGCAGAAATCAAAAACGGGACAAATCCAAAGAGATCGGTATAGCCTCGAAAGAGCCGTAACGGTTTTTTCATCGTATGCCACTCGCATCAGGGTCGATTCGTATTCCCTCCGATGGACGTATCGGAAGCAGACATAAACTGCCGGTTCATTGTACCGCCGTCGGATGGAAGATTCCAGAGGGTAGCATTCACAGGTTTCTTACCTGGCTATTTACGGATCGCAATTCGGTTCGAGGAGGGTGGCTCGGAAGGTCTCCTCCTCCCAGAGCCGGGCGGCCAGCAGGGCGTAGCCTTCGGCCA
>JAFGGE010000176.1 GCA_016930745.1 Sedimentisphaerales bacterium
TAAAAGCCCGGTGGGATTGCCAGGCCGTGTGATCCGCAATGCGTTTGTTGAAAAGATTATCCAGGGGTACAGGGTACCGTTTCGATGTAAATACCATTGCCTCAAGACCTGTGATCCGTCAACGGCGCCTTACTGTATTGCGGAGGTGTTAGCCAAGGCATCAGAGGGAAAGCTGGACGGGTCGTTCGCGTTTGCCGGCACGAATGCCTGGCGCTGCCAGGAGATCGTTTCGGTGAAACGGCTGATCCAAACGATCCTGCAGGAATATGAAAATGCCGAGACCGGAACATAGTTGCCGGGAGATTGTCATCACGACGATCCTTTTATTTTGCGGCAAGGTTAGGCGTGTCCTTTGTCGATGGAGGATGATAAAAGGATTTCGCTATCAGACTTAAACAGGGCATCACAAAAAACCATACCACCCCAATTCCTAGCAAGCTGCCAAGGAGCGGTTCTGATAAATTCAATGCGCCTAAACGGTCGCCGGCATAATAGGCCCCCGGCGCAGAGAGCGCCCCCAAAAACGCGGCGGCCAAGGGTTTTTTCTGTAAAAACCGAAGAGAGGCGTCCAGCATCAGAGAAAAATTGGCCCAGATCATAATGTCCCATAGGGTGGTGAAAGGCGCCGGTATGATCCAGCGGTTTGGCTCGACAATGCCCAGGATTATTAACAGAGAGTCCGTTATAAAACCAATGGCCATAGTCGTTACTGCAACCATGAAAACGGCGCGTATGTTGCGTGTTTCAATCACCGTAATATGAATGCCGAAGAGAATCGGCACAACAACCAAACCCAACCATGGGTGCCCTTGAGCCGCACCTGCAATGCAGGCCAGCCAACCTATGTCGGCCGAGATGACATTCCAAATTCCTTTTGTTAAACCGACAATCCGCAGCAGCCTTCCGGTCTTATCTGATTCCATAGCGTCCTTTCTTGAGTTGGGAACACGCAGACCTGTCAGGTGTTGTTCGCCAATCCAACGAGGGGTCAGGATGAGTTCATGCGTAACGAGGTAACCTGTTGAAATCGCTCGACTATATAATAGAGTTCCACCTGAATATCCAGCACAGAGCAAGTAGGAGACCAGACAAAATCGTAGAGCCCTGGGTGTTTGTTCAGGTAGGTTCGAATCAACCGGCTGTTCCGAATCTTACGGATTTCACGCACCGTTCCTACGGCCGTGGCTACCATAGCCTTCCGGAAATCGCTGGCCCGTCCGGATCGGTTGTCGATTAGCATGGCGATCTTCGCATTGGCAGTGAGGTTGGCATATTTCCTCGTGCGACGAGAGGTGACAAATACGATGTGCAGAAGATCGTCCGTGGCGGCGAACGCTACCAGACTGGCATAGGGCTGCCGCCGGCCGCAAGTGGACAGTACACCCAACATTTGTCCGCGCAGAAGCGTTGACAACTTCTGTGTCAGATCCCTGTCTTTAGTCATCATCAACCTCCTTATAATCGAGTGAAAAACTGAATTTCATCGATCCATTCACCTGCGGTTTCCGCGATTGCTCGACCGCTTTATCCTGATAGGCCATTAGTATCCTCCGGGTTCGTCTTGACTGAGGTGCGGTCATGGGGATCGTTACGTTCTGCGATTTTGGTAAGTTGTCTCAGCAATCCGGAGAAGATCATGCGATGGCTCGGATTGAGCAGATACCAATAAAGCAGCCCCAGTAAACCACGCGGGGCATAATAAACGATCTGCACCAATCGCGTCATGCCCTCGTTCACGGGTCTTGCCTCAAACTGCAGCCACCCTGCTCCGGGCAGCTTCATTTCGACATGGAGTCGGAGAAATCGGCCCGACTTGATCTTCTCGACTCGAAAGAAATCCAGCGTGTCCCCTTCGTGCAGGGTATCGTGTTGTGTCTGACTGCTGCGCATCCCAACCCCGCCAAATAATGTATCCAGAAAGGCCCGAAGTCGCCATGCCCAATCAAGGGACAACCAACCCCGTCTGCCGCCCAAGCTGGAAAACGCTCCGAAGACCGCCTCGTGCCTGGCCCGAACAACCGTTTGCCAAACCTCCATGATCATCCCGCGATCGGCTCGTATCTCCCGTAAATGCATTTTTGAAACGGATTGTTCCAGAATAGCTTCCACGGTCTCGTGAAAACTTTGCGGCTGTAACTCATCCATGGCACGACGAAGGGCTTCGTCATACCCCATCGGGTGTATATCGGGGAATAGTATCCGGGCATCGTGGTTCTGAACGATAACATCGCTGCGCAGACCTTCAATGAGGGGGCGCGCGAATGTGGCCCGGATCGGGGTCACCCAATGGACCCAATAGGACGAAAGATTGGGTGTCAGGACGGGAACAGGGAACAACACCCGCTTGAGGCCTCGGATCCGTGCATAATCCTTGATCATCCGGCCATATGTCACAATGTCGGCTCCACCGATTTCAACGATCCTGTTCTCGTCCCCAGACAGGTCAAGAGCGGCAACAAGGTAACAAAGGACATCGTCGATTGCGATCGGCTGAATTCGTTTGAAGACCCAGCGCGGACAAATCATAATCGGGATTCGCTCGGTCAGGTGCCGAATCATTTCAAAGGAGATACTCCCAGCACCGACAATTACTGCGGCACGGAACTCCGTGACGGGTACGCCCCCGCTTCGTAGCGCCTCGCCGGTTTCCTGCCGTGATCGAAGATGTTCAGAGAGGTTCGCATCGGGGTCACCCAATCCGCCCAGATAGATGATGCTTCTTACTCCAGAGTCCCTCGCGATTTCTCCAAATTTCCCAGCCAGTTCGATATCCCGGTGGGGGAATCCCTTTCCGGAAGTCATGCTGTGGATGAGATAATAAGCGACGTGTATGTCGCACAAAGCATTCCGCAACTGAGACGGTTCGCCGATATCGCCCACGCAGACTTCCACTTGGCTAAACCATGACAGGTGGGCAATCGCCTGTGCGTCTCGAACCAGGACGCGAACCTGATTACCACGGTCGAGAAGATGGGGCACAAGCCGAGGGCCGACATATCCGCTCGCTCCCGTAATCAACATCTTAGCCCGCTCAGCCATCGTGGGGGCTCTCCCCGGAGTACAGCCGCCCGAGAAATCGTTCCGCTGTATCGAGGTGTACCTTTAATCTTGACGGATCCATTCGCTCCAGTTGAAGGGTCATCATGTGCATTCGTGGATTGGCGGTAAAAACAGATTTATGCCGATGAATGAAACGCCAGAACAAACCATCCCAGATTTGGCTCCAATCCCCCTGCCTCCAATCACTCATGTTTCGAATATAATTCGAGGAACTGATATACGGTTTGGTCGTAATCTGTCCTCCATCGGCGTATTGACTCATGCCATACAGATTTGGCACCATCACCCAATCGTAGGCGTCGATGAAAAGCTCCATGAACCATCGATACACGTGGTCCGGATGAATTTCGCACAATAGCATAAAGTTACCCAGAACCATCAGGCGTTCGATGTGATGCGCATATGCGGTACCCAGAACCCGGCGGATGATCGTATCCACAGGTTCGATTCCGGTCGATCCGTCATAAAAACATTGCGACAGGGGATATGTGAATCCCCAGAAATTCGTCTTCTTCTGCTGCTCTCCAATTCGTAGATATACGCCCCGGATAAACTCTCTCCATCCAATGACCTGTCGAACAAAACCCTCGATGCTGGTGATATCGATTCCATGGACGCTGCCATATTCCAAAACCTGATGGATTAACTCAGCAGGCGTCAAGAGACCCGCGTTGAGCAGGGGCGACAATACCGAATGGAACAGGACCGCATGATTCCTGGAGATGGCATCTTCATACGGCCCAAACAATGACAATCGCTTTTCGAGAAACTCTGTACACCATTCACGTGCTTGCTCATGGGTAACTGGATAAATCCAATTCTCTGTATCTCCCGGATTACCGGAGAAATGTTGTTCGACATACGACTTAGCCTCCTTGAGATGCTTGTTGACCCTCGGTTTCGGCACGTTGGGAATCTGTGCCTGTTTCGGCAAACGACGCCGGTTCTGTGGATCAAAACTCCATTGCCCTGCGACCGGCTTGCCGTCCTCAATGAGAATCCCCAAACGTTTTCGTTGCCGTATATAAAAGCTTGCCATCGAAAAATGTTCTTTTTCTCCCACTAAATGAAGCACGGCCTCACGACTGGTCAGAAACAGTGGCGTCTCCAGGATCTGAACCTCAATCCTGCCCTTTGTTCGAATTTCCTCTAACTCCAGGCCAATGGCATGTTCGACGGGGTCTACGATACAAATCTTTTCGACCCCTTCCTTTTTCAGACGATCTGTTAACAATGGAAGAGTGACGCCATGGTGAAATTCTATGTAGGCGACCCGTTTTCCCTTCTGAATCAAGCGATGTTCATACGCCTTCATGGATGCCCGATGAAACAGGAGTTTTTTCTTATGGAACGATTGACTCGTGAAAAAATACGGATGTTCGAGAAGATATAATCGCGACACGGCTGCAAACAGGGGGTTGTCTGCGAAAAGCTGATGCGGCAAAATAATACCGACGGCACGCTCCATCATCAAATCTCCAGGGCCAGGATCGACACATCGTCCCGCAGTACGCCCCCCGAGGACCACGATTTGATTCGTTGCAGCACTTCATCAAGACTGTCCTCTAAA
>JAFGGE010000177.1 GCA_016930745.1 Sedimentisphaerales bacterium
CAATGTGCGACCGTCGATGGTGATCGGTTTTTCTTTGTCTAAGTCGGTTACTTTATACTGTGAATCAGGATTCAAACCGCCCAGATGCAGTGTTTTGGCCGTCTCGCTGCTGTTGTGTCGCCGAAAGGCCTGGATGAATCCCTCGTTGCGGTCCGGATGGTGGAACTGCCAGGCGATCCAACGGTCCTCATTCAGGCTGTACGGCAGAACAGGATAGAAATCCCCGTAATAACACGCATTGATCTTGCGCCATTGATCAGTGAGTTTGCCCAGCAGTCTATAGTCCAGGTCCGTTCGGCGCAAATCATAACCGTATACCGTTCCGGGCGCGTATCCGCTGCGGATGGCGTATGGATCGACGGTATCGACAGGGATGGTGTTGGAGCCGTAGTAAGGGATCCAGTGAAACAGGCTGTGATGAAAAGCCTGTTTGACGACAAGATCGCCATAATTGTAATCCGTCGGGTGCAGAGGGATGGCTCGTCGCATGGTTTCCAGGTCATTGCGGCGCCCGCCGGAGGCGCAACTGTCGATGATCAATTGCGGGTGTCGTTTCCGGAGCTGGTCCCAATACGCGAGATATCCCTGCACATGGAAGTTTTCCGTAATGCCCTGGCGGTCGGGTGCATCGTTGCCCCGCCAGAAGCCCAGAGGACTCATGTTGAAATCCTGACGATAGAGATGAATGCCCTGGCTGGTGAGCTGGCCGTCGACATGGTTTACCAGCCAGTTCCAGGCCTGTGGATGGCCGAGGTTCAGCAGGGGACCGATGCGCCATTCGGGGTGGTTCTGACTGAGCCAGCCGCCCCCGACCCGTTCGGGCTCGAACCAGACGAGGGTTTTAATGCCCCGGGCCAGCGCATGGTCGGAGATGGCCCGCAGGCCGTTTGGAAAGCGTGTAAGATCTGATTCCCACGTTCCGGTCCTGGGCCATTGCCCGTCGCAGGGATACCAGCCGGCGTCCATCCACCAATAATTAATTCCGATCTTTTCCTCGACATAACGATCGATAAAGTACTTCTGATTGTCTTCGTTGGCGTTGATCATCTCGTTGAATTCCAGGGATGTGTTGCCGAAAAGGATCGGCGGCGGCAGTTTGCCGTCCGCAGCGCGGGGCATATTATGCGTCAGCATCCATCGACGCCAGAGGTTTTGGGCTCGAACGGTATCTTCCCCCTTCCAGAACAGGATCGCAATCAGCGGGCTTCGGATTTCTTCTCCGGGGCGCAGCGTGAGATGGGTTAATTCCTGACCCGCGGTAATCCGCAGATTCTGTTGGTTGTCTGTGGTGAAGCTGGAGGCCCACTGGCCGGGCCAGCCGACCGCCAGGAGAAGTCCGCCGCCGGGCATCTGAATTTTATAATAGGGAAAGGCATGGTTCGTTCCGCGGCCGTCCGCCGGGGCGAATCGTCGTGTGGTATTGGGGGGGAGCGTCTCGGTCAATGGTTGGTAAAGAACGGGCGAACAGGTATCCCCTCTCCATGCGTGCAGGACAAAGTCGCCTGAGGCCGTGCGTTCAAAGGACGTGTCCAGGGCCTGAATATTGTGGAGTATCGGTGTGTCGGAGGCCCCGGTATTCTTGAAATACAGGGTCCATTCGACGGCGGGAAAGTCGGCATAATCGACGGCGACGCAGCGAATCTCCAGATTACCGTCCGGCTCTTTCCAGGTGCGGGTGTACCGGATTCGATTTTTATCAAGTCGTGTGGTTTCCAGTCGTCCGGCCCGGTTGCGAAGAAAGACATCGGATGTGCCGCCGTCAAACAGGAACGCAAACGGAAGGGCGCTGGACCGGCGTATCGGTTGGATCTGTCCTTCATGGCGTCGATCGCGAATTTCCATATCGCCCAGCCATAGTTGGGTTCCCTCTTCAAGCAGAACTCTGGCATCAGCCCAGTCCGACTGGTCCCATCCGATCCCATCGCCGGCGTCATTGATTTCCAGGACGAACGAGTCGGCCCCTTTGAGATCTACATCGACCGAGCAGGGCGGCGTGGCGACCGTCATGACGTCGGACTTGAAAACAACCTGGTCTTTCACGGTTACGGAAAAGATAACGCTGCCTCGTCCGCGGAGCGTGTCGTCGTTATGATCCAGACCGACCTCGGCGGTAAATCGTTTGCCCGGTCCCGGCAGGGTGACGACGATCTTGCTCACCGCGTGGCAATAAAGCCCGCGGGAATAGGTTTTGTCCGCGATCCTCAGGGGACTATTCCCCCGTTTGTTGGGGATGACAGGATCGTTATTGGCGTACACATCCAGCCCGGGCACAGGTAAAACAGCAGCTTCGGGGGGGCGGGAATCCGACTCGGTAAAGGCCGGTTCCAGCAGATGCGTTTTGACCCATTGGTCCTTGGTCCGCATCTCATCGGGCGTGACAATACCTGCTGCGGCGGCCAGAGCTCGACACGCGATAAACAGCATGATCAATGGCAGTGTGAACTGTTTCATACGGGCCTCGTCCTTTATCCGATAGGTTTTAATCATCCGGTCCAAAATCCTCAAAATTCTGGATGCTATCGCAAAAGAACATTATACAGAGAAAAAAAGAGACGGGGAAGGGCAGGAAAAAAGAAAGATTGCCTTCCGGATGCACGGTTTCCAGCCTTGGCGACGGGCGACAAAAAACAGCTAATGCCGAGTCCGGTTTTATTACCGAGTAATAAAAAACGACCTTACCCATTGACAACCGCCGTTTCCCAGGATACGCTTGGCCCAGGTTAAAGGATGAATACACGGGCAAGCAAAAAGGGCAAACCATTCACCACCGGGACCGACCGGAACGGGGTCAATCCATGCGAGTACTGGGATCACAAAGGTTTTCAACGAAAAGTTAAGTATTACACACTGGAAAATGAAAACCATAAGGGGGTTGTCCAATGGCTAAAATAAGCTTTTTTACGGTTTTCTCTAGTTAAAGTAGGATTCATAAGGTTGGGAATGCATGATAGAGTTTTTGATTACAACAAGCCTCTTGATTCTTTTTGCAGGAAGTTTTGCTAATCTGGCAGACAAGTTAATGGTTACATCTAAACAAAACCAAGCTCATCGGGATAGCTTGATAGACTTATATGTCAGATTGGGAGAATTCAGTTATATTGAAGCTATCCATCAGGCTCATTCTAAATGTTCAACATGGTTTAATATTATCTATGGGGAAAAACATTTCTCGTGGAGATGTTTTACGATTTCCTGTCTAACATCTATCTTGTCAATCTTTATGCTCTTAGTGGCATTTATTCTTCTTGGTCATACGCCACTTTGGGCAGTAAAAAATATTGTGAAATATATAATAGCTTTATGCATATTCAATCTGTTCATTGATTACATTTCATTGCTAGAGACAAGAATAATACTGGGGTGGGCAAGGCGGGTTAATGGGTGGAATATTCTTTGGCTATGGGTGATTGATATCGCTTTATCTGCTGCCTTGTTCTTAATTCCATTTCTATTTGTGAGGCAATATGTACCAAGCCTTTTCCAGCGAGCCGGCGTTGTATCTACAAGTGGGATATGGCCGTCAGAAAGAATGTCGATAGCAATGGGTGGGATCCCTTTAGGGAAAGTATATATAACTCCATGGAAGCAACCTCAAATTCAAATATGCTTTATTTCTACGTTTGCAACAAGTGTAATTTTCTTCCTATACAGTTTAGGGGTTGTAATATTTAAGGCATTAAGTCGATTTAGAAGGCCTATCATGCACTGCATACAAAGCATATCAGAACAAAATCGAATCCTCGCTACGCTTGGTTTTATACTTTTTTCTCTTATCGCCATAATGGGGATCATTAAAAAGATATGCCTCCTTTTTGGGCAGTAAAAAGAATCTTGCAGCATGATGGATATAGGGAACTGAGGGAAATATTTCAATGGCAAGCATAGCCCAAGATCCCAACGGACGAAAACGAATCCAGTTTTTCCTGGACGGCAAGCTGACTGAAAAGAAAGGCCTGCCGATAAGATTTGTGGGCGTTTTCGGTTCCGCTTGTGATGGAATTCATTGCCTTGAAAGCAGGTAAGAAAACCGGGCTGTGCCTGCATTCGGAGTTTCGCATGGCGTCGGCCAGTCCTTTCGGCAAAACCGATCGGGCAGAGGCTGAAATTTGGGGCGCGGGGGGGAAATCTGGGCCTCTGGGGCCCCGAACGGTTTTGCCGATATATAGCGGGTTGAAGTCCTCCACCCACAAACCTTTCACGAGAGCCAAGGAAAGACTACGGTTGGGTGGACGATTATCGAACTGCTGTATCTGTTCATCCCGTTACTATTGACATGGATTTCAGGTCGGATACGCTCTCCCTTCCGAGTCCCGATTTCAGGGCTTTCGAAAGAGGTACATAGCCCAACCCAGGCAGTTGCGGCCCCAACGGAGATAGGCGTCGCGACTCCTGTGGGTGCTGCGGAGCAGGGC
>JAFGGE010000178.1 GCA_016930745.1 Sedimentisphaerales bacterium
AGACCTTTTCGTAGAGGTCGATCACGGGCCGTTTATGGTGGAAAACAACCTGTTTCTGTCACCGACGGCCCTGTTCGACATGTCGGAAGGCGGGGCATATGTGCACAACCTGTTTGCCGGCCGGATTGTGCAGCATCCCGAGCTGGGACGCGAGACGCCGTTTCACCCGGCGCACAGCACCGAAGTCGCCGGGTTGAAAAATATAGCCGGCGGGGATAATCGCTTCTATAACAACCTCTTTGCCGGCGGCGATGGCCTGGCGACCTACGACAAGGCGGCCCAGCCCGTATACATGGCAGGAAACGTCTTTCTCAAGGGCGCCAAACCGTCCAAGCAAGAAAACAGTCCAGTCGTGAAGCCTGAGTTTGATCCCGGCATGAAACTTCTCGAGGAGACAGACGGCGTTTATCTCCATATCACGCTCGAGAAGATGTGGGCGCAGGCACAATCCCGACAGCTTGTGACAACCGAACTGCTCGGACGGGCGAAGATTCCCGATCTGCCCTATCAGAAACAGGACGGCTCATCGTACCGCATCGACAGCGACTATTTTGGCAAAAAGCGAAATCCAGCCAATCCCTTCCCCGGTCCCTTTGAAGTTGCTGAGAATGGACAAATACTAATAGGAAAGGTCTGGTCTGAACTCGATAAGTGATCCTGAAAATGATAGTGCAAATATTTTAACAGCGCTATGATACCAAACATAAGCCGGCTTTGTAAGCACGTCGTTTTTGTTTTTCCGTAAGCCGTTGGCGCTGCTCGGTGGCGACCATACCGAAATAGATCTTGTCGACGACCTTGGCGCCGAAGGTCTTGGCCGTAATCTTGAGCAGTTTAGGCGATCCTGGCATAAGCAGCCTTGCCAAAAAAGCGGGGCATGCGGTCGAGGTGACGATGACCGCTTTTTTTGTGGCTTGTTTACGGCGGAGCCTGGGAGCGCCGTTCTGCCAGGGCCAGTAGGCGTAACAGACCAGCCGTTCGATGCACCTTTTCATAAGGGCCGTTACGGTAAAGAAATTGGTCGGGCTGGCCAGGACAATCCCGTCGGCGGCATCGATCTCGGCAAGGATCGCCTCCATATCGTCATCGTGAATACATTTGCCATGTGTCCCCGCGTCAGCCTGCTGTGTACAGGTACGGCAATTGGTGCAGAATTCAATATGCTTGTCCAGAAGATGGATCGTACTGGTCTGGGCCCCCTGGTCGGCGGCGGCCCGCAGCATCTCTTTGACGATCTGATCGGTGATCCCGCCTTTGCGATACGTGCCGATAATAGCGACGACTTTTTTGGCCATCGGTTTCCTTTTATAGTTCGTCCAGGCAGCTTTGCAGTGTGGTGCAGACGATATCGATTTCCTCGGCGGTCAGGTTATTATGGAACGGCAGGGCGATGGTGCTTTTACAGACAGCGTCGGTCAGAGGGAAATCGCCCGGCCTGTAGCCGTACTGCTCGACCATAAACGGCTGCAGGTAGACCGGCGGGAAGTAATTGCTCACCTGGATCCCCCGTTCCAGCATTTTCCTGAGCAGGGCATTCCGCTGTTCCATGGTGTAGCGGTCGGCCAGACGGACGACGAAGACAAACCAGCTCATCCGACAGCCGGCCGGCTCGGTCGGCACATTCACCCGATCGTCGCCAGCCAGCCGCTCGGCATACCTCCGGGCGACCTGACGGCGTTTTTCGATAAATTCTTCCAGGCGGGCAAGCTGGGCGATTCCTAGGGCACAGTTGATATCGCTGAGCCGATAATTGTAGCCCAGCCGCTCATGGGCCAGCCAGCCGCCGCCGCGTCCCCGGCCCTGATTGCGCAGGGACAGGCACAGATCGGCCAGTTCGTTGTCGTCGGTGACGATCATACCGCCTTCTCCTGTGGTCATCTGCTTGTTGGGGTAAAAGGCAAACACGCTCATCGTGCCGAAGGTGCCGATCATTTTGCCGTTGAGCTTGGAGCCGAGACCTTCGCAGCTATCCTCGATGACGGCCAGGTTGCAATCGGAGGCGATCTCGCACACGGTATCCAGACCGACCGGATTGCCGAAGATCACCACGGGCAAAATGGCCCTGGTCCTTTCGGTGATGGTAGCCTGAACGCCGGACGGGTCCATGTTCAGGCTTACCGGGTCGATATCCACGAATACCGGAACGGCCCCGGCCATCATGATCGTCGTTACTGAGGCGATGAAGGTAAACGGAGTGGTAATGACCTCGTCTCCCGGCCTCAGACCCAGGGCTTGGGTACACAGGTACAGTCCACTGGTGCCGCTGTTGACCGCAATGGCCCGTTTTCGCCCGATATATTCGGCGAATTTTACTTCAAACTCGTCCAGCCTGGGCCCCAGCGACAGGTTGGGGCTTTTAAGCACCTCGACTACCGCATCGATTTCGGACTGGCTGATATCCGGCCGGGACAAAGGAACCTTAAATTCCATAGGTTGTCTTTCCTTTCAAAAACAAACTCCTTATTATAGAAGAGTTGCAAAGGCTTTTCCACCTTTATCGTTGTCGCTGCAGGACTTTGGCCTCGGAGCCTTCCAGCAGGCGCTTGATGTTTTCCGCATGACGGATGATCACCAGTATCGCTATAATCGCCGCTACCAGAACCAGCGGCCATAGTGAGGCAAAGGTCCAGGAGTCCAATAGGGCGATGACTATCGCCAGAGAGATCGGAAATGCCGCTGAACCGATAATGGTTGCCAACGAGATATAACGGAACAGCAGCACCAGAACCACCCAGATCATAAATGTGATCAATCCCGGAATGGTGTAGAAAGGGTACAAGCCAAGCATGACGCCCATCCCGGTGGCGGCTCCCTTGCCGCCGGTAAATTTCAGATAAACGGAAAAGATGTGTCCCAGGATCGCCGCACATCCGACCGCCAGCCAGAGGAACAAGGAGACGATCGAAATCGCTTCATGCTGTATCAAAAGCCCGCCCAGCAGCATAGGCCCAAGCCCTTTGCAACAATCCAATACAAAACAGACGTAGGCCCATTTCCTTCCCAGGGCGCGGGATACGTTGGTCGCCCCGATATTGCCCGATCCGACGTTACGCAGATCGATCCCTTTGGCCCGCGCCATCAGCAAGCCGAACGGTACCGAACCCAACAGATAAGTGGCCGGGATCAAAAGCAAAAACCATGCATTCATCGTCGCAATCCTCTCGCACGCAGAATATTTTCATACAGATCTATGAGCTGCTGTCCATGCCGCGCTAGGGAGACCTCGTCGATCAGACGGTCTGTGAGAATCGCTTCCCGTGCCAGTTCGACATTCTCCGGATCGCTATAAAAGGCCATCGCTTCGGCCAGCCGTTCGATATCGTCGGGGCGTTCCAGCGTTATGCCATGACGCCCGTCCGTGTACATCTCCGCCGCGCCGTTGTATCGTGTAGTGATGACCGGTGTTCCCGCCGCCAGAGCTTCCAGGATAAATCGCGAGGAGGGATCGTACCAGGTTGGCAGGACAGCGGCGTCGGCCACAGCCAGGGCATGCTGGATGGGATGGATTTTACCCAGAAAAGCGATCCGGTCGCTCAGGCCAAACTTTCCCGCCAGGCGCAGGTAGGGCCGAATATTGCCGGATCCGGCGACTAATACACAGACCGGACGGTCTATACTTTTCCTGACCATCACAAGGGCCTCAAGCAGGGGCCCCAGGCCCTTGAGCCGGAAATTGTTGGCGGCAAACAGGTACAAGGCCGGCTGATGAACTTCCTGCAAATTCATTTCCCTCAGTACCCTGGCTCGTAGTTGATCCACAGCCTTTTCATCAATCTGGCTGCGAATCCGAACTCCATTGGGAATAACAGCGATCCGTTCATCGGGCAATCCATAATGCTGTTGGAACTTCCTCTTCACATAGTCGGAAAGGGCCGCTACGATCGTCTCGTCGCGTCGACACAGAATCCGCTCTGCGCGAAGCATCGCCGTGCGTTTCCGGTTGATCCAGTGCAATCGCCGCTTGGTAAAAGCCAGAATCGGATGTTCATAGCTGGCGGCGTTTTGCAGCATGGCTTCCCGGTAGCTGCCTCCGCGCGGCTGGTATACATCGGCAAAGCCGAACGGCAGCGTACTGTGGATAATATCATAGCGATGAGCGACAAAATGCTGCTGCAGGGCCTTATCGAAGGCGGGCAGAGGAGTCCGTTTCCCGCGACGCTTTGGGCAAAGCACCTGAACATTTTCGGCATCCATGGAGCCCTTGGCGGCAAGAATAGTCACCTCCAGCCCGAGCGTCGAGAGCTGGCCTGCCAGCTCCAGCACACTACGCTCAGCGCCGCCAAGCGAGACATCCGCCCGTTCTATAATGATAGCAACTCGCATCATTCCGCTTGTTTATATCGGTTGTTTGTCATGACGCAAACGGCGCCTGTCGTCCGTGCCGAATATCATGATCGGCCATCCGCCATGCCTTTGCCCGAATCTTTTTTAAAAACCGTCTGTCTTTTGGTCCCAGTTTTTCGATACCCGCATATCGCCGATAAAAACGCAATCGGTCTGTGCAAGAGAAGATTTGTCCGGATGCCGAGTAGTGTAATTGGGCGATATCCTTAATGCGAAATCGTTCTTGTAGGAATATCGGTCGAAACGCCCGCTGCAGATCAATCAGAGAAAATGAACCGTCCTGTGAAAAGAAGATATGGGCCAGGTAAAAGTCGCGATGCCGATACCCGGTTTCGTGAAACCGACGAGCCCAGTCCGCCAGGGAATCAATAAAAGTACGGCGTTCGGTAACCTGGGCGGTCGGCGAGAGATCGTCGAAACAGGAAGGAAGCTTCCGTTCCAGGGCTTCGGAGTCTGTCAATGCCTGACTCAGAATAAAACTGCGTTTCTCGAACAGGCCCTCCCACTGCCATCCGAAGGCAACCGTTCGGGGGGTAGCAATGCCGGATTGCGTCAGGCTAACCGTCGGGCGATGGTCATAAACCGCCGTGGCGGCCCGGGTCCGGTGAGCCATCCAATTACGGATCTGAAGCATTTTGGGTGGATGATCATAGCGTTTGAGATAGACAATAGTGTCGCTGTCAGGCAGTTGGAAACGATAACGTGTGCGAAAGCCGGCCAGATTGCTTTTACTCAATGCCTCCCCTTTGCGAAAACTAAAGACCGCATGGATCGAATCCAGACCGGCCCGACGCAGCGTCTCCGAATAGGAGGCAAGGCAGAAGAAATCTTTTGCGATCTGGATGTAGGGATCTTCACTCATGCAGGGACTTCTCCAGCATTTGTTCGGCGGCCTGACAGACCTGCTCTACCGTGATCGACTCCATGCAGGTGTGCTGTTTGGCCTTGCATTTCGGCTTGTCACAGGGGGCGCAGGGGGCCTTGCCCGCGATCTGAATCTCATCCGGATAACCGGTCTGCGTCCAGGCCGGATTATTCGGGCCAAAAAGCGTGATCACCTTTCTTCCCAGTGCGGTGGCAATATGGCGCGGACCGGTGTCGTTGGTAACGATCAGGTCGGCCCTGGCGAAAAGGGCCTTTAGTTCGCCGAGGGTCAGGGGAGTATGGGCCAGATTGACGATGTGCCCTTTGACCTGTCGGCAGATCGTGTCGGCAATTTCACGTTCCGCGGGATCGGGCGCTACCGAGACAGTTATTGTGGCATGGACACTATCCATCAGATGCTGTGCGGTGGCGGCGAACCGATCGGCCGGCCAGCATTTACTGGGTCCGAACGCCCCGCCCGGCACAAGAATCACAAGCGGTCCCTGAGATGGCATGACCAGAGGCAGTTTCCATGAGAGGCGCTGAGCGTCTTCTTCGCTGACGGGTAATTCCATCGTACGATCTGTGATGTCGCCGCCAAGAAGCTCGACGAGACGAAAATAATAGTCAATCATCGGTTCGGGCCTGAAGCGTCCATCATATTCCCGCAGGGGCAGCACTTTATCGGTGAGAAATACGCCGCGCCCATCACGCATATACCCGATTCGTCGGGGTATTCCAGCGGCCCATACGGTCAGAGCCGATCCGAACGAATTTTTAAAAAGAAAGGCCGTATTAAACCTGTGTTGTCGCAGCTTCCCTGCCAGGGAAAACGAGCCGCAATTCGTTTCCAGCCAATCGTCGTTAAACCGGTTTGGCGACAGCAGTTCGCGGATCGCCGGACGGGCGGCAAAAGAGATGTGGCTATCGGGGAAAAGCCGGCGCAACGCCCGAAGCGCAGGCGTACACATCACCGCATCGCCGAGAGGAGAAGGAAGCCAGACCAGGATGCGTTCGCTGCCGGAGTGTTTCATTTTCGGTCGCGCATCATATAAAAAGCGATCACCATCAACTGCAGTACGGCGGCATAGCCGATCAGCGTGTGGACGCTGCTGGTTCGGGCCTGCGGGTCCAGCAAAAACCACAGGCTCCACACAAGACAGAAGATGACAATGACCTGTACCACCCCGGCCAGGGCCTTCAGGATGGAAAACTCATGAAACATCGTTTCGCGGTGCAGGGCCTTGAGGTGACGCACCATCTCTTCGAGCAGTTGTTCCATTCGGTTGGCCTGAACGGTTTCCGTCGGTTCCTGCCTGTTTACATCGTCCTCGACGGCCGAGGAAGGTTTGAACGACGCAGATTCCGTCGAAACCGTAAACGTATCCGGCGTCATTAATCCAAGTCCGGTTCCTCGATCACGAGATTGTCCTGTTGGGGTGTGCTCTATATGGGAACCAGCGTTTACAACCGCCAATTCGGGTTCCTGTTGTGCAATATGCGGTTCGGTTTTCGTTTCCACAAAGCGGCTGTGCTGGTCGTACATCTTGATGATATTGACCGCTTCGCGGATATTGACCGCTTTCTTGAATGGAACGGGATCGGTCGCTCCTCGTTGGGCGGGTTTTTCCGCAGAAGTAATGAGTATGGTCTTACATCCGGCGCGCATCCCCGCGGCAATATCCCGATAGCTGTTTCCCAGCATCCAGGAGGCTTCCAGATCGATGTCCATTTCCTGGGCGGCCAGCAGGAGCATCCCGGGATTGGGTTTTCGAAGATCGCTGTCCTGACGGTATTCCGGGATAATCCCATTTGGGTGATAGGGACAGTAGTAAATACGATCGACCCCGGCTCCTTCATGCCGCAGCAATCCGATCAGCCGTTCATGGATTTCCTCCAGGCCTTCTTCCGTCACGATTCCCCGCGCCACGGCGGACTGGTTGGTCACGATCACCAGCTTGTACCCCATTTGACGAAGCTCGATCAAGGCCTCGCAAACATGCGGCAGTAGCTTGACCTGACTGGGATGATTGATGTATCCGGGATCTTCGATTAACGTATCATCCCGGTCCAGAAAAATGGCTCGATTCTTCATGGTCTGGTCCTCGGCTCCATCCGATTGTCCTGCCCGGTAACCTCTTCGGCGTCCCTGTCGTGCAACGATTGTATCTTCTGGATCGTCGCCGTCGAGCTTTTTCCGTCCACCAGAGGAGCCAAAACAACCCGTCCTCCATACGATTCAACAAATTCGCGACCGATGACCCCTTTATTGGCCCAGTCGGCCCCTTTAATCAGGACATCGGGCTGAACCTGCTCGATCAGGCGCAGCGGATCGGCCTCGTCGAAGATCACGATATAATCCACCGGCTCCAGCGCCGCCAGGACGGCGGCCCGGTCATGCTGGTTGTTGATGGGCCGGGATGGACCTTTAATTTCACGGACCGAGCGGTCGCTGTTGAGGCCAAGCACGACAATGTCCCCCTGCTGTTTGCAGAAACTGAGATATTCGATATGCCCTCGGTGCAGGACATCAAAGCAGCCGTTGGTAAATACGATTTTTCGATGCTGCTGGCGATGGTATGCCAGTTCGTTGCCCAGTTCGGCGATGTCGCGGATCTTGCCCATCTTGCCGCGATTTTCGAGCAGGATTTCGTTGATGATCTCTTCGATGCTGACGGTAGCGGTGCCGAACTTTTCCACTTCGATGCCGCCGGCGATGTTGGCCAGTTGGACGGCGATCCGGAAGTCGCACCCGCCCGACAGGGCGACCGCCAGGGTGGCCAGAACCATATCCCCGGCCCCGGTCACATCATAGACGCTCCGCGGGATCGTCGTGATATGTTCGCTGATCCGGGCTGTTTGCAGGAAAGCCCCTTGTTTGTCCAGGGTGATCACGACCGCTTCCAGATCCAGCTTTTCGAGGAGAATTCCAGCCGCCTTTTGGGCATCCTGGATTTCGTCTATGGCAAAACCGATGGCCGCCGAGGCCTCCCTGCGGTTCGGGGTGATAACCGAAGCCCCTTTATAACGGGCAAAATCGCCTGTCATCGGCGGATCCACCAGGACCCGCTTGCCCGCCTTCCGGGCCAGGGCGATCATTTCGCGGCTCAGATCTTCCGTTAGCACTCCTTTATTGTAATCCTGAAGACAAACCGCATCACATTCCTTGATGCGTTTGCGACAGGCATCCAGAAGCTGACGGTATACAGATGGTTCGAACGGCTTGTCGCATTCCTCATCGATGCGGAGCAGTTGCTGCCGATGCCGGTGCTGGGCCAGGCCGATCATCCGCTGCTTGCTGATCGTGGGTCGATCCGTAACCGGAATCAGTCCGGACACATCCACACCGGCTTCCTGCAAAATCTTTTTAAGCTGCCTGCCGGTATCGTCTTGGCCCACGACGCCGATGCAGACAGCCTTGCCGCCCAGCGCTGTCACATCCGCCGCCACCGAGGCGGCGCCTCCCGGGCGAGACTCCCGGCCGATCACTTTGAGCACCTGAACCGGCGCTTCCGGGCTGATCCGCAGGGCGTCGCCGTAGACATAGCTGTCCAGCAGGAAATCGCCGACTACCAGCACCCGCGGCGAACCCAGACTTGTAACCGCCTGCAAAAGCTCTATTGCCATCGCTTATTCATCCCGTCGTTTGCCCACTACGGCATCCACCAAAGCCTCTATTGTATCCCATCCTTCCAGAAAATCCAGTTCCAGCGCCAGATAAGCCAGATTGATATCCATTTCCTTCGGGCTAAACACGCCCACCTTGTGCCAGTCCTTTTGCGTACAGAGCAGCAGATCGGCCTTTGTTTCACGAGCCTCTGTGAGAAGCTGCTCAAAATCACGACGGGTGTATTCGTGGTGGTCATTATAGATCTGCGATCCGACAATCTTCAAGCCATATTCGACCAGGCGGCTCAGGAAGGCCTCGGGATTGCCGATGCCGCAAAAGACAAAGATCGATAGCGAAGCAAGCTCTTCCAGCGAGAGCGTTTCTCCATGAAGGGTGCAGGCGTGGGTATGCTTGTGGATGGCTCTGGCGATGGCGATGTCGGGATTTTCCGAGCGGATTTGCTCGACGATCTTATCCGTGGCATCGGACGGCACCCGATCGTATCGGGTGATGACCGCCGCATCCGCCCGCCGAAGGCTGCTGACCGGTTCCCTCAGAAGCCCGGCCGGCAGCATCCGTCCGTATCCGAAGGGGCAGGTCGCATCGATCGCTACGATATCCAGGTCCCGGGCCAGGCGGCGGTGCTGAAAACCGTCATCCATGATCAGTATCTCTACCTTGTGCTGCTCCACGGCCAGTCGCGCCCCGGCCACACGGTCGGGATTGACCACGATTTTCGCCTCGGGACAGCTCTTGAGCAGGACGGCGGGCTCATCGCTCAATTTGCCTTCCTGCGACCGATACCCGCGCGTCAGAATCCCATAGCGGATCGAACGGGAATCCAGATATCGGCAAAGCCGAATGACCAGCGGGGTTTTGCCCGTGCCGCCGGTGGTCAGGTTGCCGATGCAGATCACGGGCACATCGACCCGGTAGGTGGGCAGCCAGCCCCTGTCATACAGCCAGTTGCGAAACCGGATTGCCAGACCGTAACCGACCGAAATCAGCCGCAGCATCGCAAAGAGGGGCGTTTGCCAGGCTTTTTGCTCCTGGCCCGCCATCCACCGCCGATAGGCATTCTGATCCAAGACATCGTTTCCTTATTCGCCGCCGCGGGCCCTATCCGGCCTTGATCTTGCGGATAATGGCGTCGGCCATCTCCTGCGTGCCGACCGCGGTCGGGTCGTTGCGGTCCGGCTTCATATCATAGGTCACATCCCTGCCCTCGGCGATCACGGCGGAGACGGCCTTTTCCAGGCGTTGGGCCTCGTTTGCCTTGCCCAGGTGCTGCAGAAGCAGAAGCCCGCTGAGGATCAGGGCGGTCGGATTGACCTTGTTTTGCCCGGCATATTTCGGGGCGCTGCCGTGGGTGGCCTCGAAGATGGCCATATTCTCGCCGATATTCGCTCCCGGCGCTACGCCCAGGCCGCCCACGAGGCCTGCGCAAAGGTCGCTGAGGATGTCTCCATAGAGATTCGGCAGCACGATGACATCGTACAGTTCGGGTTTCTGGATGAGCTGCATGCACATGTTATCGACGATGCGATCCTCGAATTCGATGTCCGGATACCGCTTGGCCACATCCCGGCTGACCTCCAGCCAGAGCCCGTCGCTGAATTTCATGATATTGGCCTTGTGCACGGAGGTCACCTTGCGGCGGCCCATCCGGCGGGCGTATTCGAAGGCATACCGCACGATTCGCTCGGTTCCCTCGACGCTGATGGGCTTGATGCTGATGCCGGCGTTGGGGCCGATGGGGCGTTTGCTGTGCTTGTTGAGCCACTCGATCAATTCCCGCGTCTCGGTCTTGCCCTTTTCGAATTCGATGCCCGCGTACAGGTCTTCGGTGTTTTCTCGCACGACGACCAGGTCGATGTCCGAATACCGGCTTCGCACGCCCTTATAGCTCTTGCAGGGCCGCAGGCAGGCGTACAGGCCGAATTCCTGACGCAGATGGACGTTGATGCTGCGAAAGCCCGTCCCGACCGGCGTGGTGATCGGGGCCTTGAGGGCGATCCGGTTGGTGCGGATCGACTCCAGCGTCTTTTCCGGCAGGGGGGTGCCTTCCCGCTTCATGACATCGATCCCGGCCTCGGCGATTTCCCATTCGATCCCGGCCCCGGTCGCATCGATGCAGCGGCGGGCGGCCTCGGCGATCTCCGGCCCGATCCCATCGCCCGTAATCAGCGTCACTCTGGTCATTCGGTCTTCTCCAAGCTTGCTTTTTGGTAGTAAAAACGACGAATTTCATGGCTCGACAGGGCATCTTCGCCCCGCCGGCCTAAAATAAAGCGATTATCCTACTGAACTTGCCCCGGCAAGTCAAGAAGGCTTCAATGGGTTAGGATGGGTTCCGCAATCCGGAAACCATGCGGATTTGAACACGGAACGCAACAACTACAGGACTTTCCCTCAACTTCCATACCGTCAGCAAGTTGTACTAAAATTGCATATTGTAGAGTGTCATTGGGGTTTGAAAACATCAAGATGTTTTAATAACTTTCCAGTTTTTCGAGTAGAGCGAACTCCTCGAAATAGTTTGAATACTTTGGTACTGGGGAAAAGCTTACACTTATTGGATTGGATCGACTGCAAAATTGGATCGTCAACAGAGAATGTTTGTTTTGTGGTCAAGCGGTTACTTTTGAGGAAGTAAAGGATCCATGAGATCAAATAGCGGTTCTCTTCTTGATTATTTGACAATTGGGAGAGTAATTTGTTTAGATGGCGTTCGATAACTTTTGCAACAATTTTTTGCCCTGATGCTACCATCATAGACTCGACCAATCCCAAGATTCTGGGGAATGAGCGGATCCTCCGTTCCGCCATTAGCAGGAGCAAGCTAAGAATCTTCTCGATATGGAAGCTTGTGACTGGGAAGAGTGGATTATATTGTGCATCTGTGACATCAACGATAAATCTATCAATAATGCCAGTACCTGGAATCTCTTGGTCTATCCTAAGAACCGCTAGATAGAGCTCCTTGAACTCTTGAAATGTGAGTGTTTTATTCTTCTTGGGTCGGACTGTATGATATTTCGAAACCCATTCTCGAAAAACACCTTCCGGCAGTAATGCGATTTCAGTCTTGTCTTCATTCAGGAGAAGGTTAAATTCCATCAATCGTTTTTGGAGTTATTTTGTGATCATTTTGCACTCGTCTTGTGTGCGGCAGAGAAACCTATAGTCGTCTTTGAATCGCAGAGCTAGAATGTCGTATTTTTTGAGACTTGGTGAAATCAAAATATCTACGGCAGAGAGAATCAGCTCTGCTATCAAATCCGAAACGGCAGGGCCGATTGGAAGGCCATTTGTGCACCCATCGTTTGCATTTTGGAATAGTTTGTCGAGTCTATTACCAAGAAGGGAAAAGTCATAACGATTTCTGTCTTTTCGGATAAATGATCGGGAATGAACAGCCCATGCGATGCTATGGGTGTAGATGGAAGGGTAACAATTCTTTACATCTGTTCTCACGAGATATTTATATGAATATGCCTCCGCAACTAGATCTTCTTCGGCCATTTCGATCCATTCGTAAATCATTCTTCCAGCACGGAGTCCACCGATTATACCCGGATGAGACTTAGATACAGGAACCGGAAAACCATACGAATATACTTTCTTGGTCGGATCGAAGATAATATCTAGTAAGTCGTCCCAGCCATTTGCGATTTCTGTTGCGATGTCACTATGTAATGAGGGATCTATTATTCCAAAGGTACGATCCGTCAGATCGTTTTTTGGAAAATGGACTTCACAAACTTGGGAGATAACTTGGGAAAATCCTCTCCTGTTCGTTTTTGTGAAGTTCTTTCCGAATGATGGATATGAACAGACGTGGAAACATGGAGGCAGGACATAACTCTCTGGATAGTATCCAACTTGTACCAGCCAATCATATATGTCCACTGGCTTGAGTTGTCTTGCCAGTCGTTCAGTCTCTATGCTATGTTTACAAGGTCGGTTCACTCTGTTGGCCTTATATCCCCAGTGATCCCAATATCATACTGAGTTTAAACAGCATCATATGCAGTAAATACAGTTATTCAACATTTGCATAGAGTTCAACAGATTCGGGTCTTTTCCGCCAGGCATCATATGGCTTAGTCAAATAGGCTATGGACCCATCGATCACAGTCATGAACGTTCTATCAGGTTTTTTTTGGGGCATGAATACTAGATCGTAATATTTTCCATTCCGTGGCGGGAGAGGAATTTTTCCTCCGTAGTTTCGATATGTCAGTACATGTGGAAATGACAATTGTATCCCTTTAAATCTTCGACAGATCTCCTCGAATGTTGTATCTTTATAGACGAATAAGATGTCGATATCTCGAGCTTGACTTTCTTCTCCGCATAAGATCGAACCAAAGACACCACAGTGGACAATATTATCACCAAATATCTTTCGAATTTTATTAATGTCATTTATCACATAAATTGGAATACTCATATCTCAACCCCTTTTTATTTCATAAAAATTTAGACAATATCCAGCCAACAAAAGCACCCAAAATCGCCCAAAATGCGGGATGGTTATCTCGGCTAAAAGCTTGACCAACAAAGGGCAAGAGGCAACGCCTTACAACAATCGCTATTAGGACAGGTTCAAGTATTACGATTTGTAAACGATGCGTGTATAAATTTTTCCTTCTCTTCAGATCCGGTATGCTTTGAATGATGGTATATGTGTTGGGCATAGTAATTGTTAGTTCCGCATCTTGGCAAGAAGAGCCGTATACACGCGATAAAAACAAAGACTTGTCACGCTTGTTTTCACCTTGAAGCATCGGTGATGTGACAAATTGCTTAGTCTCAGTCTTGAATTTAATGATCTCCCCAAAATGCATATTCTTTCTGAAATCAACGACTACGTAGCAATGTTTATTAGCGTCTTGAACAACACGAGCTGGAATCTCTTGCCCCTTCTCGTCATAGAAACGGTAGTATTCGTGTGCTCCGGGAACATAGGGAACACACCAACCATTAGGTCCAGTATTGGCCTTACGGGCTACAAAGAAATGATTCACTGTAGCAGATGACAACTCCGTATCGAAATTGAAATTCACCTTGAGAGATAGAATGTCAAATACACCAATATATCGATTCGCCGTGAATTCTGTGTCAAGTATTGGAATACCAATATCGCCTTGTTTTTTTTGTTCGACGTTCATCAGATTCTGCATATTATTATGGTTTGAAGGGCCCCAAATGTAATACGGTGTTCTTAGCTCCTGTCAGCATAAGAAGCTCTCTGATTACCAAACTACAGGCGACATAGAAGGGAAGTATTTTAATAGTTAGTACCCTTTTTGTGTATTATTCAGGCATGAAATACAAATCGGCATACTAAAATCATCCTTTCTCGACGCTCCAAAGTTCTGCTTTAATTTTTTCTGCCTTCGAAGAAAACCTCCCAGCGGCTAAGAGTAAACATACCCGAATCTGCGAACAAAGCAAGCAAGAAATCTCTTGTTTTGGAGAAATTTTCCGGGCTGGGGAGGGGGCTTTTCCAGCCGTATGAATTCGGAAACGAAACCGATCCCATCCTTCCCGACTTAACGGCCCGGACCTTTTGGATTCTTCATTCTCAGTATGTTAAAGGTTTCTCTGGCCGTCTGTAACTTCGCCCGGTCAAAATCCGGAAGGGCCAAAATATTCTTCTCAATTTCCTTGACCTTAGCGGGCTGAATGGGCTGTCCCGTCTGAAGCAGGCTCGAGAGAGTAATGAATTGCGTCTTCATTACATCCACTTGCGCTGTGGTTTTTTCCACCTGCGCGGCCACCTCGTCTGCCGCTGTGGCAGCCTGCTCAATTTGTTTCTGGAGCTCAATCTTGAATCCGGCCAGATCCAATGTAATGGTTCTCCATTCGGATATGGTCAAGAGAACCGCACCGGCCAGAATAACTATAACTCCATTGCGGGAAAACTCCTTCGTAGAAAGAAAAATCCAAACTGCTATTAAGATGAGAATGGCTCCTGCAACCATCGCAACAATAATAACTGGTGTCATTGTCAACCTCCCTTCACTGTCTTGAGATGAGACCTTTTCAATATGTCCGCAGAAACACCTTCCGCGGTTCCACGATTGAAATCATCCTTTCTCGACGCTCCAAAGTTCCGCTTTAATTTTTTCTGCCTTCGAAGATAACCTCCCAGCGGCTGATAGATAAAACATACCCAAATCTACGAACAAAGCAAGCAGGAAATCTCTTGTTTTGGCGGATTTATTTGGGCGGGGAAGGGGGATAAAATCGATGGTCGCTAGAAAAAGGGGACAGGTACAACCGTCCTGACGGACGAACGTACCAGTCCCTCTTTTTCTCCCTTGTCATGCTCACGCCGGTGTGGGCATGGCGCCCGGCGTTTGAGGCGGCACGGGCTGGAATCGCGTGATTCATGGCCAGGATGGCCATGCCACTTCAGGAGTCCCTGGTCGCCGCTCGTCAGGATATAATATACAGTATACCGCAGAAGGGGAGTGGCCGTTGACATGTTGCGTATATTTCTGTTATACTTTTCCTGTGTTTTTATTTGGAATATGAGGAGTTGTTGTGAGAATAGTATATTGCCTGATTCTCTTGTCGCTTTCGGTTCCCTGCGGGGCGGGGACCCTGTTCGTCGATGCCGATGCCGCCGGGGCCAACGACGGTTCCAGTTGGGCCAATGCCTTCCCATCCCTGCAGAATGCCCTGGCCGCGGCAAAGGCCAGAAACACCGACGGCAACAGCGGCAATGACATCGACCAGATCTGGGTGGCCGAGGGGATATACAAACCCGACCAGGGCGCCGGCCAGACCGTCAATGATCCGGAGGCCACGTTTGAACTGCTGAGCCATGTCGCCTTATACGGCGGATTTGCCGGCAGCGAGGCGGCTCTGGGGGATCGGGACGTTTCAGGGCATGTCACGGTCCTCAGCGGCCAAATCAACACAGCCGCGGTGGAGGACAATTCCTACCATGTCATTACCTCCAATGCCGGCATAACGGGGGCCGTATTGGATGGCTTTACCATTACCGGGGGATATGCCGATGCGCAGGTCGGATATCCCGGCAATGGCGGGGGGCTTTTCTGTTTTCAATCGGCTCCGACGATTCGAAACTGTACCTTTACGGATAATATTGCCGCGGGTCGCTATTATGGCCGCGGCGGGGCCATTTACAGCCTTCAGGCGCAGGGCATGATCATTGCCGACTGTACGTTTGACGGCAATACCGCCAAAAAGGGCGGCGCGATCTTCCATTTTCAGTGCCAGGATGTCACGATTGTCAATTGTACCTTTACCGACAATTACGCGTATGACGACGCCGGCGGGGCGATTCTGAATGATAGCTGCTCCCGGATCGGGATGGTGAATTGCCTTCTTGGCGGCAACTTCACCACCAAGATCGGCGGGGCGGTCTGCAATGTCGGGATGGCCAACGGCCATTTCTTTACCAACTGCACGCTGGCCGGGAATGCTTCCACCGATATAAGCTTTGACGCCCAGACCGGGGGGATTTATTCCAAGGGCAGCAGCACAACCCTGACAATCGCCAACAGCATTCTCTGGGGCAACACGGACCGGTTCGGAACCCGGGCTGCCTCTCAGCTTGCCGGAGGCGGAAAGGCGACGGTAACCTATTCCTGCATTCAGGATGACGATCCGAATGATGGCAGCATTCCATTCGGCGGCGTGAATAATAGCAATATCGATTTGAATCCGCGATTTGTGCTGGATCCCAGTGACGGGGGAGACGGCTGGCGTGTCGGAAACAATGATATCCAGGGCAATCTGCACTTGCGTCCCGATTCGCCCTGTATCGATATCGGCTCCAACGCCGCTGTTCCGGACGATATCGCCGATCTGGATGAGGATGACGTTACGGACGAAGAGATTCCCTATGATCTGGACGAGCAGCCCCGCCGCGTCGATGGGAATGCGGACGGGACGGCGACGGTGGATAGGGGGACCTATGAAGCGCTTTCCGCGAATGCAATTGATCTTGCAGCGGGAGGGGCCGCGGTAACTCTCAATCCCGGCGGGGGGGCCAATGATCCTGCAACCGACGCACTTGTCGTATTCCAAAACCTGGCCGGTTCGGCGGACAATACCGTACAGGTCGTTGAGACGCCCGGCGATACGCATGCTTCTGTAGCCACCTTTTCTGCTCTGGGTTCCACCTTGACGATGTTGACATCGCTGAATGATGGGGAATTCTTCGCCACCGTCGCTATTCCCTTCGATCAGGAGGATGTGGGCATGTTGGATCCTCTCCTGGTGGACCTGCGCTATTTCGACACGACGGCTCTGGAATGGAAACTGGCGGTATCGGCCAATACGGGCGGGGCGGGCAGCCGCTATTCCGAGACCGGCGCTGCGGCGCCGACTCTGGCGACTCTGACCGGCCGGAATCTGGGCGATTACGGCGTATACTGGAACAGCACAACCGGAAAGGGCTTTTCATGGGCCAATGTGGATCATGCGACCGATTTTGCAGCAACGGTAAAAGGAAACAGCCAAAGCAGCGTCGATCCGGATGATCTCGTGACGCTAAGCCCCTTGCCGGGCAACGTCAATCCGCTTATGGATGTGGTTATCGTGTTTGAAAATACCTCCGATACGACAAACGCCGCTGTCGAAATATATGAGGCGCATAACGACCTGGTCGGACAACATTCCTTTCAATCCATCGGACAGGCTAAAACCATCGTCGATACGACCCTGAACGATGGCGATTTCAAAATGACATTGATCATTCCCTTTGATGATGAAGATCTTTCCGGAGCCAATCCATTGCTGGTCGATCTGCAATTTTACAATACGGGATCCTCTTCCTGGGAGCTGGCGGTCTCGGCCAATACAAGCGGGGCAGGTACGCGATGGTCTGAACAGGATGACGATCAACCATCGCTGGAGACCTTGCGAACTCGTCCGCTAGGCGATTATGGAGTGTATTGGGATGCGGAGGAGGAGCAGGGATTGGTGTGGGCGAATGTGGATCATACGACAGATTTCCTGGCAGGGTGGCGGATCGGAGATTTTGAGCCGGATGGCGATGTGGACCTTGCCGATCTGATGTTTCTTGCCGAACAGTGGCTTCAGGATTCCTGTCTGGCATTAAGCAACTGCGGCGGGGCCGATTTTGATGGGAGCGGGCAGGTCGATCTTACGGATTTTGGCCGATTTAGCGAGAGTTTTCCCTATTCTCCCATCGGTGATCTTCCTATCCGTCGTCAATAAACAATGGTTCTCAAGGATGAACAAGAGTGGGTGAAAGCAAGGATAGTCTTAGATGGGGTGATGAGCCGGACATCTCCCAATGGGTCTTTCTGTTTTTCATGACGATTCTTGTTTACGTTTCCACGCTATGTGCCGATGAATTGGTTCCCCAATGCCGCCTGATCAGTCCTGGGTATCTTGCTGTCGGGAACCACTGGGAATACGAGGTGCATGTATCCTACTGGGATTCCGGACCGGTGGATGAGTGGCACTGGATGGATCGGGATGTAATCGAATCGACCGAGATGCAAGGCCGGCCGGTCGTCATTCTGCATACGGTGGATTCCATGGGGGGGGATGTTCGAGAAACTCTTCGTCTTGACGATACGTTCCTTTTGTCCTACCGTCAAAGTCAGCAGGGGGGGAATCGGCTTGCTCTCGCCGAGGAAGATCCGGAAGAGGTCCTGCCGGTCTGGGCGGCGACCGACGCTAATGATTTACTGTTCGGAACGGCTTCGGTTCGGCTGATCATTTATGATCCGCCTACGGAGGTCAATTATACGGTGGAAAACCGGATCACCTGGCTTGGACAGGAAACGATTGATGTTCCGGCCGGGCTTTTTTTATGTCAGGTAGTCGGAATGCACAGAGCAGCGACGTTTCCTCAGGGAATTGTCGACCAGAGACATCAGATCATGTACATCTCCCCATCCCTTGGAACCGTCCGGGTAGAAATGGAGGAAATCCTGACGATTCCCAGCCAGGATGAACAGCGATGGGTGTACACAGCGCAACTCAAATCCACAAATGTCCAACCTTCCCCTCTTTGCATGGTTCGTCCGATAACCGGAGACGCCAATGCCGATTGTCGCGTAAACCTGGAGGATTTTCCGTTTCTGGCTTCCCTGACCGATGTGCTTGTCATGGCCGAACACTGGCTTGAAACCGGCCTGTCCTTTGAGCCCGTTTTCCCGTAACCCAGATCTCCTGAAATCATGCCGGCCCAGCTTTCAGAAAGAATCATAAAAGAGATTTTCGGTCTGGCTTAGAATTGACTTTGTCCTGGAAATACCGTATAATAAAGGTTCCTTTCTGTGCTGGAGGAAGATGGTTCAGGATTAATGTATAGTCTGATCCTCTTTGCTGCATTGGAAGGGATAGAGACTATCTGCATAAGCAAGACGATGGAGGAACAGCATTGACACATGGAGTTCGGATGAGAGTATGGAAAGCGGCTTTGGGGGCGGTCGCATTTTTGTGGCTGTCGAGTTCAATATGCCCGGCCCAAATGGTCGGGCGCTGGGTAGGGCAATGGAACGATGCTGTCCGGTCCGGCGCCATGGATTTGACGTTCAGCGCCAATGGGACCTGCTCGGGAACCATCGTGGACTATCCGGGCCTGTTCGGACCGGGCTACAGTACTGATATCCCCCGTGACTATGTCGTCACCGGAACCTATACATACGATATGTCAGACAGACGTATCACTTTTGAGTTGCACGGAGGCGGGCCCTGGTTTTCCTCGCATTATACCGCTTATGGAGAAGGAACGGTCCATGGAGCAACGGCTGATGGAACAGGGGGATTGACGATAGTTGTCCAAATCGGCGGCGGCATGAGCAGTTCTGTTCAGGGGCGATCCTGGAGCTTGGCTACGCTGCAAGTGCCCAATCAGGCCACCAATCCCTCGCCCGCTGACGGTAGCACGGTAGTATTGTTTCAGAATCTTATCCTGCGCTGGCAGCCGGTGTCTCTGGCCGAAGAATATGAAGTCTATTTCGGGACCAGCCCGAATTTTACCTCTGTCCAGCCGATTGCTGTTGTCACTCAGCCGCAGCATGCCCTTTTGCCCCTGCAGGAAAATACGGTGTACTATTGGCGCGTCGATACGACAAACGACAACGGGACCACCACAGGTCAGGTATGGAGCTTTCGGACGGCGATCCTGCCTTGGATTGTCGTGGATCAGGGCCAAATCGATTTTATCGGAGAGCAAACAGGCCAGACTCTCGCAATTTCCAATGCCACAAACACGATGCTTCACTATGATCTGATCCTGTTGACAGGCGGGGCCTATTTCCGTATCGCCGATCCCAATCAGGGCGTGTCGACGGGACCCTCCGATCTTCGTAATCACACAATATATGTAAATCGGGAGGCGATTCTGCCGGGCCAAACCGTAACCGGTCGGATGGCGGTGGTTTCCACGCTGGCGCCGAATTCCCCCATAGAAGTCGTACTTGCAGCGACCGGCTGGGATGTGCAGGCCAACTTTGATATGCTGTTTCGTCATACATTGCCTGCGGGGATCGATGAATTTATCCCCTCCGAACAACAGACCGTTCCCGTCTGGCGGCTGGATCTGACCAACAACAATCCTTTGGATGGGCCTTCCTGGGATATTGATGGGGTTACCTTTGCCGCCAACAATGCTTTTATAAATGCATATCCCGATCCCAATCAGATTGATTCCACAGGGGTACTATGGGGCGCTATGACTCTCGATCCTGCGCAAACCGCGCGAATCGAAGCACAAGGTTCAGGCCCGGTTCAGAGCGCCAGGATCCCTTTTTACGTGACACGCACGATGGTAAAAAACCGTATCGTCGATGGCGGTAAGATGATAACCAGAGTAGTCGTGACGCCGCAGATCGCATTGTCCGATATGGATGTGGAGATCCGATTGTCGACACTCATGGAAGAACCTGTGGAAGGCCACAGCGTATTTGCCGTCTTAGCGCATGACGCCAATTCCTGTTCTCATGTGCCGCAATGGATTTCTCATGCCGGCGACAAGTACACGGATCAAACGATATGGCATCTGGAGTCTGTCGGTCTGGAGCCTGTGACCTTTCAGGTCAGCCATATCGTCGATGTCAATGAACCCTTCTTTTCCGCGCTGCTTACTCCGGAAGTGACGGTTTCAGGAATCCCGGCCGATCAGGACATGATGCCCTCCTGGCAGGGCGACGTACTCCATCTGGATAACGGGCGATATGTTCGTGTGCACAGCAATGCATGTTTGAATTTCTTTCAGGGAAAAGCGTGCTCATCGGGATTTTCGTTACAAATGCCCTATGTGATCAAAGTATCTCCCATAAGCGACATAACGGTTGATGGAAGGACGGACCTGCAGGATCTTGCCCTCTTTTCCGAGTGGTGGCTGGCCGATCCATGCGATCCGAATAATATGTGGTGCCAACGAACCGATTTCACCCGAGATGGGATGGTGGGATTGTCTGATTTTGCCAGACTTAGCGCCGATTGGACGGTTCTTCAACCAGAAGTATTGTTCGAAGATTCCTTCAGCGACGGCAACACGGACGGCTGGACAGTCCACGATACGGGGACCCTGCTGGCCCCGTCGGCCTGGTCGGTTTTTAGCGGGATCTTGCAGCAGACCTCGAATATCTATTCGAATCCGACTGCCCCGTCGACGCTGCTCAAGGACGGCACCTATCTGGGCTATGACGGCGGATCGGCCTGGAGCGACTATACGGTCCAGTGCACCATCCGGTCCCGCGGCTTCAACGACTGCGGCGTGATGTTCCGCGTGCAGGACGAGAACAACTACTACCGGTTCAACTGGAACCGTGCGGCGGGGTATTCGCGGCTGATCAAGGTGGTCGGAGGCGTTGCGACGCTGCTGGATTCGGTGGATACCGGGTATGCCTTTGATGTCACCTACGATGTGGAGGTGCGGGCCCTGGGCGACCAGTTGGCCGTCACTATCGACGGCGTGCCGCTGCTGGAGGCCGTCGATGCGGAATTGGCCTCCGGGACCATCGGCCTGTACACCTGGGGCAACGCGCCCGTGGCCTACTTCGACGATGTCTCTGTCATAGGATGGTAGCCGATCCCCTCACGGCAAAGGCGTCCAGTTAAGACAAATAAGAAGATCTGCTCATGTTGAGGAAAAAAAGCTCGTAAAGGAAAAATCCTTGTGATTTGCCAATACATGGTTGTCACTCCTGAGATGGCCATGTATAATCTAAATCATGCGGGGCGTGGCGCAGTTTGGCTAGCGCGCTTGACTGGGGGTCAAGAGGTCGCAGGTTCAAGTCCTGTCGCCCCGATTTTTATAACTCCCGCATTAACAAGGGTTTGCAAGGCAGAAAGGACAGGGTTTTCGTCGCCATTTTTGTCGTTTTTGGGCTGGTGTGACAAAACTGTGACAAACTCTTGCCCTAAAGCGGAGAGGCTGGCCTGCCTGGCTTTGTCGATCATCGTATCCCGGATCCCGACATAATAGCGCATGGTGGTCTCTACACTTGAGTGACCCGCGAGTCTCTGAACTTCGTGTGGCATGACACCCTGTTCGAGCCATTCCGTGATGCAGGTGGCCCTTAGATCGTGAAAGGTGGCTTTCTCTACACCAGCCTTCTTGCAAAGAACCAACCAGTTCCGACGAAAGTTATTGTCCGGGCATTTTGCCACACGGTCGATCAGTCTTCCTGTTTTTTTAAGGTACATCACACGTTGATACCTCTCTGGTGTCAGGAGAAGGTAAGGCTGATCATCCGGTAAATCCGCTTGAATCCTAGCCAATAGATTTGCCACAGGTTGAACCATAGGCAAGATACGGCGTTCTTTGTCCTTTACTACCCATCGCCAGGTCGTCTTCGAGTCTGCTTTTGGCTGAACGATAATCCGCGACTTATCGTAGTCGATATCGTTGGCAGTTAAGTTGAGAATTTCACCACGGCGGAGTGCCGCCGTTTTAGCGATTAAGATTCGTGTCTTCCAAAGGATTTGAGGAGTACTCATGCGAAGGAGTCTGTTGATTTCATTTTCGTTCAGAAGCCGAACCGCTCGTTGAGGTACCTTAATAAACTGCATTCCATCGAAAGGATTAGCCTCGAGTTGTCCTCTGCGCACAGCCAAGGAAAAGATCCGTCGGACCATTTTGATATGACTGTTCACTGAGGCCGGACTCAGGCCTCTTGCGATGCAATACTGCTGAAACCGTTCGCAATGCGTGAATGTAATCTGGTCTGCTAACAGATCTCCATTGGCCGCAATGAAATCCTGCATCCGATAGGCGGCCGAGGCTGCTGTCGAAGGCTCGATTTGACTGGATGTCCTTTCCAGGTAGTCAGTCAGAAGGGTGCTGAGCTTCATAGGAGTAATATCTTTGTATCCTGTTTGGAGTAGTTTTGCCTTCAACTGCGCTGCTTGCCTTTCTGCTTTACGTTTGTTTCCATGGTGTAGTGATTTCCGAACTCGCTTTCCATTGTTATCAACATAGTCCAAATAATAAATGACTCTACGACGATCTGGTGAGAATCTTTCCCATAGTCTGACCAGTTCGTTTGACATCATACACCTCCTTTCCACTTATCGAACTGGCCGAGACTCCGACCGATGGGTACAATCATACCACAGGTCGGACGAAAGCGCAAGTACCTCATTCTCCATTTTTCGTTTGTGCGTCGATCCATTTTAAGATTGCCTCTTTTGGATAAAGCACACTATTGCAGATATGAATCCTGGGCAGGGTTCGAAATCGTTTCAAATGTTCAATCACATTATGATGGTCGGTAGCTTTACTGACCTCAGGAATCCGCAAGAAATCGATGAGTTCTTCCTCCGTCATGAGAGTGGGAAACTCTCGTTGTTTGAGTTGTGTTGGTTCCATCACGAATCTTCCGTACGTACTTTCTTCTTCAAGATTTTCATAAGCTAAAGTGGGATTTTGAACCATGTCATTTCATACCGGGGATTTTGGGAGGATTTTTCCAGCGAAGGTTTTGATATACCACTTTTCGAGAATTTACAGTCTTGGTATCTCGTGAAATTGCGATGGTTCTTTTGCCTCTTTATATGGTGGGCCAAGATACGGATACGATGAACCGGAAATTATGCGACAATCGTTATGACGTTTCGGCTGCGAGAAAGTGACTGCCAAAACCTTGCCTGCCTGGCGGACTACAGGATTTTGACCGTGCCCCAGATGGCGGCGGTTTTTCAGAAGGATAAACAGGTTATCAGGCGGCGTTTTGGCGCTCTTGAAAAACAAGGATTCATCGAAGT
The DNA here is from genome assembly GCA_016930745.1 of Sedimentisphaerales bacterium. Classification (GTDB taxonomy): domain Bacteria; phylum Planctomycetota; class Phycisphaerae; order Sedimentisphaerales; family Anaerohalosphaeraceae; genus JAFGGE01. Next base: position 24,059 of record JAFGGE010000178.1, read on the forward strand.
CATCCGGCGTGAATTCGGGCGGTCCCGCGGCCGCCCTGAAAATGTACTGGGCCTGACCGAGCGAGGAGCGGATCTCATCCGGGAACAATATCTTGCTGATCAAGATATACCCTATGAGAGCCTGGGCCCTGTAAGTACCCGTCTCATGGACCATCAGACCCTGTTGAACTGGTTTCGAATCCATTTTCAGTATGTTTCGACGGTACAGGATCGATTGGGCGTTCGTTGTCTGGCCTATAATTCGCCTTTTGTGCCGCGCGGGCCAGAGGGACGCCTCCTTACCACGGACATGGCCTCCATCGCAGGAAGAAAAATATATACCAGGACAATCAAATACCGGCAGTGCTGATAGCCCGCAAAGACATGAATCGCCCCAACTGGCAAGGAAAACTTCACAATACGCTGCAAAATCTCTATCACAGCCGTTGGGCTTACCGTTTACCCAAGCGTTATGGATAGACCTGTACCACTGTTAGGCACTAGGAGATGTCGAGCCAGGTAAGCAATTCTGTCGTGTCAGAATCGGCATGCTCCACCTCTTCGATAGCCTTCTGGCACGCACTGACCGCGGCGGCTGATGTGGCAACAAAGATAATCCTGTCGAATCCCGCATCCTTTATTTTATCCAGATTCGCCTTGATATTCGATTGGCCCGTTTCCACCTCCACGGCGATCCTTTCACCCGCCCTCTCTGCCAGTAAATCGATGGCGCCATTGCCCTTCACAGGGTGCTCCTGTTTGACTTCATAGCCTCTTTTCTGGAAATATCGGGCCGTTTGCTGGACCCAGTAGCGATGTTCCAGGCTTGGGCGAGGTTTCTTGCCAACCTCCATATTTACAGACTCACAAATGGCACGGCCAAGGTCGGTCAGTTCATAGAGGACCACCTGGCCGCAGCGGGTAGCGAGGGTGACCGCCTTGATGATTCCGGCAGAGGCAAGAGACTGGCGGATGGCATTGCCGCGACGGCGGGACAGATGGAGCCGCTGATACCGGGATACCCCGCCTGGAAAACAGAGTCGTTTGTCATAGCGAATTTGTCCATTGTACCACCTTTCCATCATTCCTTTTCAGTGGTAAATACGCCTGCCTATTTAAAGCTTCCGGTTTTCGTTGCTACTGACCGGTAAAAAGACGGTTGTGCGGCGGCCGCAGGAAAAATACGACAGGGTACAAATCGGCAAAAGATTTATAAATCCCCCCTTCTCTCCCTTTCCATGCAGGCTGAGAGCAGGTGCCGTTGTGTCCGGTGCGGATATGAGTTCGATCCCACCGTACAGTTTCAAAGGTGTTCGACCTGTGGCGGCATCCCTGTTCTGCGGGTGAGGCGGCAGAGCTCGGACAGAACGATAAGTCTAGATTTGACAATCATTAGTGTTTTAATAACAAGTACTTACAACCATATGACCGGAGCTGGGGGTC
>JAFGGE010000179.1 GCA_016930745.1 Sedimentisphaerales bacterium
CGGAGCTTGGGATTTTTCAGGATGTCCTGCAGGCTGCGGACGTCGACGCCGAGCTGGAGCATCTGCTTGCCCGATTCCTGAAGCCGGCCGATCTGCTCGTGCAGTTGCGTCAGGGTCAGCTGGCTGGTCTGCAAATACCGCCCGAGGTTCTCCTGCCCGGTCCTGAGATTGGTTTCCAGGACCTGCCCGGTCTTTTCCTGCGATCCGCGGACCGCCTCAAGCTGCTGCTGTAATAAACCGACCGCGGTACTCTGCCGGACGATCTCCTCTTTCTGGCCCGCCTGGTACCGGATCAGCCACAGCAGAAGTCCCAGAACCGACAAAACCGCCAGGATTAGAACCACCGCCAGAATTATAATGAGAATCTGCATAAAAGCCTCCAAATTTAGCAGGAAGAGATTATATGGAAAAATGAGGTCAAGGTCAAATTCCTGTTCTCTTGCAGGACAAACATAATTACTTCATGGTCAAAAGATTGCATTTTACTCGGTTTTCCCTTGCAGCCCCATTTGTGCCGTTTATAATCAGGGCGCTGGGTGATTCCAAACATCACTCGGGTCAAGCGGAGTAGTGCGAGGATGAAATGTGTCGTCGCGAGGAGCCTAAAAGCTGTTTATGTGCGATTCGAGCAGTAGTTGCGCGCATCGTGAATCCAACCATCTTTTTTAGGAGGGCCATGTCATGTCCAGAAACTCTTTTCTACTCGTTTGTTTGTGTATTGGTCTGGCCGGGTTTCTGCCCGCCGCCACGCTGACCGTGGACGACAGCGGCGGCCAGCCGTACACAAGCATCCAGGACGCTATCGACGACGCCGGTTTGGGGGATACGGTCTATGTCTTTCCCGGCGCGTATCCCGGACCGATCGTGATGAAGGACGGCGTGAACCTGACCGGTTATTCGCCGCATAACACCACCATCGACGGCCAGGGGACCGCGGTGCATGTCGTCGCCTATGACGGCGTCGAACCGGCCACGCTGTCGGGCTTTCGGATTATCGGCTCTTCCATATCCTCGGCCGGAGGCACCTGGCACTATGGCGGCGTGTATTGCCAGGCCGGCCCGCTGACGATCCGTAACAACATCATCGAAGACAACAAGGCCGGCATTGCCGTGGGGACCGAAGGCAGGCCGTCCATCATTAACAACACGGTTCTCAATAATACCAACGGGATTATCTTTGCCGCATCCGGATCGCCTTATGTGGTACCTTTCCGTGTGGCGTTCATCTATGGCCCGGATCGGGATAACGCCGTCGCCTATGCCAACCTTCTGGAACGCAACGGCTATCAGGTGGATCTGATTCCGTTGGATGAGCTGCTCAAAAATCCTCTGCATGGCTATCGCGTCATCCTGATCGGCAGCGACACCGAAGAGGCAGGCTGCCATTGGGCCACCTCCAAAGAGGTGGCGTATATCGCCGAAAGCGGCAAACCCATTCTGGCCATGGGAGAAGGGGGATACGATTTCCTGGGCCAGCTCCAATTGGCTACCGGCTGTCCGAACGGATCTCATAGCGATGTATCCACAGAGATGGCCGTCGTCAATCCGGGACACATCATCTTCGATTTTCCCAATCCCATCCCCATTCCGAAAAGTGGTCTAATCGGCGTATATGAGCGCAGCGGCAGTGTGGAAATCAATCTGGACCCGGTTCCAAAGAATGTGGAGGCATGGGGGCGTTACCCCGACCAGGTTGGAAAGCATTACCTGTTAACCAGGGAAAACCAGCGGTATACTTTCTGGGGTTTTACCGGCACAGCAAAAGCCCTGACCGAACTCGGCGCCGATCTGTTTATCAATGTGATTCGCTATATCGGCCGCTCCTGTTATCCCAATCTGCCGGATCCCGAACTGGTCGCCACCGGCGGCGAGGTGCTGCCGGACAACATGATCCGATACCGTCTGCGGGTGGACAACTGGTACAGCTTTCCGGAGGAATTGTTCGATCCCATTCACACCGATCCGCCGTGCGTGTCGCGCGTCGATCTGAATATCCATACGGAAGAGGGTACTCAGATCTACGGATTCTGTTCCCTGGGCTCGCCGGAAGGACTGACAAATTTGTGGTTTGGTTACCCGGCCGATGAACCGGCGCCGGCGGTCTACATTGAAATCGTGGATCGTCTGTGCGGCACCGTCTGGCGATCGAATCTGGTTACGCCGCAGATTGAACCACGAGTCACCCACACAATCATGAACAATATTATCGTCGACAATACAACAGGCATCTTTTACTACGCTTACAACGGCGAAGGACAGATTCTCTACAACGATGTATGGAACAATTCTTTCCGGAATTACCATAACAACCATACCGGCTCGACCTTTCTTCCCTTACCCGGCACCGGCCAGATCAGCGCCGATCCATTGTTTGATCCGGAATACCCCGGCTTCTATTACCTGACCGACGTATCCCCCTGCAAGGACACCGGCAATCCCGCTCCTTCGTACAACGATCCCGACGGCACCCGAAACGACATGGGCGTCTGGGGCGGTCCGGAGGCCGGCGGGCCGACAACCCATCCCGGCTCGGGTTTTATCTTTACTACCATCGGCAATATCCCAACGTCCGAGATCGTACAGGATGCCGGAAATCCTTCCCACGGTCTGGCGGTTGTCGATCCGTCCACGGCGTCGGATCTGGCGATTCCCGCCTATCTGGATGCGCCGTTTGGATCGAGCCTGCGGATTCACGGCCTGTTCGGGGATGTCGATATCGCCAACGGCCTGCGGTACTACCAGATCCTGATCGCGCCCTGGCCCGATGAAAACACGCCGCCGGATGCGGGAGATTACGAGCCGATCACCACGGCCCTGCACAAAGTCCGCTATCTTCCCCAGCCGGACGGTACGGTCCTGACCGAAGTCGTCCAGCTTGGCCCCAAAGAAGTGGGTGGTGTCTCTAATGTGTACGAGCTGACCTATAACGGCTGGTGGTCCAGTATTGACCTGCGTATCCTCTTAAACACAAATGGACTGCCCAATGGAAAATACACCCTGACCTATAAAGCCTATCGCCCCATCGTCATTTACCCCATCGGAACGATCCTTCTGCAGATGGCCCTGGCCCCGAACGATCTGGATCATCTGACGATTCTGGTCAACAACAGTCCCGTGGAAGCGGTCATTCATAATGTCAAGTACGATCCTTCCAGTCCGAATTGGGATCCGGCTACCGACGGGGAAATTCCGGAATGCGGGATCATCAGCCTGCAAGACGACACGGAGAACCTGCGGTTTACCATCACCGCCAGACACCCCGACGGGTATTTGCGGCACTGGATTCTGGATGCCTTATGGGGCAAGAACCATTACGCCGGGGTTATCGCCCAGGATTCCTACCCGGGAACGGTTCCGCCGGACAATTGGCCGGGTGTGATCAACCAGGAATTCAGTTCCGAAGACGGTTCGCTGGAGCCCTGGCAGCGATGCGCCTACCAGTTCCGGCTCCGTGCCTATACCAGAACCACGAACGGCTATGGGTATCTGTACAGCACCATCTATAAATACAGCGATGAGTTCAACGACCACTATTTCATCGATTTCAGCGATTGCGGCTGGTGCGGCGGCGCCGATGTCAATCGCAGCGGAAGGGTTGATTTGGGCGATCTGGCCCGTGTTGCCGCCGAATGGCTCAACGAATGCGGACCGGATTGTCCTGTCCCGTAAAGAACATCATTGAATCAATACTACAAAGGGCGACAGGTTCCTAATTTGGGCCTGTCGCCTTTCTCTTTTTGAGTTCCAATATTCCTTCCGGGAACAATTTATGTTACATTTTTCACAATAAGCGATCGTCGTAACCGGCAGAATCGCTACAATTCAATGCAGTTGGATTTTTTTGGAACGAAAAACAGGAAAATTCCCTGATAACCTGTAATAAATTCTCCCTATCAAGACTCTTAACCGGTAGACAGAATGTTCTTTGAAATGCGAACGAACCGATCGAGAACACAGAGTTTCGCCACAAACTGCGGCGGCACGGGGGGATCTGCCGCCAGACAACGGTCTGTTCTGTGATGTATTGCGGATACAGCACGATTGGCAAACCCGGATCAGTAACTCTCCTCCTTCTCCTCCTCCTGAATTCGGGACTGTTGCATTGTCTCCAACCCAGGCAATGCTATCGAATCGTGTTGACCCAAAAAGGCCGCCGGCGCAATGCCGACGGCCCTTTCTCTTCTGTACAGTTCGGCTTTGTTTCACTCCGTGAACGGCTTGTCTTCTACCTCTACCTCTATCTCTATTGCCGATCGCCAGAAAACTTCCTATGCTCAAATCCACAAGGCTTTTATAAATACCTCCAATTTGGTATAATGAATGAGTGTTTGACGCAAAAGAGCCTGATCAGGGAAATAAACCGCCATAATCCGGCGTTTATCCCAGGCGGATGGATCGCTTTCGTATTTGTCTGTTGGGAATGGGGATGGAAACAATACCCTGCAGAAATTGAGTTTTTCTCGGATTGAAGGTTTTTCATGGGAATCCGATGGAGTATCCCGGTAATGGCTATGGCGCTGGCCTGCGTTTTTGCCCAGGGGCAGCCGGAAAAAAAAGCCCAGGCCGGTCCTTCGGAACCGGCCCTGATTCGGGCTATCCTCGAAAACCAGCCCAAAAGCCGGATCGATGAACTGGTTTTCGGCAGATTGGAACGGATGGGCATTACCCCGGCGGATTTCTGTACGGATGCGGTTTTCGTCCGCCGGGCATATCTGGATGTCATCGGTACACTTCCCACGGCTCAAGAGGCCCGAAGATTCCTGCTGGATCGAAACCTGAACAAACGAGATGAACTGATTGACCGGCTTTTGGAACGGGAGGAATTTGCCGATTATTGGGCGATGAAATGGGGGGACCTTCTCCGCGTAAAGGCCGAATTTCCCATCAATTTGTGGCCCAACGCGGTACAGGCCTACCATCGCTGGATCCGGACCTGCATTCGTGAAAATAAACCGTATGACCGGTTCGTTCGGGAGATGCTGACCGCCAACGGAAGCAATTTCCGCGACCCCCCTGTAAACTTCTACCGGGCGGTTCAGAGCAAAGATCCTCGGACCATCGCTCAGGCCGTGGCGTTGACTTTTATGGGAACCCGAGCGGAAAACTGGGAAACCGGCAAGCTCGAAAAAATGAGCGTTTTTTTCTCGCAGATCGGTTATAAATCTACGGGGGAGTGGAAAGAGGAGATTGTCGCCTTCGATCCGAGTCAAGCACATACTCCTTCTTCGGAAGAGGAGACAATTCTGGCATTTTTTCCCGATGGAACCCGGGCTCGTCTGGCTCCGGGACAAGATCCCAGGGAAGTATTTGCCGATTGGCTCATTGATCCAAAAAATCCGTGGTTCACAAGGAACATTGTAAACCGCATCTGGTACTGGCTGTTGGGGCGGGGCATCATTCATGAGCCGGACGATATCCGCTCAGACAACCCGCCTTCCAATCCACAATTGCTATCCTACCTCGAACAGGAATTGATCAGGAACCATTATGACCTCAAGCAACTCTTTCGGCTCATCCTGAATTCGCGGGCTTACCAGCTTTCCTGCATTCCTAAAACCGACTCGTCGGATGCCCAAGCCAATTTCGCCTGCTATCCCCTGCGGCGATTGGAAGCGGAGGTGCTGATTGATGCCTTAAACCAGGTCACCGGGACTACGGAGAAATATTCCAGCGCCATTCCGGAGCCGTTTACGTTTATTCCGGAAGAGCAGCGGTCCATCGCCCTGGCCGACGGCAGTATTACCAGTTCGTTTCTGGAATTGTTCGGTCGGCCGGCGCGCGATACCGGTCTGGAATCGGAACGGAACAACAGTCCCACGGCTTCCCAACGACTGCATATGCTCAATTCCAGCCATATCCAGCGTAAGATCGAACAAAGCGCCAGGCTTCGAACACTGATGCAATCCAAAGGCGGCTCGCGTGAGATTGCCAACAACTTATATTTGACGATTCTTTCCCGTTATCCAACAGAAGAAGAGTTAAAAATAGTACAAGAATACTCACAATCCGGCAGTGTCAAAGGGCGCGAGGCCATGATTGATCTGGTCTGGGCATTGATCAATAGTACAGAATTTCTTTATCGGCACTAATCGTATGGTAAAACAAAGGAACACAAAATGAGTTCAGAGGGGAATCCAGGCGTTCCATCGATATGCATCAGGCTGACCGATAAAAAAACAGGATGGCATGACAGGTCGATTTCTAGACGGGAAGCGATGCAATGGGCTATTGCAGGAACGGCGGGATTATGTATCACAGGTGGAATGCGATTTCCTGTTCTGGCAAATACGAAAACGACAAAATCCAAAGCGCGTGCCAAATCCGTCATTCAGATCTGGATGTGGGGAGGTCCGGCGCATCTGGATACCTTCGATCCCAAGCCGGATGCGGGAAACGACTATTGCGGCCCATTTACCAAGCCCATAGCGACCAATGTGGATGGAATCCGGATCAATGAGCTATTGCCTTTGCTGGCAAAGCAGGCCGACAAGTACTCCATCATCCGCAGCATGACCCACGGCAATAACAGCCATGAAACGGCCTCGTACCTCGTTCAGACCGGGCGCAAGCCCGGCGATGGGCAGGTCTATCCCTGTGTCGGGGCGGTGACGGCGCTGTTCAAAGGATACGACGCCGGTTATGCCGGCCTGATCCCCCCCTACATCGTTTTAACCGGAACGCAGGGCCGCTTTTCCGAGGCGGGTTTTCTGGGCTCCAAATACAAACCCTTTGCGACCGGCGGAGACCCGGCTAAAACGCCCTTTGTGGTCGAGGGTGTCGTAGCACAAGGCGTTACCGAGGCACGGCAAAAAAGCCGTCGGCAGCTTCTGCAAAAGCTGGATCCTCTGCGTCAATCCCTGCAGGGTAGTCCCCCGATAACGGCATTGGAACAATGTGAAAAACAGGCCTATGATCTGATTCTCGGCGATGCGGGCAAGGTATTTGACCTGTCGGGAGAAAAAAAAGAGCTGCGGGACCAATACGGCATGAATACCTTTGGCCAGTCCTGTCTGACAGCGCGGCGGCTGGTCGAACGGGGAGTTCCGTATGTGACGATCAACTACAAGGGCTGGGATACGCACAAGGAGCATTTCCAGGCCATGCGAAGAAAACTGCCGGAGCTCGATAAAGGTTTTGCGACGCTCTTGCAGGATTTATCCGACAGGGGCCTTCTGGACAGCACGATTGTCTGGTGGGGCGGCGAATTTGGACGCACGCCCAGGGTCGACTGGCAGGCCCCCTGGAACGGCGGACGAAGCCATTACGGCAAGGTCTTTTCCACGGTTGTCGCCGGCGGCGGATTCAAGGGAGGGCATGTTGTCGGGGCTTCGGACGAGAAAGGAGAAACCGTAAAAGAGAGGCCGGTCTATCCGGTGGACCTGATCGGCAGCATATACGAGCTTCTGGGGATCGATCCGGAGGCCAGGCTGCCCCATCCCCAGGGTCTGACTATCCGGGCGACACCCACTCCCGCGGACGGAGAAACCGTGGGAGGACGTCTGACAGAGATCATGTGAACCAGGAGAAATTCATGGGACAATCCATATCCCGGAGCCTGTTTTGTCTGGTCGCTTTTCTAAGCACGGTTTCAGTGGTCCTGTCTCAGCGAAGTCCGAACATCGGATATGTTTATCCTGCCGGCGGACAGCGGGGAACCACGTTTGAAATGGCTATCGCCGGGCAGTATCTCAACGGCGTAAGCGCCGTCGATATCTCCGGATCGGGAGTCGAAGCCGCTGTCATTCAGCATGTCAAGCCTCTCAACGGGAAAGAGATTGCCCTGTTGCGGGATCGGCTCAAGGAACTGCAGGGGCTGATGGCTTCCGAAAAACAGGCTAAGGGCCAAACCGATGGACAAGACGGCCAAACAGGCAATCCGGTCCAAATAGATCGGCAGGCGACCCAGGAAGAAATCGAAGATATCCGGGCGAAACTGGCCAATCCCAAGAACCGCAACCGGGACAATCCCCAGCTTTCGGAAGATGTTGTACTGAAGATCAAACTAGCTCCGGATGCCGAACCGGGCAGGCGGGAACTTCGGCTCAAAACCGCCGCAGGCCTGTCCAATCCGATTCCCTTTTATGTGGGGCAGTTACCGGAGTTTTCGGAAAAAGAGCCCAACGAGAAAACCACAGATACAGAAACGCTTTCCCGTTTCCCGATGGTAATCAACGGACAAATTCTGCCCGGGGATGTGGATCGTTTTCGGCTTCGGCTGACTCGGGGGATGCGGCTGGTCGCGACGGCCTGCGCTCGGGAATTGATCCCTTATCTGGCCGATGCGGTGCCCGGCTGGTTTCAGGCCACGCTGGGGCTGTACGATGCCGACGGTCAAGAGCTGGCCTATGCGGATGACTATCGGTACCACCCCGATCCGGTTCTGCTTTGCGAGATACCGCAAGACGGCGAATATGTCCTGGAGATCAAGGACGCAATCTATCGGGGTCGTGAAGATTTTGTCTACCGCATCACCGTGGGGGAAGTTCCGTTTGTCACCAATATATTTCCCCTGGGCGGACCGGCCGGGGCGGCAACTACCGTCGAAGTGAAGGGCTGGAACCTGCCGGCGGATACCCTCGTTCTCCATCCTGCCGACAAGGAGCCGGATATCCTGTCGGTTGTTTTGCGCCGCGGCGATTGGGCGTCCAATCGATTGCCGTTTGCCGTAGACACGCTGCCGGAGTGCATGGAACAGGGGCCGAATCAAAAAAAAGAGCAAGCACAAAAGATATCTCTTCCTGTCATGGTGAACGGACGGATCGATTCGCCGGGCGACCGGGATCTGTTCTGCTTGGAAGGAAAACAAGGACAGGAAATCGTGGCGGAGGTCTATGCCCGCCGGCTCGCTTCCCCTTTGGATTCGCTGCTTGTGCTGACGGACGCCGACGGCAAAGAGCTGCTCGTCAACGACGACCATGAAGACAAGGGAGCGGGCCTGGTGACCCATCATGCCGATTCTTTTCTGCAGACTATATTGCCCGCCGACGGCAGGTATATCCTTTGCATTGGAGACGCCCAATACAAGGGCGGTCCTGCGTATGCCTATCGTCTTCGCATTGGCCCGCCCCGGCCGGATTTCCAGCTACGTGTAGCGCCGTCAACCATCAATGTGCGGCCGGGCGCTACGGTCCCCATGACATTTTACGCTTTGCGAAAAGATGGATTTTCCGACGCCATCCAGATAGTTTTGAAGGATGCGCCGAATGGATTCCAGTTGAGTGGCGGGCGCATTCCCGCTGGGCAGGACCAGGCCAAACTTACGTTAAAAGTGCCGCGAACACAGCGAAAAGAAACGGTATCGCTGCGTCTGGAAGGCCGTGCGACGACTCAGGGCAGGCCGGTAATTCGCCCCGTCGTCCCGGCCGAAGACCGGATGCAAGCGTTTTTTTACCGGCATCTTGTGCCGGCCCAGGAGCTGAAAGTGGCTATCGCCGGGGCCCCTGTCGCACAAACCCAGGCCCGAAAACCGGCGGCTAAAACGGCGAATTCTTCCCAAACCAAACCGAAATAAACCTTTACTCGGATTTTTCTCCTTGCCGTCAAGGTCTTGGCCTTTTCCCTTTTAACGGCCCCTTGCATCTGTCTGTCTTCCCGTTATAATGCCCTGTTTTCCGATTGTGGCAAGACAAAGACATTGGAAATCATTGAGAGATCGGGATGAGCCGGGAGATACTCGAACAGGTAGAATCGCTCAAGCGGGGGACCGTAGAGGTCTTTACGGAGCTGGAACTGGCCCAGCGTCTGGATAAGGCCGCCAGGGAAGGCCGTCCGCTTCGCATCAAGCTGGGGATGGATCCCACGGCCCCGGATATCCACCTTGGCCATACGGTCGTATTGCGAAAACTCCGCCAGTTTCAGGATATGGGCCACAAGGCGGTGCTGATCATCGGCGACTATACCGCGCGGATCGGCGATCCGACCGGACAGAATACCACCCGCCCCATGCTGGGAACCGAACAGATCCGGGCCAACGCCAAAACCTATTTTCAGCAGGCCGGCAAGATTCTCGATATGTCCCCCGATAAAGTGGAGATTCGCTACAACAGCGAATGGCTGGCGGACCTGAAACTGGCCGATATCATCAAGCTGACCGCTTCGATGACCGTGGCGAGAATGCTGGAGCGGGATACGTTCGAGCTTCGCTATAAAAAGGGCGACCCGATTGGGGTCCATGAGTTTCTTTACCCGCTGATGCAGGGTTTTGATTCGGTGAGTATCAAAAGCGATGTCGAGCTGGGTGGGACGGACCAGACCTACAACAACCTGGTCGGACGGGACCTGCAGCGGCTGGATGGCCAGGAGCCGCAGATCGTTATTACCATGCCGATTCTGGTCGGGCTGGACGGCAAAGAGAAAATGAGCAAGTCCAAAGGCAATTATATCGGTGTGACAGAAGCGCCCAAGGACATGTTTGGCAAGACGATGAGCATCCCCGATGAATTGATGGATAATTATTTCACCTTGTTGACGGATGTGCCTGCCGAGCAGATTGCCATATTGACGGATCCATTCAAAACCCATCCGAAAGAAGCCAAAGTAAAACTGGGTAAAATGATTGTTACCCAGTTTTATGATGAGGCGACCGCTGAAGCCGCCGCCGCCGAATTTGACAAGGTATTCGCCCAAAAACAGCTTCCGGACGAGATTCCGCAAGTAGCTATTGAGGCCGAGCCGATGACTGCCGCCAAGCTGGTTTTACACTGCAAACTGGTCCATACCGGCGGAGAAGCCAAACGGATGATCCAGCAGGGCGGAGTGCGGGTTAACGATGCGCAGATCAGCGACGCCAACACCCAGATAACTCCGGAAAACGGAATGGTCGTTCAGGTGGGCAAACGTAAATTTGCCCGGTTAATCGTCAGATGAAACTCCAGGTTCCGCGAGGGACGGCATGAAACTTCCGGAAGTCAAAGAGGCGGATAAATATACCGGCCTGTACGTAGTCGATTTTGGAGACCACTGCGGCGTGGGATTTACCGCGGGTGAGGTGGCCGAGCTTCTCGAAAGCGAGCAATTTGCAGAAGTAATGGTATACAAGATATACAATGCCCGTCCGGACGGCGGGATGGAGTTAAAGGGAGTTCGGCGGGAAGAGTTTCATTTGGAAAAGGGGCTGTTTTTTTACGCAGCCGAGGAACAGACAGCCAGGGAGGATTGGGAACGTCTTCTGGTCTGGGCAGGGAAAACGCCCGTCCCGAGCCGGGCAAAGGTCCACCTGGCCCGCTTCCCGGATGGACATTATGTAACAGCCCTGATCTACCCGGCTGAATTCGACGAAGAGTTCAGTCAATGGCTTCTCGAAGGCAAGTACCGCACGAAAGGCCCGGTCGAGGGGGGACTGGGAGCCGTGGAACGATATTACGCCCAGAATATTGAGGTGCTTTCTCGTGAGCAGTTATTCCCTGTTACCTCGTACGAAATGTTCACAGGAAAAGAGCTTATGGACGCTACCCGACGTGTTTTTGTCCGATAAAACCATGAAAAACAAACCCATTACATCCGTTCACACCCATCGGGTGTCCCGATTGGTCCTGTGGCTATCCAGGAGATTTCACAGGCCGGACTGTGAGGTTTTTTCTCATTTAGAGTTTAAAAATAGTACCCAGCGGATGGGTATCCGAATGACGGGTAAAATCAGGGATGTTTTTCGTCATAAGTGGCTTAAAAGACGATAGTTATGAGATGAATGGAGCCTGGAAACGTCATATGTTATGCATATTTTACGCAAAAAAACAAAAAAATATCGGACCTTTTTCATTTTTTAGTATTGCAAGGGGATTGTTTTTTTGCTAAAGGATCGTTCGGTTAATAACCGATGAAGGAATAGAAAGAGTTTTCTCCCCTCCGGAAAACATCGGGCAGCTCACGTTGCTTGATGTTTTCTTTTTTATACACACATAATTCGGGAAAGAAATAGTCCGGTTTATTTCCCCTTCCTGCGTTATTCATGCTTTCCCTTCTCTGAAAACCATGAAGAGATCGGATGGCGATCAGGTGTTTTGGCCGCAGCATTTTTTGTATTTTTTTCCGCTGCCGCAGGGGCAGGGATCGTTGCGGCCGACCTTGGGTTGCTCGAGCTTGATGGGTTTGACCTTCTGTTCGCCCTGCGGAGCGGTCGCCGCGGCCCGCTGGCGTTCGGTCATGGCGAACTGGCCCACCTCATCGTGTTTGGTGTGGCTGACATTCCACACGCTGCGTGCGCGGGCGCCGGCATCGAGCCGCACCTTGAAGATCGTTCCGCTGACACGATCGTCGATGCTCTCGAGCATCTCGTTGAACATGCGGAAGCCTTCCTGCTTGTATTCGATCTTCGGGTCCTTCTCGGCAAAGGCCCGCAGGAAGATGCTTTCCTTGAGGTGGTCCATCGCGTACAGGTGGTCCTTCCAGGCGCTGTCGTAAATCTGCAAAAGCACATACTTTTCCAGATCGGATAGTTCCTGGCGAAGAAATTCATGGGCCACGTCAAGAACTTTTGCTTCGGCTGTTTCCCGATCGGACAATTCATCGGCCGTAAAATTGGACTCGAAGTGTGTATTGGCCCAGTCGGCCAGATGATCGGCCGAAACGCCGCTTTTGATCTTCTCAAGAACCTCTTCTTCCAGGTAGCCGTCATGGTAACGGCGGCTCAGGTCCAGAAGCATTTCGTAAACCTTCTGGGGCTTTAGCTCCTGAAGCTGTTCGGCGGCCAGCTTGGCGTCGTATCGATGGTTCGCCCAGTCGGCCAGGGCCTGAAAGCCGTAGACGTTTACTCCCTTGGGTCCATATGCCATGCTCATGGCGAATTCGACCGGATACTCGATCTCGCGCTGTCGGTACTTATCCTGGACGGCCTGGGCAAGTTTGTCCCGCACCTGGTCCTTACGGAGCCCCTGGAGGTCTTCCGCAGCAAGGCGGATATCGAATTTTGCATTGGCCCACTGGACGAAGGTGTGCAGGGAAAAATCTTCTTTCAGAAACTCGGCCAGTTGCGAACAATCTTTCTTGTCGATTTGATCCTGGGCCGCTTCGACGATCATTTTCTCGATCTGTTCCGGATTGGCCTGTCGCAGCTTGCCCGCCGAAACGCCCGCGCTATAGGCGCTCATCGCCCAGCGGCACAATCCATCCAGATCCCAGCTTTTGGGATCTTCATAATCCTCCAGATACTCGCCGAGCGTGATGGCGATGTCGTTCTCGGCGTTTTTTCGGGCCTGATCTTTGATCTGCGTCTCGATCTCTTCGGCGGTCAGATTCCGGATACGCCGGGCATCCAGCTCCACGCCGAAACCGCTCCGGGCCCATTCACAAATGCATCGCTGCGGATATTCGGCCGACAGGATATTTTCGCAGCTTCCCTCGACCATGGCGTCCACCATTCCCTGGATGATGGGCTTAAGGCCTTTTCCGGCGAGGATCTTTCGCCGCCGGCCGTAGAAGGTCTTGCGCTGGTAGTCCATCACCTCGTCGTATTCGAGCAGGCTCTTGCGTATTTCGAAGTTGCGTTCCTCGACTTTTTTCTGCGCCCGTTCTATGCCTTTGCTCAACTGGCGGGCATAGATGGGGGCCCCTTCTTCGGCCCAGACCCGGGACAGCATTTTGATCATCCATTCCGAGGCGAAATAGCGAATCAGATCGTCTTCGAAGCTGACGAAAAACTGGCTCGAGCCGGCGTCGCCCTGACGCCCGCAACGCCCGCGGAGCTGGTTGTCGATCCGGCGGGCCTCGTGGCGCTCGGTGCCGACAATATGCAGTCCGCCGATATCCGCTACGCCGGGGCCCAGTTTGATGTCGGTGCCGCGTCCGGCCATGTTCGTGGCGATGGTCACATTGCCGCGCATCTTGCCGTCTCGTCCCGCGTGCTGCTGGCCGGCCTTTTCTACGATATTGGCCTCGCGCTCGTGCTGTTTGGCGTTGAGCACCTCATGGTCCAGGCCGTAGCGGCGTTTCAGGGCCTCGGACAAGGCCTCACTTTTTTCGATGCTGACAGTACCTACAAGAACGGGACGGCCTTCGTTATGCACTTCGAATATCTCATCGACGATGCCGTTGAATTTCTCTTTGAGACTCTTGTAAACCAGATCGTCCCGGTCGTCTCGAACACAGGGACGATTGGTGGGGATCGTCACGACATCCAGCTTGTAGATCTTCATGAACTCGTCGGCTTCGGTAGCCGCGGTGCCGGTCATGCCCGCGATGCTGCCGTAAAGCTTGAAAAAATTCTGCAGCGTGATCGTCGCCAGGGTCTGGGTCTCTTCCTTGACCTGCACGGTCTCTTTGGCTTCCACGGCCTGATGCAGGCCGTCCGACCATTGCCGCCCGTGCATCAGCCGGCCCGTGAATTCGTCGACAATCACGACCTTGCCGTCCATGACGACATAATCTTTTTCCTTCTCAAACACGACATGGGCCCGCAGGGCCTGTTCGAGCATGTGGGGCCATTCCATATTGGAGCCGGTGAAGAAGGAGCCCACTCCCGCGATGTCCTGCGCTGCGCCGATGCCTTCATGGGTCAAGTGGACGCTTTTTTTGTCGTGCTCGACCTCGAAATATTCGGTCATCGTTTCCAGCTTGGCCCGATCTTCGGCCAGCCGGCTCTCCGTCTGCTCAATTTGTTTCTCCGCTTTGGCGATCCGGACGGGATCTTTGGCCTTTTTTGCTTCGCCCAACTCGCCCTGTGTTGCAGCAAGAGTCCGTTCCGCTTCCTCGATCTGTTTTTTGGTGCGGGTTCGGCCGGATTGCAATTGGATGAGTTGACGTGAAACGCTGTCGGCCTTTTTGTAGCGGGTCACATCGTCGTACGCCGGACCGGAAATGATCAGCGGCGTACGGGCCTCGTCGATCAGGATGGAGTCCACCTCGTCGATGATCGCATATTCCAGGGGCCCCTGGGCCATCTGATCCAGGGAAGTTTTCATGTTGTCGCGGAGATAATCGAAACCGAACTCGTTGTTGGTGCCGTAGGTGATGTCGCAGGCGTACTGCGCGCGTCGCTCATCTCCCATGGTGTCCATATCGGCCTGGATCGCCCCGACGGTCAGGCCCAGCGCCCGGTACACCGGGCCCATCCATTCAGAGTCGCGTTTGGCCAGGTAGTCGTTGACCGTAACAACATGTATCTTTCGTCCGGTCAGGTGCACCAGATAGGCGGCCAGTGTGGCCACCAGCGTCTTTCCTTCTCCCGTGGCCATCTCGGCGATCTTGCCTTCGTAGAGCACATGGCCGCCGACCAACTGCACGTCGAAATGGCGCATGTTCACCGTGCGTCGGGCCGCTTCCCGCACAACGGCAAACGCCTCGACCAGGATGTCTTCGGGCCGTTTGCCGGTTTGCAGAATCGTCTTGAATTCGGCCGTCCTGGCTTTAAGCTGTTCCTCGCTGAGGGCCTGCATGTCCGGTTCAAACCGGGCCGCCTGCAGGGCGATATTCATATACCCCTTGACCAGACGCTCGTTCCGTGAGCCAAAAATGCCGACCAGCAGTTTTCCGAGTTTTTCCAGGGCCATCCTGTCCGCCTGTCTGAATGAAAATAGTTGTTAGGCCCGCGTGACGTATTCGCCGGTGCGCGTGTCCACGCGGATCAGATCGCCGACCTTGATGAACGGCGGCACCTGGATTGTCAAGCCGGTCTCCATCGTTGCCGGCTTATACTGATTGGTCGCCGTGGCGCCTTTGATTTCCGGGGCTGTGTCGGTCACCTTCAGGTCCACCGTATTGGGAAGCTGGACCACGACCGGCCGGCCCTGATACATGCTGACCAGGAGCTGGCTGTTGGGCTTAAGGTACTTGGGTCCGTCGCCGAAGGCATCGTCATCCAGCGAGATCTGGTCATAATTTTCCAGGTCCATCAGGACATGCTCGCCGGGTGAAGAATACAGGTATTCGTAATTGCGCTTCTCCAGGTAGGCATCCTCGATGTTTTCTTCGGCCCGGATGCGCTTGTCCATGATCGATCCGTCATTGAGGCTCTTGAACTTGGTCTGATAGACCGCCCCGCCCTTGCCAAGCTTGACATGCTGATAGTCAACGATGGTATACAGAATGCCGTCGATTTTGACGGTCATCCCTTTTTTCATATCCGACGCTTTCATTCGTTACTCCAGAACAGGATTCATTGGCTTGTCTTTTTATCAAACCAGGCAGTATCGCAGAAGAGTCCAAAGAAGTCAAGAATCCACTGGCGTCATCTTCGGCCTTCGTCGACCCTGGTTCCTTATCCTTTGGCGGGGGATTGACGTACCATCATTTTGTCGCTACAGTATTCGTTTTGGTTCCCGTAAAGAAAGTTATTCTGGATTGGAAAACATAAATATGCTCAAACGTACGCATAACTGCGGGCAGCTTCGTCTCGGCGACGTGGGCGCCCAGGTCGTTCTTTCGGGCTGGGTCAACAGCTATCGGGATCACGGCAATCTGGTTTTTATCGACTTGCGGGACCGGGAGGGGCTCACCCAGCTTGTATTCAACCCGGAAATCCGGCAAGAGGTGCACCGTATCAGCCGGGATCTTCGCTGCGAGTGGGTTATTGCCGCCCAGGGTGTGGTTCGACCCCGCGGCCAGGGGCTGGAAAACCCCAAGCTGGCCACCGGGCAGATCGAGGTCGCCATCGACAGGATCGAGGTCCTGAACAGGGCCAAGACGCCTCCTTTTGATATCGATGTAGTAGACAAGGTTAACGAAGAACTGCGTCTTACACATCGCTATATCGATCTGCGCCGTCCCGAGATGCAGAACAAGCTTCGCATCCGCCACCGGGTGGCCAAGATCGTGCGGGACTTCTTCGACGAAGAGGGTTTCTGGGAGATCGAGACGCCCATGCTTGGCAAAAGCACGCCCGAAGGGGCTCGCGACTTTCTGGTGCCCAGCCGGCTTTATAAAGGGTCGTTTTACGCGCTGCCCCAGTCTCCCCAGCTTTTCAAGCAGATCCTCATGGTGGCTGGCACGGACAAATATTTCCAGATCGTCCGTTGCTTCCGCGACGAGGACCCTCGCGCCGACCGGCAGGCCGAGTTCACGCAGATTGACGTGGAGATGAGCTTTGTTCAGGCCGACGATGTGATCGGCGTCAATGAACGCCTGATCGCCCGCATTTTCAAGCATATATTGAACGTCGATCTGCCCGTACCGGTGCCGCGAATGACGTACAAGGAGGCGATGGACAATTATGGCATCGACCGGCCCGATCTGCGTTTCGACATGAAACTCAGGGACATCAGCGACATCGCGGCCGCCTGCACGTTCAAGGTCTTTACCGGCGCTGTCGAAAAAGGCGGCATCGTCAAGGGCCTCTGCGCTCCGGGCGGGGGCAAGTTTTCCCGCAGCGACATCGAAAAGACCCTGACCGGTTTTATCGCCGATTTCGGGGCCAAAGGTCTATCCTGGATGAAGGTGGAAAAAAATGACGATGGAACCGGTCTGATTCCGAAAAGCAGCGTTTCCAAATTCTTCACCGCCGAGCAACTGGAACAGCTTGTTTGCCGGTTTGAGGCCAAAGAAGGCGATCTGCTGCTGTTCGTCGCCGATAAGGAAGCCGTCGTAAACAAGGCCCTGGCGCCGCTACGCGTTCGGCTGGGCCATGACCTGGGCCTGATCCGTCCCGGCCAATTCAAATTTGTCTGGGTGGTGGACTTTCCCCTGTTCGAATGGAACGAGGGCGAAAAACGGTATGACTCGCTGCATCACCCCTTTACCGCGCCAATTCCCCAGGACCTTCCCAAGCTGGATACCGATCCGGCTTCCATCTGTTCCCAGGCCTACGATATGGTCGTAAACGGTTCAGAAATCGGGGGAGGCAGCGTTCGTATCCATGATCCGGCCGTCCAGGCCAAGGTTTTCGACCTGCTTACTATCTCCCGCCGGCAGGCCCAGGAGCGCTTCGGCTTCTTCCTTAAGGCCCTGGAATACGGCGCTCCGCCCCACGGAGGCATCGCGTTCGGGCTGGACCGTATGGTGATGCTCCTGACCGATACGGATAATATCCGCGATGTGATCGCGTTTCCCAAGACCCAGCGAGGCCAGTGCCTTCTGACCGAGGCCCCCAGTGAAGTGGACAAGGCTCAACTCGACGAACTGAACCTGCGGGTGCAGAAGCATTCGCATATGCCCACGGATCTGCAGGACCCGGCCGGCGGATAGGAACCAGGCCTTCGAACCGAGGAAGATGCCATGTTTCGTCGTCTGCGCCGCAAGGTCGATAAGCTGCTGTATTGGCTGCGACTCAAACCGCTGAGTCTGGCCGAGAAATGCCGCCTGCAGTTCGGAGCGGCGGTTCTTTTAAGCCTGATTCTGGCGCTTCTGATTCCTTACCTGTGGATGGGTAAGCTTACGCAAAAGATTGCCATTGACGCTGGTCGTGCGGTGGCCGAAACGGCGTATGAACGCCACTTTCGCATCCGTCAGGGCAACGGGCAAAGCCTGCCCGTTCTGGAAGAAAGCGGCGCCGTCAAGGATCCGAATCAGGTGACGATTCAGTGGATCCGTTTCGACAGAACCGCGCCCGACGCTCCCCTGCCCTTGCCTGACCAGGCGGCAGCGCAACTGCGGCGTCTGCTGGACGATCCCGACCGACAAGAACACGGATGGATCGACCTGGATATCCGGCCTGCTCAGAACGAATATATTCGTGTTGTATCGGCCACCGACTCCTGCCTGACGTGCCACAATCCCGAAGTTTCGCCCACTCCGTTTAACCGGAATGAAACCATTGGCGCCATTTACATCTCCACCCCCGCCTGGGAATACTCTCGAACCCTATTGATCAACCGGGTCACCGCTATCGTAGCCGGCTTGTTGGCCGGAACCGCGGCCATGGTCGCCTTTTACGCCATTGCCCAGCGCGTTATTCTTCGCCCCATCCGGCAGCTTCGCGCCCTGGCCAACAACATCTCCGAGGGCAATCTGGAGGCCCGGTCGGCCATTCAAAGCGGCGACGAATACGAAAAACTCTCCGACGCTTTCAACCACATGCTGGATGTGCTACAGGAATCTCGAGAAAAGCTGACTATCGCCAACCGTCAGCTCGACGCCAAGATCACCGAGCTGTCCGACCGCAATATCGAGCTGTTCGAAGCCAACAAGCTCAAGAGCGAGTTTCTGGCCAATATGTCGCATGAGGTCCGCACTCCGTTGAACGCGATCCTCGGTTTTGCCCAGTTGCTCTACGAAAAACCCTCCGCGGATGTGGACAAGTCCAAACGGTATGCCCAGAACATCATCACCAGCGGAAGGTCCTTGCTGAACCTGATCAACGACCTGCTCGATCTGGCCAAGGCCGAGGCGGGCAGGATGGAGATGCACATCGAAAAGACCGCGATCGGCCATTTATGTCGGTCGCTGATCGATTTCTTCGCGCCGATGAGCAATGAAAAACAGCTTCATGTCTCCATGACCGTAAGCGATACAATCCCTCTGATTTACACCGATGCCGGCAAGGTCCGCCAGATTCTCTATAATTTTCTCAGCAACGCCATCAAGTTCACGCCCTCCGGCGGACGAATCCGCATCTCGGCCCGTATGTTCAACGATACGATGGTGCGCCTCTCGGTTGCCGACACCGGACCGGGCATCGCCAGGGAGCATCACGAAGCGATATTTGAGAAATTCCGTCAGGTCGACGGCTCTCTGACCCGCCAGGGCGACGGCTCCGGCCTGGGCCTGGCCATCTGCAAGGAATTGTCGGTTCTGTTGTGCGGGTCGGTCTCAGTGGAAAGCCGTCCCGGCCGGGGCGCTGTCTTTCATCTGGATATTCCTATCCATCTGCCCTACGCTTCGCTGATCCTCTGATACCTCGCAGGATTCATGTGTGATTGCAGTTCCCTCATTTCATCAAAAGAAGACAGGATGAGTTTTCAGAAACGTCATTTATCGAATTTGAAAAGGTTGATTCAGCCAATAATTGGCGATCAGGGATAAATCGAAAATATCCACCAGTCCATTATGATCCAAATCGGCTCCATCGCACATGCGATTTAAAGCCCTACAGTTTCCTTTGAGCCAGTTTGATGCAAATTGTGCGAAATCGAGCATTTCGGTATAACAGTCAATGGAGATCGGATTGAGATTCGGATCATAACGGAAATCATGTAGAAGAGGATTTCGAGTTACGACAATTGCTATGGATTTACAATATGCCTCTGTGTTCAATGGATTGCCATATAGATATAATGACTGCAGTTTCGTGTGATTCTCAAGAGCGGAAATATCACTGATGTTGTTTCCGGGAATCCAAAGGCGGTTTAAATGGATCAGGTTTTTTAGGGGAGATATATCCGTGATGTGATTACGGCTCAGACCCAGTCTTTCCAGCCCTGTTAATCCGGAAATCGGAGCAAGATCGATGATATCATCATCGTTAAGCCAGAGAGTATGCAATTTCAACAGATTCCTTACCGGCGTGAGATCGGAGATCGGATTTTGATAGGCATACAGTTGTGTCAGGCTGGTCAGGTTCGTAACGGGAGTAAGATCGCTGATCCCGTTTCTGCGCACATTCAGAAAGGTGAGCCCGGAAAGAGCGGCAAGGGGAGAAATGTCAGAACAATAGTTATTGCGCATCTGCAGGTATTTGAGGTTGTTCAAATTCGCAAGGGGCGATACGGAGGTAATTCTATTGTAGTCGGCATTGATATATTCCAGGTTCGATAGATTGGAAATGGGTTCGAAACCGGCGATTTTGTTGTTGTTTACGGTTAGCGATATAAGGTTAAGCGCGTACTCCAGTCCTTCCAGGTTTTGGATATCCCTTTCCGCCGCGTTGAGTTCCGTAAGCAACAGCATGTCCTCGGATGTAGGCTCGGAAATGCCAAGGATCTGTTCCACGACGGACTTCAGAGCATCATCTGTGAAAACGACAGGATCTTGTGCTTGGCACAAAGAAACTTGTCCCCCTATCATCACGAGAATTGAAAAACAGCTCCGGTAACCGAGAAAAGCCTTCTTTTTTTCATTGCTCCGCCGTGCGAATCGCATAGATTATCTCCTTGCATGGTCTGAAATCCGCCCTGTCAGGACTACGCATCAGGCTCCTGTGAATCCCCGTCTTTCTTTTTATGCGTCGACGGTAACGTTGAACCCTCCGTATACTATGCGGCGACAGTCAAACGGCATATCGTTGGGATCGCACATTTTCTCGATCCGAGGGTCCTTCATCACCTTGGCGTTCACGCGATCGCGATGCGCACGGGACTTGAACACGACGTACGAGAACATCACCGTCTCACCGGATTTCAGCTTCATTATACGAGGAAACGGAATGCCGTACTTCGATTTCAGGTCCTCACCGGCGCATTCCTTGTAGTCAAGAGCGCTGTGTTCACGCCATATCTTTCCCGCCTTTTTGGCCATCCGGACGTAGGCCTTCAGTTTTTTCTTCGGAACAGGCACAATATATCCATCCACGTATTTCATGGTATGTCTCCTTTTTTCATGTTTGTCTTGTACGCTGTTGCGACTCTCACACGACAAGGGCATGTTTCAGGACTTCGCCGCCGTCGTAAAAAAGGACCGGGCCCCTTCCTGAATCTCTTTTTCGGTGAGGTCTCGGGTGTGCATGGCCAAGGTCCACGTATAACCAAACGGATCCTTCAACGTCCCGCAGCGATCTCCCCAGAACATATCCTCTACCGGCATCATGACTGTGGCGCCGGCCTCAACCGCCTGTTTGAATGCCGCATCCACATCCGGAACATAAATATACATACCAATCGGGGAACCGCCCAGAGATTCGGCGCTCCTGCAATCACACTCGGGTCTTTCATCCCCCATCATCAGGATCGAATCGCCGATCCGGATCGTGGCGTGCATTGTTCCTTTGCCGTCCGGCGAGGGGAAAACCTCCAGTTCTTGGGCCGCAAAAGCCTTTTCATAGAACGCGACAGCCTTGCGCGAATCCTTCAGCGTCAGACAGGGCGTGACGACATGATATCCTTCCGGAATGTTTTTTATATTCGGTTTCATCGTACTATTCCTTACATTTACCAATGTTCTCTCTTTCTATTCCTAGGATTTTCGTACTTTCCCTGTTCGTTATAATATTCAAAATTTTTCTCCGCGGCATAAACGACACAATCCTCTTGCCCTACTGGATTCCTCTGGACGATGGCTCAACATCCTCCATGGAATATCCTTTTTATAGGTACGAACCTTCGGTTCCCCTCGATTGAAAAATCCACTAGGGAAATTGCTTAGAAGACAAGGAAAGAAACATGAATCCTCTGCAACAGGCGATTGACAGGCCGTGTTCAAGAAGAAGACTTATTAGAATAAAAATATATGATACAGGGGATCCCAACCAATTGTCCATCTCGGCACAGGATGATTTCCGGGTTGGTTTTGAGCCGAGTAACCGCTAGGATTTTACCCTAAGGGGGCCGTTGGCGAGGGGAATGAACCGGAACACTTTCTTCCCAACAGTTTTTTCCGGGTGACATCCCCCGCGAACCTACGGTGGATATTCCTGGCGGTCCTAGAGGCCCCCCTGGAGCCAGCCGGTGCCAAACTCTCTGGCATCTTCCATATCCACCTGCCCATCGCAGGTCAAATCGCCGCCGCCGCAGTCCTCACAGTCGCTCCGGAGCCATTGCGACGCCAGGCGAGCAAAGTCGGACAGGTTGACATGCCCATCCGAAGTAATGTCGGATCTCAGATATTCATAGGCGCCGATATCGACCAGGGGTGAGGATCCTGTCCCGGCATCGGTCGTGCACAAATCATCGATAAAACGGGCAAATCCGTTTAAATCCAGTACCAGGTCGCCGGGCACGGATTCGTTTTTGCCCCTGTCGATGCAGGGGGACAGTCCAGACAATCGATAGTTGGACAGGTCTTTATGTACGAAGCCCGGCTCCAGGGAAATATCCCCCTGGCCCGGCGCGACTCGAACATAGTTAGTTCCCTGATTAAACACGCAATTGTTAAATAGCTGTGGCACACCCGGCGAACCAAGCTGTTGCCAGATGCCCGAGGAATTGTAAGCGAGGATGTTGTTGGCCACAAGGAGCGCATCGGACAACAAACCCACGGCGACAGCGCCTCCCTGGTGTTCGAAGAAAGATCCCGCCATATTTCCGACAAAGGTATTGTTCACTATGCAGGTCATTCCCTGCGGGGCGGAGGGAACGATCATATAGATTCCTCCGCCGGCGCCGTACATCCCGGTGGAGGCTTCATACGCTCGGTTGTTGAGGAATAAATTGTTCTGAATGCGGCCCTGGAAGCAACTGAGCGACGTGATGCCCGCTCCTGTGGCGGCGACGTTTTCCGAAATGATATTGTGAGAAATGACATAATCTTCGCAAAGATAACAGGTAATGGCCCCCTGGGAAGCGCCGTAGAAAAAGGGGCCCACATTTTGGGTAATAGAGTTGGCAAAAAGATACGGTTCGCTCAGTTCCGCATAGACGGCGGTCCCCACGCGGGAAGTATTTTGGGTCATCGTATTGCCAACGATTTCAGGACCGGACATGATGCTGCAAATAGCGCCTCCCTGGCCGACGGTATAGTTGTTTACTTTGTTCCCCGTAAAGGTATTGTCCATGATCATGGGGTAACCGAGATACGTATAGAGTCCTCCTCCATCCAGCAGAAAACCCGACCACATGGGATCGTCGGCCTGATTATCCCGGATAAGGCAATCGGCGATCGTCGGGCCGCAGCAGGTGATCCAGATGCCCCCTCCTCTCTGGACCAGTTGCAGATTCTGAATGAGGGGAGAACCTCCCTGCACCACAAAGCCGTCAAGCCTTGACACCCGATAGCCGGCGTTGGTGGCCGTCACGACACAGCCTTTTTTTAAGGCGTCAATAACGGTGGGATTCTGCTGTGTGTCTCTCTGTTCCTTTTTCTCCTCGCTGCCTGCAAAACCGCCGTACAAATAGACGAAGGCAGGCAGCCTGATCGTTTCCAGATATGTGCCGGCAGCCACCCATACTTCGCCATATTGAGAGGCGGCGGCGTCGATCCCGGCAGAAATCGTCTTTTTCGCCGTACTCCACGTCAATCCGTCGAGGTCGTCATTCCCGTCGGACTTGACATGGATAATGGCGGGCACGATATTCCGAAAGGTTCCGTCGGACTCGTCGGCGCCGATATCCACATGATTGCCCTGCCAGCGATCCTGTTGGTCGATGTCCGTCCAGGCATACCCTATTTCGTCGGAGTCGCCGGCATCCAAACAGGGGGAATCCGGCTGGATGTGAAAGTCTCCAAACCGATACTCCGCCATTTTCGGTTCCAGGCGTATGTTGCCGTCCACGGCGGTCAGGTCGGGAACGCCTTTGTAATCGGCCTGCTGTCCTTTGATCCGGTTGCCGTAGACGCAATTGTATCGGATGACAGGGTGCGTGAAGAGATTTTCGACCTGCTCCAGTCCCCATGTATTATAGGCGATCAGATTATTGGAGATTCGTGGGGAAGTGTTCTGCCAGAAAATACCCGCTCCGCTGTTGGCTACCAGGGTATTATTGATAATCGTTACGGATTCAAGAATGGAGTCTACCGCACAGATTCCTCCCCCTTTCCAGCCCCCGTTGGCGGCAATCACGTTGTTGATGATCCGGGCCTGACAGACGGCCCCCTGAATCGGGGAACCGTCCAGATCGGTGGCCGTGCAGTGGATGCCGCCGCCTCCGATGTTGTTACCTCCGGAGCCCGACAGCAGATTGGCGGCGTTGGCAAGGATATAATTATTGGCGATCGCAGGAGAGGAAGAAAGCACAAGGGTGTCGCTCTCGGCGGCCCAGCAGGAAATCCCTCCGCCGTTGCGGTTGGCCATGTTGCGTGCGATCACATTGGACAGGATCGTCGGAGAGCTTCCGTGACAGGCGATTCCGCCGCCGTTGCCCCCTGTGTCATAGGCAAAATTGTCGACGATGATATTGCCGACAATCGTCGGGTCTTCCTGGCTGACCGGATCAAAACCGTAACAATAGATTCCGGCGCCCAGTCCGTTGGTAAGGTTGCCTGTAATGATGTTGTTGGCAATGACCGGGGAGGAAGCGATGATCCGAATTCCGCCTCCATGAAAACCGTTTCCCCGGGTGACAATAAATCCGTCGAGGCGGGTGCTGGAATCCGCACTGTTGGCGATAGTAACCACTGGGCCTGCCTGATTGCCGTCAATGGTGGTCTGGTAAACAGAAGGATCGCGGTCTTGCAGATGGAGTTCTGTTCCGGAAAATCCCCCATACAGCGCCACTCCGTTTTCAACAGCGAGATTCTCTTGGTAGACGCCTGTCGCGGTCCATATCTGGTCTCCGTAATTCGCCAGGGCCATGGCCGAAGTGAGGGTTGTGCAGGCATTCGTCCAATCCGTGCCGGAGCCGTTTCCCCCGGCCGCCGCATCCACATAAATGATTCGCGCTGACAAGGCGGGACAGATGGCCAGGAAAAGACCCAGAAACGATACGCACCCACATCCTGACAAAACCTTCGTTTTCATATTCTCCTCCGATCGAGCCTGAATCATTCAAAATAAAAGCATATAGGAATCGTCAGGAAAAGTCAACCGGAATGCAGGAGCAAAGTTTTCCTGGCGCCATCTTCTATTGGGATTGCAGGAGAATCAGGCTGTTGGCCACGGCTCTTTCCCGACCATCCGATGGACGGTTCATAATATGGCCGTCGAGCCACAGGGTAGAGGATCCTCCTCCATCCAGATTGATCACATCGGTGCAGCCCAACTCCGTCATTAGGGAGGTCAGTTCCGGATAATTCATCCCGATCGAAAGTCCTTCCTGCCGGCCGTCCACGACCACAAAAAAGATACACTCCTTATTGTATCCAAGAACTGTGCGAGGGTGACGCGGCTGGTTGCCTGTCCATGTGCGGGCTTTTCCATCCTGGATCAGAATGGGGCCGCCCCCTATCGCGGTCTGTACTCCGTCCAGATCGGGGGAGCATGTGGTTACGATCCGAAGGTTTGCCCCGACCGGCAATGCGGGCAATCCGGCGGCCAAGGTCGAACCGATCGACAGGACCATGGCATCAGGTGGAATCCCGGCATTTCCCTTGCCATGGACGGTCTTGATTTGCGCATTGTAGCTTTGACCCATCCGAAGAGGCAGCCATTGGGTTGCCTCCGCGGCGGCCAGGATATACTCCTGGCATTCCGAAGTTCGGGTGGACGGGCCCAGTGCAGGGGTATACAGAACGGTCTCATTATCCGAACATTGCTCATTGAGGCTCGCGTTTACATCGAAACCGCCAGGGCCTGTAATACGAAGTCTGCCGTAGACCTCTCCGATATGAGGCTGCGAATCCCGATCGATCCAGAAGCTCGCTCCTTTTGAAAGGCTGGTCAGTTCTCCCCGAATAATGTGCAGGCCTGTCGGATCCCCTTGATAGGGCCCCGGACGGATCACAAAAAAATCCCCGTTGACCGCCAGAACGGGTTTGCCCCATTCCTTCGGCAGGGAACGAACCTGTTCCTGTACCGTTTCCAGGCCGAATACCTGCTTCTTTGCCAGCGACGTCACAATACGGAATTCTTTGCGTGATCGACTCACCTTGACGATATGGATAGCCCAGGGCGCATCTCCCGCGCGCCTGTGGATATATTCCATGCCGGGCGGAACATTCGGCCGGGATGAGGTTGGTTGCGAATCTGCCCATATCGGAACGACAAGCAGAAAAAACGCGATGAGGATCATTCCATGCTCCGAAAAAACCGACTTCTCTTTTCAGGTCAATCCGATCGACTCCGATACATTTTATAATCCGGGCACAATCTCGTAGAGGTCCTTATCCAGGTCGATTGTGACCACAGTCCCGTCGGCAAAAAAGGTTTTCTGGCGACGATATTTCTCGTCCAGAAATTGATGGTTCGTCATTTCCTGTAAGGCAAGTCTTTGGTTGAGTTTACAGAGTATGCGCACGCGTTCCAGCTCTTCCTCGGAGGGCTGAATCGACAGATAGGGCAAGCCGGCATTGGCGATTCCATGTAAATAGCCCCAGTCCGATTCCGGAATGCCCCAGGCCCCTTTCTCCAGGGACCAGGGCAGAAAAATAGCCTCATGATATACAAGATTGAACAAGGGAATCGGGATGCCCATCGCAGGGCCGCGGCCCGGATCGGGATGCAGGGCAAAAGGGCCGTGATGAACCAGATCCAAATGAGGAATCGCCCACTCGGCCGGTTCTTCGGAACTAACGACTCCGACTTTCGTTCGAATAAAGTCAAAACAATCCCCTCGGTTCTCAAGGCATTCCCTGCGAGTCACAGGATGTTCGGGGTTGTAACACTCATCCGGCGGGATGACGGCAAAGACATCCAGATAGGCCCCTCTGACTTTGATCTCGTGATCGAGGAGAGCACTGTAGTTTTTTATAACGTGTCCCAGGGCCAGGCGAGAGCAAAGAATCGACTGTTTTCCTCCGTACCAGGTGCTGCCCAAATACCGATTCCCGCTCTCGTCAAGGATCGTATGCCGGGGATCGTACGATGGGGCGTCCAGGTAATAATCCCGATACTGATCATGAAGAGCGAACACATAGCCCAGGTCCTCGCAGGTCTGGGCCAGAGTGCGCAGTCCATCCCACCCGCCGGCTTCCGGGCATGGCGGGAGGATATCGGGATGCAGGTTGTCGTATCCCCGAAATCCCCAGCCGTCCAGATGGACATACGCTTGGGAAACGCCCTTTTTCGATAATGCACGCAATTGTTCCGCCCTGGTTTCGAAGGATACGAAATAGTGATTTTTACTCGAATCTTCCTTGTTATAATAACTGGATTCCTGCTGGATATGGACCAGGATGTTGGTATGAATGACCGGTGAACCAATGAGCCTGCCGACCCGAGGATTACGCGCAATCTTTTCCTGCAGCGAGACGAACTGGCCGCGTTCGATAACATAACGCCGATACCGCTTGGCTAAAGTCACATAGTTGCCTTGTCGGAAAAAACACAGCCTGGCTCTTCTGGGGTAGGAAAACTTGCCCAGAGTATGAACCCAGCGCGGTCCCATACGAGTCGGTCCGCCGGCCGGATGCGCAAAATGACAACCTCCATCAGCCGGCGTCTCCAGGATGAACATCGCGGCCGAACGCCCCTGTTGATAGCCCCACCAGGGCATATACAGCCCCCGGCCGTAACTGAGGGTATCGTACAGCCAGACGGGTTTGGCCCATTTTGCCGGCAACAGCATTCCCTGCATGAACGGCACTACAGTATGATCGAAGCTCCCTGCTTCAAAGGCCCCCGGCCAGCGACATTCCTTGATACGGGTCCGGTTCTCCGTCGCCACAATCTCACAAACCAGATCCTCATCCGGACCCTGAAGACAGAGGAACAGTTGTATCTGAAGATCAAGGGGATTGTCGTTATGCCGAAAACCGGTCAATTGAACATTCACGCCCGACATGAATCCCGTATTGTATCCGGCGATTTCGATCTTGGAAGCCTCGGCCAGGCATAGAGAAGTGGTTTGGCCGTTGTACTCTGTCAGCAAGTCTCCTTGCTGCGAACCTTCCAGGCTCCAGAGAACCCCCTGATCCCTGACCTGCAAGGCCAGAGTTTTGCCGTTCAGGACCGCCGTATGCTTTTGTCCGCGCAGGATCCATTCGTTGTCTTTCTGTTCGACGGCGATTCGCGGATTCCCCCAGCCGGTCTGAACAGGGTCGTCTGCGTGAGCCGGATTCGTACCATAGATCAGGATAGAAAATCCCAGAATCATGATTTTACATGCCATCGGTTGTCCTCCTGTATAATCAGGGTAAAATTCTAATGACCTTCCAAGGCAATATGGCGATTGGCATGGTCGGCCATGTCGCTCTCGATTGGTTTAACGACGCTCCATACGACCATTTGTACAGCCCAACCCAGGGTCAGGACAATCAGGGCGAACCAATACGGCCAGTACATTCCCAGTTTGCCGGACAGGTACCCCCCCGCCCCGGAACCGACAATAACACCCAGAGAAAGGGTGATTTCATGAATGGCCATCTGTGTCGAACGGTTCCTGCTCCCATAGGCGCCATAGTAAAGATGGGAGCTGTACGCAAACCCAAATCCCAAACCCATAATCACAAAGGCGACAAGAAAAACCCAAAACGAGCGGCCAAAAAGGATCAGCAAGAGAGGAACCGCAAGAACGATGGGTATGCCGAGCAACAGCCATGGCTTGAAATGCCAGAAGCCCAATCGGCCTGCTCCGGTCAGTATGAGAAAATTGCAGACTCCGAAAATCGTGATCAGGATTCCGAATTGGGTTTCCGAGTATCCGATTTCTTTGAATAACAGGGCAAACTGGGAGCGGGATACGCCCAGACAGAGCCAGGAACAGAACAGAACGATGCGGGCCATCCATTTGCAGCGTAATACCAGGCCCGGGTCCATAGGGAATTCCGGGAGGTTAATCGGTTTTGCGGCAGCGGCTGTTCCGGCGGAATGGTCTTTCGCCAGGCACAGCAGGAGAAAACAAATCACCAGAAACCCCGCCCCGGCCAGCACGGGTCCCAGGGTGCTTTTTTCGACGAGAAATCCTCCCGCCAAAGGTCCTATAATGGCTGCGCCGGACCACATGCCGTTGTAAGTCCCCAGGCGGCGGTTAAGGGTGATCCCCTCAAAATCCGCTGAGACCCAACTCATCAGGTAGGGCCAGAACAGCGACATCGCCAAGCCGGCGAAGGTCCCGGCAAGGATCATCGTCCAGATCAGGGATGTTTTTCCGATCTGTTCGAGACCTATGGCATAATAGACAACCCCCAGCATAATCAGGGTGGCGGCTAACATGGCCGCCGCGGCGGTCCGGGTGGCATGACGCGGATTGAGGTGTCCCCATCCGGTCGTGAAAAGCAACAGACAAAGCATGTAACCGAACATATTGGCGGCCCAGACATAGCCGACGTGCTCCTCGGCGCCCCCCATGTTACGGATGATGAACGGCATCGCCGTCCACAGGATGCTGAGGTTTATGGCCATCGTAAAGGCAGCTCCGTATAGAGGCCATACATTCGCGAGGGCCTGACGAACCGATTGTAACCATTCTTTTTTCATTGGATTTCTTACTGGTACGCAAGCATTATAATAGCGATGCGAAGAAAAAACAGTCTGGAGAAAAAGTCCTGGATTTTCTTTTCGCATGCCTGTCCGACGGACGATACGGAACCAGGATTGAAATTTCGATACGGGTATGGTAGCGTACTTGTGGATGACGGACTGTAAGGTTCTGAAACAGGCATCGAAACAAATTTATTATTTGGCCGCCGTATCCAGGCCGGAACGGCGGCGGAATTGTCGGCAGAGATGGTTAGTCGGATGACGGAAAAGAAAAACGACAACGCCTCCGCAGGAGACAAACGCCCCTGTCGTCGTCCTTTTCGGGATCGATTCTGCCAGATTCCTGTTTTTACCGTCCTCTTTTTTCTGGCCCTTTTTGTCTATGTTTACGTTTGGATCGAGCCGCCTTTGCTGTATTACAGCTTTGGCGTGTATACGGATTATCCCCACTTTTCCCTGTCCTGGTCGTTTGTGGAGCGATGCCTGGCCGAACCGGGGGGGCCTGTGCGGCTGGTTTGCGGCTTTCTGTCGCAGTGGTTTGTGTATCCGTTTGCCGGCGCGGCGATCATTGCCGCCTCGGCCTGGCTGGCGTTTGCCGCAACCCAATCTCTGTTCCGAGAGGTTTCTCATGGGCTGCGACGAGTGTTGGGGCATCTTGTCGCGCTGACGCTGATCGTCGGTTACAATCAATACGATCATCCGCTGGCGGTCTGGCTGGCATTGACTGTGGCGATCTGGTCGGCGGCCCTTTATCAAAGGTGGAACGCAGACGCACTACCGATTCGCTTGGGCGTGTTTTCCATCGGTTTTGGAGCGGCTTATTACCTGTCGGGCGCCGCCGCTTTGCTTTTCGCGATCCTGGCGATTGGAATAAGTCTTGCCGATAAACGGTATCTCTCGGCCCTGCTGCATCTGGCAATAAGTTTATCTCTGGTCTTGCTCCTGGGATATGGTTTCTTTGTTTTGGAAATTCAGGAAGCTTTTCTGCGATTGACGCCTTTCCATCCTACCATCAGAAAAGAGTTCGATCCCCCATCCCGAATCGCTCTTCAGGGTATCTGCGTCCTTATCGTTCTTGCCTTTCTGGCGAAGAATTTATTGCGATCGGCCGGAGGGAACCACTTTTTATCAGGGCCGTTTTCTTCGACGGCGGATAAAGCTGCGGCGGGCGTCTCTGGCGGGAGTAATCGGGGCTTCCCCGCCCTGATCAAAGGTCTTTTGGCGTATGGAATTCCATCGGTCGCTTATGTCCTGCTCCTGGTATATTCCAGGGGGGCAAACAAGGAAATCCTCCGCATCCACGCTCTCAGCCGGCAAAAAAACTGGCCGCAGGTTCTGGAATCGGTCCGCACCTTGTATCAACAGAATCGGTACGATCCCTGCTGTAATTTTGACGTCAACCGCGCTCTCTATCATACCGGCAGTCTTCCCTATGAGATGTTTGCGCATCCTCAGCACCCCGAGGCCCTGACGCTGATTTCCATAGATACTATACCGGTTTCTCAACGATACAACCGGATTTGCGATCTGTATTATGAGCTTGGGTATATGAACGAAGCCCAGCACTGGGCGGCGGAACTGCTGGAAACCCGTGGCAACTGCCCGTTTCTACTCGACAAACTGGCTCGCATCTGTATTGTGAAAGAGTTGCCCGAGGCGGCCAGGATTTTTTTGAACGCCCTGCAAAAGGACCTGATTTACAGGAAAACGGCCCGGCAGCTTTTGGATGGTTTGGAACAGGATCCCAAAACGGCGAACGATTCGGACATGGCTTCCCTTGCATCGA
The DNA here is from genome assembly GCA_016930745.1 of Sedimentisphaerales bacterium. Lineage (GTDB taxonomy): Bacteria > Planctomycetota > Phycisphaerae > Sedimentisphaerales > Anaerohalosphaeraceae > JAFGGE01. The sequence continues at coordinate 31,755 of JAFGGE010000179.1, forward strand.
TCCGCCGGCAGGATAACCATGCCGCCAAAGACATTTCGCTGGAGGATCTTCTTCTGGAGCTGCTTGCGGAGAATAAGAGCAATCGGATGGCCTTTGAATATCTGATGGCTTATTATCTTTTAAACAGACAATCGGACAAGGTCGTAGCCCATTTGCACCGTCTCAAGGGTCTGGGGTACCCGCAATTGCCCCGTTATTACGCCGAGGCGGCCATGATCCATATGAGCAAAACCCGCCAGCCGGTCGATCTGGGCGGGTACGAGATGGATCCCCGCATCGTCGCGGAATTTCAGCAGATCACAAACGCCTTCCGCTCCCTGAATTATGATCGGCAACAGGGCCAACAAGCCCTGGCGGCCCAATTCGGCGACAGCTATTTCTATTATTCCATGTTCGATGTGGGGATCAAATGATGATATGCCTGCGGCGAAAACTTGGGATTGCGCTGCTGGTTCTGTTGATCGGTCTGGGATTAGGCCTTACGATGGTCTCGTGCAACAGGCTCCCAGCCCCACCTGCTACGTTCGCCACGCTGTCGCGGCCTTGCCGGATCAGGCCCGATTACTCCGATCTGGTCATACCTCCGAATATCGCTCCCCTGAATTTTGCCATCCAGGAGCCGGGCAACGAGTATCTGGTGCAGATTCATGGGGCCAAAGGCCGCCCGATAGCAGTATATAGCAAGAATCCTGACATCATCATTCCGATGAAGGACTGGAATCGGTTGCTTCAGGACAACCGGGGCGATTCGATCTCAGTAGACATCTATACCGCCGATACGAAAGGGCAATGGACCCGATACCAGGCCATCACCAATACCATCGCCAAAGAGCCCATCGACAGCCACCTTGCCTACCGTTTCCTCAAGCCAAACTATAATTATTTTAAGAGCATTCGCGTCAATCAGCGAAATCTCGAAGGATTTCAGGATTCGACGATTCTGGACGGCCGGTCGTACCGGAACGGCTGCGTCAACTGCCATACCTTTCTCAACGGCAATCCCGACACGATGGCCATCGGCATCCGCAGCTCCGACTTCGGCAGCTCGGCCCTGATCGCCGACCAGGGAGAAGTCGTAAAAATCGGCGCCAAATGGGGCTACACCTCCTGGCATCCGTCCGGCAAGCTGGCCGTGTACGCCGTCATGAAGGTGCGTCAGTTTTTCCACACCGCCCGCGAGGAAGTGCGCGATGTCATCGATCTGGATTCAGGATTGTTTTATTACAAGCTCGACAGCCAGACGGTCGGGACCGATCCGGGAATCGCCGATAAAGAGCGTCTTGAAACCTATCCAACCTGGTCGCCGGATGGGAAATATCTGTACTTCTGCAGCGCCCCATTTCCATGGGAGGACCGCAACCGGATGCCCCCGGACAATTATGACCAGCTTCGCTATGACCTGCGGCGCATTTCGTATGATGTGGAAAAAGATGCATGGGGCCGGCCGGAGACGATTCTCTCGGCCGAGCAGACGGGAAAGAGCGCCATGCTGCCGCGGATCTCGCCGGATGGACGGTTTCTGGTGTTTTGCCTGTGCGATTACGGCTGTTTTCCTATCTATCAGGACAGCAGCGACCTGTATCTGATGGATCTTGAGACCCGGCAGGTAAAAAAACTGGAACAGGCCAACAGCGACGCTTCCGAATCGTGGCATAGTTTTTCCAGCAACGGCCGCTGGCTGGCCTTCAGCAGCCGGCGGATGGGAGGGCCGTTTACCCGCCTCTTTTTCTGCTATCTGGATGAGCAGGGCAAGGCCTGCAAGCCCTTCCTCCTGCCGCAAAAAGATCCGCACTTTTATGATGCCTGCCTGGAGACGTTCAGCGTTCCGGAGTTGATCACCGGCCCGGTTGCCGTCAGCCGCAGCAGGCTCATCCGGGCCGTCCGAAACGCCCGCCAGATCCAGGTCGATGCCACCACCGGCGCCACCCCAACCACCACGACCGAGCCCTGGAAACAGCAATAGAATAAGTGTAATTAAAGCAGTGTGAATATCTTTTCTGTTTTAATGCCGACGCCATTATCCTACGGGTCACCGTATCGAGAATGTATGGATGGTTTTGGAGCGGAAGGTCTGGCCCGGCCGCAGGACCGTGGAGGGGAAATCAGGCTTGTTGGGCGAGTCCGGAAAGTGCTGGGTCTCCAGGCAGAAGGCCCCATGTTGAGGATACACTTTACCGTCGCGGCCTTTCTGGTCGCGCAGGTGGTTGGCCGTGTA
>JAFGGE010000180.1 GCA_016930745.1 Sedimentisphaerales bacterium
GATCACGGCGCCTTCGGCGATTTCGTATTTGGTGCGGTTGGGCTCACTGGCATCATCGGAGAGGAACCAGCCGCCGATGTGGATGGGCTCATCGGTGGTGTTATACAACTCGATCCAGTCGGGCTCGGTCGCGTGGGAGTGGGCCAGGACCTCGTTGATCACGATGCTGCCCGGCGCCGGCAGGATGTCGCTGTCGTCGAAGCCCGGCGAGCCGCCGGCCATGGCGCTGGGCCGCCAGCCGGCCTTGCTGTCCCACAAAGTCCGATCGATAGTATACGGATCGCGGATCGTCAGAGAAAAGCCCGTGCCATCCGCAATATCATACCAGCCGTCTTTATAGGTAAACGAAAGGATCGTGTTGTTTCTGGAATCGTCCAGCTTGACCGCTTCCCCGCCGTTGGACAGGGAATTATCATACGGACCAAAAACCTGTGTTCCTTCCGGCACACTGTAACGCAAAGCGAACGCATCCGGATTCTTTGCCAGAATCAGATAGCTCTGCCCCGCTAATGTTGCCGTGGGGAACGAGTAAAGAATGCCGTTGGAGAAACGAATGCCCTGCAGAAGTAATGGCTCGGTCCCGATATTCAGCATTTCAATGTATTCAAAATCCTCATCGGTATATGGGCTGCCGGGTTCCGGATTAGTCGGATGATACATCAGCTCGGTAATCCGCAGATAGCGTTGTGCAGAACTGGGATTGCCCTCATAGGTCAGGCTGTCCACTTCCACTCCTGTGTCATTATACAGGGTCAGGGTTTCGCCCCAACTGGAAAGATGCCCTTTGTAATTGCCCTGCACCAGGAGCCCCTGTCCGCCGTGAGGAGTGGTCAAGCGAGCTCGAAACGCGCTGACATTTGGCGACACATAGAGGATTCCATTGGCCGAGATGACCGTACCGGGTTGGAAAGTGTAGGTCACGCCGCCGGCGATGGTCCAGCCGCTCATATCCACTTCAAAGCTGTTGGGATTCAGAAGCTGGATATATTCCTGGTCCTGGTTGGCCGAAGCGGGGCTGTATTCCACCGATCCAAAATGAATTTCTACATCTTCCGGCTGCGCATCGGGGATCCCGGCATTGTCCGGATAAGAGGGATTGTGGATGCTGTGATTTTCATAGAAATGCTGCCGCCGCACCGGCAGATACTGCGTCTTGATGAGTGCGGTGGAACTGAGCAGACTCGTTCCCTTTTCCGGCTGATACGAAGCCGCCAGCTCATCGATTCGATTTTCATATTTCTTCTGGGCCAGAGGCGTGCTATCCGGCTGAAGGATCAGATCCATCAGGGTCCGCAGACGCCGGACATACATCTTTCGGGTCACCGGATTTTTATGGATGGCGTCAAACAGACGGTTCCACTGATAATCGATTTTCTGATGCGTGCTGTCGCCGAAGAACGGATGGCTGGGAGACCGCAGAGGATCGCTGGGCCAATCCTGATCGGCAATGATTCCGCCGATGCCAAAATTGATCCCAAAGGTCAGGTCCTTATCCCACGGCAGGAACATCCATTCCCCCGTTCCCTCGGTGTCCCGGTACAGGAAGAAGTTTTTATGGGTGTGATCGTTTTCATGAACGATCGCCGAGACCGCCAGGAAATTGATAACGGCGGGAATATTGACATTGTCGAAGACATACTGATTTCGTTGGGGATTGCTGGGGCTTACCCCGTTGATCAGGGCCTGCAGGTCGCTCATATCCTCGTACAAGCGGCTGATCTTGCGCGGCGGCTGCTCTCCGGAAAGCCGGCTCAGATCGCTGTAGACTTTGTACAAAGCGCCCCGGGGGTTCAGGCCTTCCCGCTCGATCAGATGCGTGTCGGGCTGTTCGACGAAAATGCGAATATCGAAATAACTTCCATTGCGCCGCACATGCAGGGGGAACGAGATACTGGCCGGCTGACCGGCCTGCTCGTACGATTCCCAGGAAATCACCTGGCGAACATAGGTCGGCTCAGCGCCCGTTTCGTTCAGATTGATCTCATCGACGCGCGGCTGGTCGGGAGAAAACCGGAAGAAATGCCCGTCGTTAAACGCAACCTTACGCCCATGCGTGGTATTGCCGCCGCGCAGTCGGATAAATACGTTATCGTAGAACTCGTTCTGATAGAACACCGATGCCCGCGTCCCGGTCCGCGTGCCCTCGGCGGAGGTATTCTGCACAAAATACTGGAAGATGCCCAGATTCGTGGTAATCGCCGGATTGTTGACCACCGTGCCGAAATACTCGGGCGAATTGTCCGCCAGCAGGAACATCGGCTCGCGGCTGACAACGCCTTCGGCGTCCTGTGCCGTCACATACCAGCGCACCATGTCTTCGTTCCGATACGCCGAAGCGGGAATGACGGCCGTATACATTCCGTCGGACGCTTCCATATCCGATCCCAGTCCGTCGTCCTTCATCACAATCGTCTTTTCCGCATCGAATCCGATGCGGTAATGCAGCGTCACCGTATCCACCGGCTGATAGGTAACATCAACCCGGGCGGTGATCGGCAGATTCTGATTCTCATCGGGCGGAATCGGATTTTCCGTAACATCGCTGATCCTTGGACCCAGAGCCACATGACCCGAACCGTTGCCGTAATCCGGAGTGGGAAGGAAGAAATACGCCGTCACCCGCGAGGTGATATCCATCGAGCGGCGGCGCAGCGCCGTCAGACGCGGCAGGATCAACAGGTCCGTGCTGGAAATTCCATAGTTTAATCCATGAATGGCAAGCACATTCGTACCGACGCGAAGATATCCAAGGTACTCTTCGGGCAGCGGATACTCAACCGCAATCACAGCCTCAGAATCACTATGCCCGGCCGAAGCGCCGGCGTTCCAATCCGAACCATTGTCCGCATTGGCCGATTGGATAGGATGCTCATCGTTCAGATAGGCGATAAAGCCGTCCTCATATTTCATGTAAAGCCGCAGATCCATAAGATCGGTCAGATCGGATACCTCAAAGGGAATACGGATATAAACCGAACGGTTCTTCCCGGCCATGGCCTCGACATCCAGCCCGATCAGATCTCCATAGTCATAGCCCACCCCCGTCTTTCCGCTAAGCCAGGCCGGATTGATCGGATCGAAATCTGGATATGTCCAGGTCAGGCCCAGGGAATCGTCCACAGGGATAGTGGCAAACGCATCGGCATATTCCGGGACAAGCTCCACGGATTCCTCCACGGAGCTGCCGGTCGGCGCTGCCAGTCCATAGGATACATCCGAAAACTGGGGCGGGTAATCATAGGAATGGACAATCGTCTTGCCGTCGGGCCTGACAAGAGCCAGAAAGCCCCCTTCCGAGGGCAAAGTAAAATCGGTATGCAGCGTCCCTTCCGGATCGGTCCGGTCCTTGCCGGAGGCGAAAACGGTGAGAAAATCACGCGGTTCCAGCGTCACTTCCGGCAGCCGCCAGCCCGTCAGATCCTCCGGATCATCCGTAAGATACCATCCATCCAAATCGATCGGCTTCGACGAGGCGTTATACAGCTCGATCCAGTCGGAGGATTCGAAATCCTCGTCCAGAAGCTCCCCGGATGTCAGCGGAGGCTTGCTGCTGTTGACCGCCATGAATTCGCTGATGACCATCGCCGGACCCGACTTGTCCCACGTTTCCGACAGCAGGGAATAATCGGTCAGGTTGACGCCATCCTTTCCGTCGATGTCTCCTTCGACCGGATAGGTCTGGGAAGGCTCAAGCCAGTGATCGGCCAGAATGCACAAATCCAGGATATCCACGACGCAGTCGCCGTCCAGATCGCCGGGCGGACAGAGCGACTCGGTCGCAACCACCTGCATCGTATCTTCCGTCTGGGAATACCCGTCGCTGGCCCATAAGCGCATGACGTACAGCCCCTGGACCGCAGGAAACGCAACGAGGGGCTTTTCCACATCCCGCCCCGGCGTAAAAATCACATCCTCCGGCACAACGCCCTCCGGCGCCGATTCCACCGACCATTCCATCACCAAATTCGTCGGCTCCCCGGACAGGCTCACCCCATCGTCCGTGACCGTTCCGTCAAGCTGCAGCGATGTGTAGGGCAGTTCGAGCACCTTATCGGGACCGGCATCCACCTGGGGTGGAGCGCCGCCGGCCGACATCTCCAGCAGCTCGATTTCCGCGATCTGCATACTGTTGGCCGAGTGCGCCCGTACCTCCGTCAACATTAATTGATAATACCGATACCCCGTTGCATTGGCGAATGTGATCGGGGTTTGATTCTTCGTAAAACGAGGCCACGGCTGGGCCTGCTCAAAATCCGCAATCCGACCGCTGGCGATCAGAACCCAGGGGCCGGATGTGCTGCTGTTGGAGCCATAGAATTCATAGGCGACCGGATCGCGTTCTACAGCGTCGTTGGCGGTCGTGAAGCTCAGACCCTGTACGATCCGGCTGCCGTTGGATACCGTGATAATCAGGCCGGTGGGATAATTCTGCCCCCCAAAATGGAGGTACTTCGTGTTTATATCGTCATCAATCGCGTTGGGCGGCGCTTCATTTCCCGGCCAGTTGCCATCATCGGGTACGCCGATCACCGGATCGCCGGAACCGGTAATATCTATGCCCGCGGCGAATGAATCGGACAAACCCGTCGAAAGGAAAATAGCACAAAGCAATACAGCCAGCGCCAAGCCGGTAAAACGCTTTCTTTTTTCCATCGTATACCCTCATCGCCTTCGCCATCGAAGCGGCAGTCCCCCACAGACTGGTCCGTCCTTCCGACTCCCCCAACTATGCTCCTCCTATAGAATACCATTTTAGCGGACCTTATTCAAGACTCTTGACATAGAAAGTCCTTCTTTTCTCAAACAGGGCCATCCGCGGCCCCTGAGGCAGAACGACCGACCGGATGCATTGCTCCGGCGCAAATCCGCGGCCCGAACTGCAAACTCGTCCGATAACTCCCGTAGTATCTATACAAATATGCCCCTGTGACACGGCAAGATCGATCCTCATCCTGATGGGGAAAATCGTTGACAAAAACGGCTCACTGTGCTATAATTCACTCAAATAATAAGGTTTGCAGTGATAGCTTACGGGGGGTGACGGCACGGAGGCGGATCATCAGATTCTTTGCAATAACAAATGGATACAGGCGTCCTTGTGGATGTGCATGTTAGCTTTTTATTAGAGAACGAGTAAATTCTGATCAGGGACAGGAAAAAAAGCGTAACGCTTGCGTCCAAACGAATCTCTAATATAATAAGGATTTGTCTAAATTCAGACGGCCAATAGGGTTCCGGATTTCCCGGGAAGGGATTGGCCGGTGATGGGGACCGGGAAAATGGCAGAAAAAACGGATCAGAAAATCGATGTCAGGCAAGGCCCGATCGAGGCGGCGCCGCGTCGTGGGGATAGACCCCTGCCATCCGATAGGGCCTCTGCATCCCTGGGCCCGACCATCGTGCCCACAGCGTCCGCTCGTCCCGCCGTGACCCCGGATACCATGCTGGCCTGTCGCTACGAACTCAAGTACCGCATCAGCGAGTGCAAGGCCCGGGCCCTGGCCGAATACGTCAAGACATACATCAAGCTGGACCGGTACGCTCAGCTTCGTCCGGGCGGGGAATACCCCATCGCCAGTCTGTATCTGGACTCCAACCAGTTAACCCTCTGTCGCGAGACGCTGGAGAAAAAGAAAAACCGCTTCAAGCTGCGCATCCGGGGTTATAGCGACAATCCCGACACGCCGGTCTTCTTCGAAGTCAAACGACGTCTCAACAACGTCATCGTCAAAAGCCGCGCCCGGGCCATGCATCACCATGTCGAACCGGTGCTGGCCGGACACGATATGCCTCCGGTCAAATTCAAGACCGACCTGCAGGCCCTGCGCCAGTTCCAGTTTTATGTCAGGGTTCTCAACGCCCGCCCGATGGTCCTGGTCCGCTATATGCGCCAGGCCTTCGAAGGCGAAGGCGACAACCGGGTGCGGGTCACGTTCGACCGACAACTGTGCTATAACATCACGACCGAGCCGTGCGTCCGTCTGGGAGGACCGGGTTGGCATCCGGTTCCCGTGGATTTTGTGATTCTCGAAATCAAATTCACCGCGCGCTTCCCGGCCTGGCTGAGCAAGATGACCCAGGCCTTCGATCTGCCGGTCACCGCGATGTCGAAGTACGCCTCGTGCGTACGGCAATCCATGATAACCGGATTCGACGCGCCGCAGGTGTGTGAACTGCCGCAGTTATTGTATTCCTAAAGGTGGGTGGATATGCATAGGATATTAGACATCTTGGACGCCAGCTCGTATGCCGGGGCGACCTTTGATTTTCAAACGTCGCTGCTGTCGCTGCTGCTGGCCTTCGTGCTGGGCCAGGCCCTGGCGTGGGTATATTACTTCACGCACAGTGGGCTGTCCTATTCCAAATCGTTTGTCCAGTCGCTGATCATCATTACCGTGGTGATCTCCATGGTGATGTCGACCATCGCCGGCAGTTTCGTCACCGCCGTGGGCCTGATGGGCGCCCTGTCGATCATCCGGTTCCGCAACATGATCAAGGACACGCGGGATATCGCTTTTATCTTCTGCGCCCTGGTCATCGGGATGGCCTCCGGCTCGCTGCGATTCGAGATCGCGATCCTGGGCACCATCGTAATCTGCGCCGTATTGCTGTATCTGCACATCTCCGATTTCGGAACGCACATGCCCCATAACGGCTTTCTGCGTTTCAATCTGACCGAACATATCGGACCCGATCACCCGCTGCCGGGCGTCCTGAAACGGTTCTGCAAAAATTTTACCCTGATCAGCGCCCAGGACAGCGATTTTGGAGGCCAGGTCGTTGAATACGCCTATCAGGTGATGATCCGAAACGCATCCCGCAACGAGCAGATGCTTTCCGAACTGCAGAGGCTCGAGGGCGTATCCAATCTCAGTCTGACTATGCAGGAACAGTTGCTGGAGGTATAGATGAGCAAAAACCGTTATCGTCCCAAACCGTCGGGTCGTCTTCGCATCGGCTTTTTGCCGGTGCTGATCTGGGTGCTGGCCGCCGCCGCGGCCGTTACGCTGTTCTGGGAGCGATTTCAGAATTTTGAGATGGTCGGCATCGCACAGGCCAATCAGATTATCATCGCCGCCAACGGACCCGGCAGGCTCAAAAGCATGTCGGTCGAGCTGTTTAAAGCCGTCCAGGCGGGCGAACCGCTGGCGATTCTGCAGCTTAACAGCCCCATGGGAGACGAAAACCTGCAAGAGCAGCTTTTGACCCAGCGAGCCACCGCCCTGGCCGAACTGGAGCGTCTCCAGGCGGAATTGACCGCCACGGCGGATCGACTCGAAAACGAAAACTCCCTCATGGAATCCGACGCCGCGACTGCCCATCGAAGAATGGTCATGGACGTCGAACAGGCCCGCCTGACCGTGCTTCAGTTGAAAACGACCCTGGCCCCCGAGCAGATCCTGCTCGAGGATCTGGATCTGGAAATCGACATCAATCGCAAGCTCGTCGAAAAAGGCGCCCTGGAGCAATATGCTTTGGATAAATTAAATGTCCAGCACCAGGCTCAGCAGGCCAAGGTCGACGAACAAAAGAACATGCTGGAGCAGGCGCAAAAAAACCTGCGCCAAGCCGAGTTACGTCTGGATGAATACGTCGCCAAAAAACCGACGCCTCTGAACCTCGAACTGGCCATGGAGCCTTTGCGAAAAGCCATTACCGTCCAGGAAAAGCGGCTCGATGAGCTTATGGCCATGCGCCCTACGACCGCGCTTGTCGCGCCGTTTGACGCGGTTGTCAGCATGATCAACTGTCGCGAGCACCAGACAGTGATGGAGGGCGATCCGATCATGACAATCGTCAACGCCCAGCCGCAGGATGTGATTACCTACGTGCCGCAGGACAAGATCGACCGGGTGTTTGTCAATATGGAAGTCAAACTGATCAAACAGACCCGACCGCAGCGTATCGTCACCTCACAGATAACGCACCTCGGACCGTCGGTGGAGATGATTCCGCAGCGGTTGTGGATCAATCCCGATGTGCCCGAATACGGATTGCCCGTGCGGATTGCGTATGATTCCAATCTGGGCCTGCTGCCCAATGAGATGGTGGGCGTGCGCCTTTAGTAAGAGTGATCAACCCGTTAAATTGCGAAGGTCGCCGGGGGGGGGGATAGACGCATGATGAAAACTCTGTTTCACAAAGTTTCATACGGCCTGATGTCGGCTGGCCTTTGCCTGATGCTCGCCGGCGGCTGCGAATCGGCGCCCGAAGCCTACAAGGACGAGGCCGACCAGTTTGCCTACAGCGCCATCGACGCCCAATGGGACAACCAGTTCGGCCTCAAAACCAGTGTCGATATCGATGAGCCCAGACTGTCTCGGGAGCCGGAGACGATCAGGGCCATGCTCCCCGAAGACGGCAAGATGTCCCTGCCTATGGCTGTCGCCATCGCCACGAAAAACAATCGCCAATACCAGACCGAAAAAGAAGATCTCTATCGCGTCGCGCTGGACCTGCGCCTTGTTCGCCATATCTATGAACCCAATCCCTTTGCCGTCCTTGGAGCCGGATATACCGAATTTGACAGCCGGGATACGGAGATCACAACCGAAACAACCACCATTGTAGGGCCTGGAGATGTGGTGACCGATGTGGACGAATCAACGATTGTCACCGAAAATAGCAAGTGGGCCGGGGAAGCGGACGTCGGTTTTGATATGCTCCTGTCGACCGGTGCCCGGATCGGAGTCCGCCTGGCCATGGGATATACGGATATTATCCGGGGCGATATTGACGATGGATTCGGACAACTGCTCGGTATCGTGATTGAACAACCTCTGCTGCGCGGCGCCGGGCGGGAGATCGCCCTGGAACAGCTCACCCAGGCCGAACGAAACGTGCTCTACCAGATACGCGATTTTAACCGCTTCCGCCAGGAATTTGTCGTCGATGTCATCAGCCAGTACCTGCGCGTGGTCCAACTGCAGGACAATCTCGAAAACGCCCGCATCAACCAGGAAAACCTGCACGATATCTACGCCAAGATGAAGGCCCTCACCGAAGCCGGCAAGATGCCTACCTTCGAACTGGAAGAGTCCTGGCAGGAGACCCTCGACGCCCAGGACAGGTACGCCAAGGCAAAGCGGGAATATGACCAGATGCTGGATGAGTTCAAGCTTATCCTGGCTTTGCCCCCGCACATTGAATTCCATCTGGACCCGGCGGAGCTGGAGCGTCTGCGGACTTATCCTTTGGCCGATCTGGGATTCCCGGAGCAGCTGGCCGTCTCGACGGCCATTCAGCGCCGCCTGGACCTGGCCAACGCCACCGACACTGTCATCGATGCCGAGAGAAAAATTAACGTCGCCCTGGATTCGATCCGCACCGAGCTCAATCTGGTCGGAATGGCCAACAGCGAAGTCGGCGAACGGGAAAGCTTCGGCACCCTGCTCGGCGTCGTCCGGGGCGAAGATACGTTTCGTGTCGGCATGGAAGTGGATCTTCCGCTGGATCGCATGGACGAAAAGAATGCCTACCGCAATGCCTTGATCGACCTGGAGCAGGCCAGGCGGATCGAGGAAGAAATCCAGGACACGGTCGTTCTGGAAGTGCGCACGGCCTATCGAAACCTAAACGAAGCCAACGACCGGCACCGTATTCAGACCGAGGGGTATGACCTGGCCAAAAAACGCCTCGACAACACCATTCTCCTGCTGCAATACAGCAAGACCGGCATCCGCGACGTCCTGCGGGCCCAGAGGGACTTCTACAACGCACGACTCGAATCGACCGACGCCGTGGTGGATTTCACCATCGCCGCCATGGAATTCTATCGTGACACCGGTCTCTTGCAGGTCCTGCCGGATGGGATGTGGCAAAAAGCGGAAACCACCGCTGTGGCGGAAAACACCAATCCCAAAGGGTAAGTCCCCTTATAACTCCCGGTCGTACTCAAAAACCTCTTCGATCGGGCGGCCAAAAGCCCGTGCGATGCGAAACGCCAGCGGCAGCGACGGCGAGTATTTTCCCTGCTCGATCGCAATGATCGTCTGGCGTGTCACGCCCACTTTCTCGGCCAGTTCCTGCTGGGTCATCTCCCCGGCATCGAATCGAAGCCGGCGAATCCGGTTGCTGAGCATCTCGTCACCCATCGTTGTCCTCCAGTGCACACTGGATGAGAATCACAGCCGATTGAACAAACTGGGCAAACAGCAGACACCCGAAAAACAACCCCGGCAGGAAGTACACCGGCACGGTCCCCTTGCCCCCTACCGTAAAGAAGGCGACAAAGGAAATCACGCCGAACAACACTACAAACGCCTTGGACGCCCAGGAAAACGCCTTCTGCCGGATCTGTTTCTCACGCTCGTCGTACTGTCGGTCGATCCGGGTCTGGTGCACGGCGATGATCAGCCCCGCGATCAGACCGGCAATCCCGCCTATGAGCAAAGTGTCCAGGCCCCGGCTGTTGAGCCGAACCAGCAACACAAAGCAGCCCGCACAAATCGCCGCCAGCCAGATGACAACCGCCAGCTCGATCCAGGCCCTTGTCTGTAGTTTTATCATGGCTTTCTCCTTCCATCATTCAGACAAACTCCACCTATCGGCCAATATACACAAGGCAGATGCCGGCCAGCATTTAAAAATGATGTACATCTCACTATACAGATAGTAACCCAAAAATTACATTATGTCAAGTAAACATTACATTTTTTTACAAATATTTTGTCACAGGCTTTCTTTCACCGCATCTTATCTGGTAATGAATTAGAAAATCACAAACGAAAAGGAGCTTTACCAATGAAGAAACGCCAAATCGCCAAACGAACCATCACGCTGACCGCCGTAATAAGCATGGCAATTCTGTCAGGCTGCAAAAAAGACGTCGAACCCGCCTCGCCGGACGCATCTTCCCCTGCGGTGGAAAACTCCGCCGCCGGCGCCAAAACTGGCGCACCCTCAACCGAAGCAGCTCCCGCTATGACCGAAGCCCTGGCCCTCTGGCAGAAGGGAAAAGAGGACGACGCCGTGGCCTTATTCGTGAAAACCGAGTGGAGCAAAGCCGCCCTTTTTGCCAAAGATGCCCTGTTGGGTATGACGGAAAAGGAATTTATCGCGATTGGCCTGCCCGAACGCACCCAGACCCATGAGAAAATTATGAAGGAGCTGGATGTGGTTCGCGCCCTGTGCAAGTCCGTGATCGCCCGTGCCGAGACCTTCGCCGTCCAGGAAAAACCCGACACGGCCCGACAATACTTTACGGCCATGTCCGCCTTTGGCAAACGGATCGCCGAAGACCCGGATGCCCTGGCGATCCTCCAGGTGCTGGGTAAAAGCCTCCAGAAAAAGGCCGATCAATCTCTCGGTGATTTAAACTAAAGGCTCTTTTAATTGCCTTCGTTTCTCCCGGAGCGTCTTCGCATCGCAAGATCGGCAGGTTTTGTTCCTTTTTCCAGCCAGTATTCGTTGGGATGGCTGCCGTACGCGGTTGGCTCATACCGGCCCACCAGATCGACATTGGTTCCTTCCTGCGGAATCTGATCTTCCATTCCCATGCACCAATAGACGCCATTGACGAGCAGTCGGCGTGTTCCCTCCGAGACCAGATCGGTCGCGGCGCCGATGGTCGAGGTAAAGGCCCGTCCCGGCTTGCCTCCGGGCGCTTGGTATGTCTTTGTCCATGCAATGGGCATCATGGGATTATTCTTGGCCTCGACCGGCGGGCCGTCGTCGGGCCGCATACCAAAATAAATGTCGGCCGCATCGTATTGCCCTTTGCGGGCCACAACCTGTCCCAGGATGACCGGCTTGCTGTCGCCGGGCAACGGCAGACGCACGCCATACACATCGGTCGGCCCCCAGATATCCCCATCCTGGATTCCCCGCGCTACCGGGTGATCCTTCGCTTCGGGCGCAATGATCCCGCGCGTGCTTTCGTGCTTGTGGCTGCCGTGATGATTGATCCATTTTTCGCCCAGCGCCAGCCGTCCGAAGCCGTCGGTCCATTCCTTTTTGTCGCCGTTGTATCCGTTGCCGTAATGGGTCCATGAATGATCGCCGGGAAACATAAAAGCATGCGTGGCTGTGCGGATACCAAGAACGGGTTTTCCGCTTTTAAGATAGTTGTCGATATGCCGCATCGGCTCATCCGGCAGGGCGCGAAACCGGGTAAAGATCAGCATCAGGTCCGCCGAATCGAGGGCTTCCAGGCCGGGGATATTGGTCGTGACGTTGGGATTGATCACTCCCGTCTTGGGATCAATGGCAAACAGGACCGTACAGCGGAAACCATGACGCCGCGCCAGAATCCGGCCAAGCTGCACCAGGGCTTCTTCCGAGCGGTATTCCTCATCGCCGCTGATCAGCACGATATGCTTGCCCTGTCCGGGTCCGCGGCGGCCTTCATAGACCACCCACGCATCCTGTGCAAACGAAGGAATCGTCAGAAACGCTGTCATTAGAAAAAGTATCCCGCCTAAGAAACCAAACGACATACGCCGCGGTGTTCGCATAACACAATCCTCCGCTTATTGCCTTTCCTTTTTTCAGATTTCCTTCCATGCTCCCGGAATGGGCACGGGGTACCGTCCTTCGGCGTCGGCCTTGACCGGGGCCGGGCTCTCGGCGGTCAAACCTGCGGCGCCGGTAAAGAAGGAGAAATCGGAGCCGGTCACCTCATCCCATGTGATGATCCGTTGTTCATGAACCGCCGCGCGAGCCATGATGGAGGCATAATTGGTATAGGCCGCACGATGCGCTTCGTTGTGGGGCTTGTCGTGGCGGATGGCGTCCAGCAGCACATTCCACTCCACCTGGTAAGGACTGATTTGTTCACGCTCGGGCTGCCAGGAAATGTTGTCCTTCTCGCAGCGCTGGTCCTTGAAGATCGAAACGGTCGGGGCGTGCACATTGCCCGAAAATTGCCCCGCGGTGCCCGCGCCGTGGACGTAGGTCGCAAAATCGCCATAGGTATTAGGCATTGCCCGTCCATTAATCTGGGCCTTGGTCCCGTCGGGATACGTAAACTCGACGCAATAGGTGTGCATGTTCTGGGCGCAATCCGTGCTGCGCGGTTCGCGTCCGCCCAGGCCGTGCGCCGAGACGGGCCAGGCATCCTTGATCCAGCAGCATTCGTCGATCTGATGAATCATCCACTCGATGAACTGGGCGCTGCTGACCCACAGAAAGGCATAGGGCCGCCGCAGCTGCCAGAGCAGCTCGCTCTGGTTGCCGGGGAACGGCTCCAGGCGGATGCCGCCGTCCATGCGATAGGCGCGGATCAGTACAATCTGTCCCAGGGCCCCTTCGCGGATTTTTTCAATCATGGCCTGCCGCGCGGAAGAGTGGCGGCACATCAGGCCGCAGCCGATCTTGAGGTTTTTGTACTTGGCCTGATCGGCGATCTCCAGGATGCGGCGCGTCCCCGCCGGGTCCGGGGCAAACGATTTTTCCATGAAGACGTGGACGCCCCGCTCCACGGCGTAGGCCACGTGCACGGGGCGAAAGATCGAGTGCGTCGCCTGGATCATGACGCCGCCGGGTCCGACGGCATCGACCGCCTTGCGGTAGGCGTCGAATCCCTGAAACCGACGCTCGGCGGGCACATCGACCTGATCGCTGAATTGCTCGCTGAGAGCCTTGTAGGATCGGGCCAGACGGTCCTCAAAAATATCGGCCATGGCGACCAGGCGGGTCGGACCGGTGGAGGAGGACAGCGCATTGGCTGCAGCGCCGCTGCCGCGCCCCCCGCAGCCGACCAGGGCCAGCCGGATCGTATTGTCTTCGGCGGCGTGCACGCCGCCCAGATTGATCCCGGTCAAAACGGAACCGGCCAGAAGCCCGCCGCTCGATAGAAAACGCCGGCGCGTGCTGATTTCCGTGGCCCCCGGAATCCGCTTTGTATTATGGAAGCTGAAACGTTTCATTCTTCGTCCTTTCCAAAAGGATTATTCTATCAGAGGTTCGGTATCTTTCAATCACCCGACGCTTTCGGAAGATCCTGACTGCATTTCTTTTCTGTATTGTTCGTACAATTCCACGATCTGCCGGTCGGAGTTGGCGTTCGTCACAACCAGACGCGTCCGTACTCGTCGGGTCTGTCCGGCGGGAATGTCCTGTCCAAACAGGGAAAAATATAATGAAAAATGTGTCTCTCCGGCATACGGAGTCGCCACGGCAAAACAATCCTGGGGCGGCGCCATCAGGACCACAACCGGGCCGGGTTTATCATGGCGGCGAAAGGCAAGCGGGGCCTTCAAAGCCGGCCTGATAGCCCAGTTGACTGGATTAGGAGGAATAGTCCATCGACCGTCCTGGATCATGGAGACTGCATCCGGATTTCGGGGGAACATCTGCCAGTCGCCAAAGGACTGGGCCGCCTGCAGAAAACCGGCCGTGCCCGGTTTATCCGGAAGCTCGGCTACGGCGACATAGGAGGATGGAAGGTTCTGATTGAAATAGGACGCCAGAAACACCTCGAAATCATCGAGAGACTGGATTGCCTTGACAATGGTCTCCACATCCAGCGTAGAAGCGTCTTTCCATTTGTAATGGGCGACGATCTCAAAGGGACGATCCGGTGTGCCGGGCCAGAAGGCCTGCACTGAACCATCTGCCATTACCTTGGACTCGCTGGGCCAGTCCCAGCCCGCCGAGCCGTATCTTTTACCCGCTGTAAAAATGCGGTAGTACCCCAGGATGCCCGCCCCGCCGTCCAAACCAAGCCCGGAAGCAATATGTTCCAGAGTAAAGCCGCAGGATTTGCCGTCCTTTCGAAGGGTGCCGCGTAAAATCCCCGTATCAAATGTGTATCCCCCCTTCCCATCGGCTGCAAAACCGGAGCCGGTGGACGAGACAGAAGCAGCGGCGGTTTTTTCCGGCTCGCAGGCGATCCGAAAACCGATAAAATCCATCTGCGGCAGCCACCACTTGCTCTTGGGGATCTGCGGATCGTTCTGGTCCCACCATTTCTCCTGATACCCCCTCGCCGCGCAGCGAAGCCGGTCCACATCGCTGCCGTGACCGCCGCCGCGGGCGACATGAATCTTACCGTCTTTAGGACCGGTCGGATTGACGCACGGATTCCCCTGCGCATTTAACTGGTACGTTGTGGGACTATACACATCATACACCCACTCCCACACATTTCCCTGCATATCATACAGGCCGTAGGCATTAGGCTTTTTAGCGGCCACCGGGTGCGGCTCGATGTTGGAATTGGCCTTGTACCACGCATAATCGCCAAGCGGCTGGGGATCGTTCCCGAATCCATAGATATTCGTCGTGCCCCCCCGACAGGCAAATTCCCATTCCGCTTCAGTCGGCAGGCGATATTTTTTGCCTGTTTTCTGGGAGAGCCATTGACAAAAGGTCGTGGCGTTATGCCAGGTCATCCCCATGGCCGGACCGTCCTTTCCATACCCCATGGTCATGTCGCCGTAGACCGGCGTCGGCCCGGTGATCGCATCCACATCGTCCGGCTTTTTCTCCTGGGCCTGCTCCAGCTCAAAAAAGTCTTTCTTGGCCGTCACCGTCTCTTCATAATAGGTCAGGAAAAGATCCAGGGTCGTCTCGGTGGTGCACAAATAAAACGGCTTCAACTGGACTTCATGCACCGGTCCCTCATCCGCTTTGCGCCCGGGTTCGCCTTCGGGGCTTCCCATCCGGAAGGTCCCCCCGGGGATAAGAACCATATCGAATGTAAGCTTGTCGCCGGCTTTGTTGGTGACCGTCTCGGTAAATTTCCTGGCCGGCGCATCCTGCTTTGCCTGTATATCCAGGGCCGCACAACAAAAAAAGCCGATCAAAAAGATGCCGATCCACGTTCGAATCCCAGTCACTTTGATTCTCCTCAAAAAACATTTCATCCAAATCTTCCTTCTCATTTTGCTCAGCCCATATCCGTAAATCCCGGCCGAGGCACCGGATAGCTTCCATCCTCGGCCAGCTTGCTGGGCGGGTCCATATCGTCACGACATTCTTGCGGTCTGGGCGGATAATAAAACTCGGACTGATTGATCTTGTCCCAGGTGAACTCTTTACCCGTATAACAGGAAAGCTGGCCCATGATCGTGATCAGGGTGCTGTTGGCCATATAGTCGCCGTTGTTGACCGGATTACCGGAACGGATAGCGGCAAACAGAACATCATGCTCCTTCTGATACGGATCGCATTGCCCGGTCCATCGCCAGTTTGTTTCGCCCCAGATACGGCAACGGGTGACGTCGGCTTTCCCTTTGCTGCCCAGCACGATGCTGGACGAATCGTTGTAACAGCCGTCGGTCGTCCGGCAAAAAGCATACACACGCACGCCGTTGGCGTATTCATAGATCACCGAATGATGATCGAACACATCGCCATAGATCGGCGCTGTCATGGAAGATCGCCCGCCCAGTCCATGGCACTTAACCGGAACCTGATCCCGCATCACCCAACTGGTGCGGTCCAGGTTGTGCACCAGCGACTGGGGCACATCGTCCCCGCTGAGCCAGCGGAAGTGATACTGCGTGCTGCATTGCCATTGCAACTCCGTCAGTCCCGGCTGGCGGTCGATGATCACATAAGGAGCGCGGAGGAAATTTTCTTCCACCGACACCACCTCGCCGATCGCCCCGTCATGGATCCGCTTGATCGTTTCGGCATAGCCTTCGTGATACCGGCTCTGCAATCCGGACACCAGAGACAGTTTTTTCTGTTTGGCCAGTTCGATGGCCTGCCGCAGGAGCTTGATCCCGGCCGGGTCGATCCCGTGCGGCTTTTCCACAAAGACATGCCTGCCCGCCCGGATTGCCGTCATCGTATGCAGCGGATGAAACTTGGCGGCATTGGCGATGACCACCATATCGCTGGATTCGATCACGTGTTTGTATCCGTCAAATCCTGCAAAACAATGCGCATCGTCCACGGCCACCTGCTCGCCCTTCTGGGTCTTCAGGTTGTTGCGCTGGGCCTTGACGCGGTCCATGAAGATGTCGCACATGGCGACCAATCTTGTACCCGGATCGGCCGTCAGGGCCTGGGCCGCCGCGCCGGTATTGCGTCCGCCGCAGCCGATCATGCCCACACGGATCCGACCGCTGCCGCCGGCATGCACGCTTCGGTTCAGTTTCAGGGAAGCCGCCACCGTGGCCCCGGTAGCTACCGTCGTGGCTTTCAGAAAGTCGCGTCGCGTGGTCCGTTTTTTATCGATATCCCTGCGTTTCATAGGCTCTCCTTTCAGGACGTTTTACCCTCTTTCCGGATTGCATAGACCGGTTATTTCAATCAATATTCCCGGTTTTTCAGGATACCCGGCTGGGGAACCGGATATTTTCCATCGGTCCCAGGCTGCAGCGGCGCCGGCGAATCCATCGTCAGTTTGTCCACATCCGGAGCGAACTCATGCTCGCAGTTGAGCATCTGGTCATAGGAAATCACCTGACCGGTGTGGGCGGCCATACGGCCCATCGAGGCCACCATGCTGGCAGTCGCGCCCCGTTCGACCTCATTATAGGGAGTATCATTACGAATCGCATCAATCAGATCGTCCCATTCCAACTGATAGGGGCTCTGTTCCGGCTGCGGGTATCTCCAGAGGAGGTTTGCATCGGTCATGTTATGTCCCTTGTAGGTCCGGACCCGTCCGGGCGAATGGCCGGAGGTGGAGATCACCGCCGAACCCTTGGTGCCGTGGGCATAGCTGGAGAAGGAAGCATAGCAGCCGGCCATGTTTCGTCCGTAGTAGAACAGCTTGGTCCCGTCAGGGTACGTGTATTCGATGGAATAATTATCAAAATTCTGGTCGAGCGAGTCGCCGCGGGTATGCCGCCCGCCCGTAGCCTGCGCTTCCACCGGCCAGGCCCCCTTCATCCAGGAGCACTCGTCGATCTGATGGATATAATAATCGCTGTAACATCCGCCGCTGGCCCAGAGAAAGGCATGGAACCGGGCGATCTGGTAGAGCAGCTCGCTGGTATTGGCCGGCTTGGGCCCTGCTGTGGCCGAACGTCCGCTCATCCGATAACCCCGCAGGGTGACGATATCTCCGATTTCTCCGTTACGGATACGGTCCAGCAATTCCTGGCGTCCGCGACAGTGCCGGACCATCAGACCCACGCCTACCTTGAGATTTTTCTTGATCGATTCCTCGGCCAGTTTGAGCATACGTCGGGTGGTGGGGCCGTCGACCGTGACCGGCTTTTCCATGAAGACATGAATGCCCTTCTGGATGGCATAGGTGAAATGGACCCATCGAAAGGCCGGCGGCGTCGCCAGGATCACCACATCGCCCGGATTCAGACAGTCCATCGCCTTCTTGTATCCGTCGAATCCGACAAACCGGCGATCCGCAGGGACATCCGTCTTGTTATCGTGCTGTTCCTTGAGACTCTTATAGCTGCGCTGCAACCGATTCTCAAAGACATCCGCCAACGCCACAAGACGGGTAGGACCGTTCTTGACCGAGAGGGCCTGGGAGGCGGCTCCGGTGCCGCGCCCGCCGCAGCCGACCAGGGCTACCTGAATCGTATTTCGCTCGGCGGCATATACTGAAGGAGACAAACGGGTAAGCAGAGCCGAGCCTGCAACCAGTCCGGTGTTCCTGAGAAAAACGCGACGTGTTTCCTTCTGAGCCATCATGGATCTCCTATACAACGATTGGTATTCTGTATCGATGCCGATTTGCCGGTTTTGCACTGTAATGGATCCTGTCGGGAACAACTCTAATCCACGCACACTAATTATATCATTATCCCCATTTCCGACGGATTTCTCAAGTCCCTTTTTGGGAGATCACAGGGGAGTTAATACCCTCATCAAGAAGGCTTTACGGGGATGTTTTTTCTCC
>JAFGGE010000181.1 GCA_016930745.1 Sedimentisphaerales bacterium
AGTAAGAACAAATACCTGTCCCAACGGCGGAGGCCTTTTAGATTCCTTTTTCCCTGCGATAGAGAATACTTTGCCATACAGGGGGGCACAAGTTCAAATATATAAAAAATCTGGTCGGCGGTTTGTCCGTAATGATCGGCCACACGGATGATGGCGCTGGGCGCTATATATCACAGCAGGCCCTGGCACGCCTGTTGGAAGGCCGAACGGAAGGCCGATGAAGCATGCCAGGATTCGTTCTCTCACAAAAACCGATTTTCCGCCGAAAAAAAATTCAACCTCTGAAATCCCCCTGACCGATATAACGAGTGACAACGAGGAGCCGGGAAAAAAGATGAAAACAGTACTGATAACGGCTTTTTTCAAAACGGAATAATCGGTGAAAAAGGTGGCTCTGTCGAATGACCTGTTCGGCCATAGCAGCGGGACCTTGAAATGCCTGTTCTGAAGTTCGACTAGCACGGCGGATCGTAAGCAATGGCATGGCGAGAAAAGGCTGCTTTTAGCGAAGACGGAAAGAGCCACAAAAGATTCGGGAGAGCCTGATCGGGCTCTCCCCTTTTTTTGTCGGTTTGGCGCGGTTGTTCTCATGAAAACAAAACGTTTTGCGATCGGGTTTCTTTGTAAGCTGATCGTCCTCGGCGCTGCCGCCTTTTTAGGGGCTTACGCCTGGCGTCATGTCTCGCAAAACAAAGAGGCGAAGCAGCTCCTGTGGAAAAATCAGCAGTTAAGCGAAGCCATTTCCAATCTCACCGCCGAAACGCAAATCGGTTATGCCAAGGTAATCGAGCAAAGGGTGCGGGACGGACGTTTATTCACCCGGCTAAAGTTCGTGGAAACCCATCCGGACGATCCGCTCAAGCGAGTGCTGGAAAAAGAATATGAAATCGAAGGCGATGTCGTGCATTTTGATGCGCTGATCGTCAAGTTTTCCGGCCGGCTCGTCCAGGACGGACAGGAACGGGCCTTGTATCTGTGGCGGCGGGTGTATGGGGAAAAAATAACGCCCGAACAGGGCTATCCGATCGAAGAGCCGAATGCCGAGCCCAGGCGGTATGCTCAGATTGGAAAGAAACTTTCGTTATCCGATGCGGAGAAGTTCTGGAAGGAGATTTGGGAACTGGCCAATGATCCTCAGCGCCTTTCGAACATGGGCATCACGGCCATTCACGGCAATGTGGTGTATCAGAAAGTGCGGCCCGGCCTGCAATACATCTTCAAGATCGACAACACGGGCAACGTGACTCCCGAGACGGTTCCGGATTTATAGCCGCCGCCGGTTCCGTTCATTGTTGCAGGACCAGGCGAACTGACCGCAGCCCCATCGAATTCCATTTTAACGGCGTGGCAGGTTTGACTGTCAGCCTATGTTCTCCCGGTCCGGATAAAGAAATCGGCCCGATGTTGTCCGTGCGATGCTTGTCCCAGGCGCCGGTCTCCTGCGTCCGTCCGCATATCTGTTGTTTGCCAACAGTCACGATATATGCACTGTCTGCGGCGCCCGTGGCGCAGGAATAAGTAACCCGGATTGCATAGACTCCTTCTCGATCCAGATGGAACGCCCAGCTCACGGAATCTTCCGGATTGCCCCAATAACCGATCTGATCCTTGTTTCCCGCTTCATACCGCGGCGATGATCCATGAATCTGTGCTTCCATGGCCGTCAGCGTCACCGTTCCGTCCGGGTCCTGCGAAATCGCTGTGTCTATGTCCGGCTCCCCTGCTATTTCCAGAACAACAATGGCAACCGCATCGTCCAGCCATAGATGATCGGGCAGCGCTATCGTCGTCCATCGATCGGTCTGCGTAAAGGCCAGCGGCCTGTGGCCCTGGTCGGTAAGGACGGTACAAGAATCTACTTTATTTTTCAATCCGGGAAGGCGGACCTCCTGCATCCGGGTGTTCCAGAGATGGACATAGATTCTGCCGGGTTTATACGTGCACGTGCCCCATGAAAATCGGCGAGGCAAAAATGGATTGGCCAAGGATCCATAGATCGCTTCTCCGTTGCCCCTGAGCCATTCTCCTATCTGAACAAGCCGCTCCTGCATGATCACGGGGATACGCCCATCGGCCGTCGGTCCGACATCCAGAAGGAAGTTGCCCCCGTGGCCGGCCACTCGAGACAGCATTTGAAGTAATTCCTGTCGCGTATCATAATCGTCCACGGTTTCGTTGCGGTTGTATCCATAGCTGTGCCCGATCCCGCGGTCTTCCTGCCAGGGATGGTCTCGCCAACCGGTCCCGCCGCCATACTCACTTTCAAAAAACGATCCATGTTCCCCGCGGCATTGTCCCCACCGGTCGTTCACGACGACATCCTGCGCCACCGGAGAATCATTGAACAACCAGGCACACAGCTCTTCGCTCTTCCATTGTTTGTAGTCCATCTCCCAATCCCCGTCCAGAAAGATCACCGGGGGTTTGTATTGCGTGATAACTTCCTTGAACTGGGGATGGAATTTCTCGATGACATAGCGCTGGCGGTCGTTCAGCCAGAGAGGATGGAACCACTCATAAAGCGAGTAATACATTCCCATTTTCAATCCGCGTTTCCGGCCTGCTTCGTTTAACTCGCCCAGGATATCGCGCATCGGCCCGACTTCCGTGCTGTTCCAACGGTCGGTTTCCGTTGTGGCGTCGAACTGACTGGGGTACAGACAGAAACCGTCGTGGTAATTGGCTGTCGTCACAACATACTTGGCTCCGGCCCGCACGAACAGATCCACCCATTGATCCGGGTTCCAGAGCTCGGCCTTGAAACGCTCGGCGAATTGTTCGTACTTGAAATCTGCTCCATATACCCGTCGATGGAATTTCCATGTGGGGGAATTCTCCTGCCGCATATCCCAGCCGTACCATTCGGCATAGCCCCGATCCTTCCAGGCCGGCGCCGAATACGGACCCCACACCACAAAAATCCCGAACTTGGCCTCGTTAAACCATGCCGGGATCGGTCG
Organism: Sedimentisphaerales bacterium; assembly: GCA_016930745.1. Classification (GTDB taxonomy): domain Bacteria; phylum Planctomycetota; class Phycisphaerae; order Sedimentisphaerales; family Anaerohalosphaeraceae; genus JAFGGE01. The sequence continues at coordinate 2,961 of JAFGGE010000181.1, forward strand.
GGTGTCGAGGGATTTCCATGTCGGCTCATAACGCACACTCGGAGCCGAATCGGCCCGTGCCAGAGCAGAAAACGAAAGGCAGAATACTATTCCAATGTAAATAATTCCTTTTTCAAACATATCCTCTCCGCAAAGGATTCCGGCAATTTAATTTCTTAAAGAAATCGTTCTTTTACTGGCCCCGCAAAAAGCCAATCAACTGAAATCGTAATGCTTACGAACCGGTTGAGCGACTTTCCAGATGCATTTAAGCCCCACCGGGAATATGACCAGATCGCCCGGTCCGAAGGTCACATGGTCTGGTCCTTCCGGCCGGTCGGTCACGGTCACTTTTCCCTCCAGGATCAGGCATGTCTCGGTCTGGGTATAGTCCCAGGGAAACTCGCTTTCCGGGCACCCCCATGTGTCCCAGGTTTTACAGGTACGGGCTTCTTGCTCGGTTGGTTTTCGAACGATCACATCTTTTACGGTCGGCATGATTCGACTCCCATAGATTCCAGGTTCTTCGTTTGCCGGGGATTATACCCACCCCGTCCGGCATGCTCAACCCCGGCTTTTTTAGAGACCCCGCTGGAAAGCGGTTCGGATATCTGTTATAAACAACAACTTTGTTTTCGTAAAGGATCGGAACGAGATGGACAAACGGCAACTGCAGGGATTTCGGCGTTGGTTTACCCGCTATGTGAAGGAGTTTTACACAGGCCAGCCTCGCAACGACGCCCACATACGGCTCAAACAAGTACACACCAACAAGGTCTGTCAGGAAATGCGATATCTGGCCGGGGGCCTGTCTCTGTCGGAAAACGACGGATGGATCGCCGAAACGATCGCCCTGTTTCATGACACGGGCCGATTTGAGCAGTATCGCCGTTACCAGACCTTTATGGATGCACGAAGCGAAAACCACAGTCTTCTGGGCTTACAGGTCCTTTCCGAGCACAGAGTTCTCGATCCCCTTATTCCCGAAGAACGTCAAATCATTGAAACCGCCATCCACCATCACGGCCAAAAGGATCTGCCCGAAGACCTTCCTTGCAGACAAGCGTTGTTCTGTAAGCTCATTCGCGACGCCGATAAGATCGACATCTATCGGGTGATTCTGAAAAACTACCGGGAGTACGAAAAATGCCCGGAGGGATTTGTCCTGGATGTGCCCCTGCCGGACAGCCCGGGGTATAATCCGGATATGGTTCAGGCGGTTTTGGAAGGCCGGACCGTTTCCTATTCCGACCTGCAAACTGTCAATGACGTAAAGTTGATGCAACTGGGCTGGATTCAGGACATCAACTTTCCCGCTACCCTGGAGCGGATCCACAAACGGGGCTATGTCCGCCAGTTGCTCTCCCTGCTGCCGGACGATGAGAATATCAGTTGGGTGGGGGAGCACGTCAATCGATATCTCCGGAATCGGCTCTCCCAGGCCATGAACCAGCCCCAAAGGAGTTAAGTTTCGGCCCTGCCGTTAGATAGAGGTCCCATCGAGGGTTCCGGGTGGGGTATTTTCCTTGCAATCCCGGTTTGGATTTGTATACTGTGCCGGTTTCTAAGGTATAAGAGCGGAACCTGTCCTGGAAGAAAGGGACAAAAGCATGAATATCGTCAAATGGATGCGGAAGAACAACCGCCAGCTTATGGCCTTTGTGGTCATTTTTATTATGGTCTCCTTTGTGGGCGGTTATGCCCTGCAGCAATTGCTGATGCAGTTCGCATCGAGTCGCACCGGGGCCCTCTGGAGCTACCGGGGAGGGCAGATCAAACGGGCCGAGTTCCTGCAGGCCCAAAAAGAACTGGAAATCCTCCGAGCCCTCCAGATGCCGATTTATTTGCGCTATAAACAGACCATTATGGGCGGTCCGGACATTCGGGCCAACATGCTGGGCCACCTGCTGTTTCCCGAGGCGGGTTCGGCTTCGATGTTGAGCGAGCAATTGCTCTCAGCCCAGATGCAGGGACGCCTGCTGCTGACCCATGAGCAGATGGATGAAATCTTCCGTCGCGACATCAATATGAGTCCCCAGTTCTGGATCATGCTCCATGCCGAAGCCGAACAGGCGGGCAGTGTCGTTTCGATGTCGGACGCGACGGAACTGCTCAAGGGCCTGGTTCCCCGGCTGACCGCCGGTCCGGAAGGGCAGGGGGGCATCAGCGCCAAGGATCTGGTCGGCCTGATCATGAAACGCGACCGGGTTCCGGAGGACCAGATCATCGGGACCTTTGCCAAAATGCTGGCCGTCCTCAATTACGCCCAGATGGTTACCGTGCGCGAAGACCTTACAGTCAATCAGCTTCGCGGACAGATCGCCCGTAAGGGTGACTCTGTTGCCCAGGTTCGTCCCGAACAGATCAGCGCTGAGCTTGTTAAGTTCCCGATCGTGAATTTTACCGATTCGATCGATGAACCCAAGGACCTGGAACTGACCCAGCAACTGAACGGCTTCAAGGCCAATGAGCCCGGCCGGGCGAGTAAAGAAAATCCCTATGGTTTCGGATATAAACTTCCGCCCCGCGTGCAACTGGATTACCTCCTGATCCGGCAGGAACAGGTAAAAGAGACGATCGAACCGCCTACGCCTGAGGAAATGGAGCTTTTCTACCAACAGAATCAGGACAATACCCAGTACAGCAATATCTTTAAGCAGCGGATTCCTCCCGATCCCAACGATCCGGCCGCCGAGGAGATCCAGAAAACCAGGCCTTATGCCGAAGTGGCCGGACGAGTCCGCGACATTCTTGTTCGGCAGAAAACCAATCGCAAGGCGGACATGATCATCAATGAAGCCAGAAGCCTGTGCGATGCTCCGTTCGCCGGAATGGATCCGGCGGAGGTCACCGGCGAGCAATTGTCCCAGGCCGCCGTGGAGTACGGCGTGATCGCCGGGCAGTTGAAGGATAAATACAAGCTGCAAGTCTACAGCGGTCGAACCGGCTGGCTCAGCGCCGAGGAAATCGGCCAGGACAGCACCCTTTCACGGCTAAGCATGCAGGGCCAGACGCGCATTCCCGTACGGCTCAGCAAGATGGTGTTTGCCGTCGAGCCGCTGAAAACGACTACGCTGAATCGGTTCGAAGGGCTGACACCCAAGATGTGGGCCAACCTCGGTCCCCTGAAGGACAGCTTTAGCGAGTATACGCAAATGTCGGCCCTGGTGCGCGTCGTGGCCGCCAGACCTGCTGAAGAACCGGCCGATATCGCCGTATCCTACAGCACCCAGGGCATTGCCCTGGATGATCCGAATCAGGCGATGGGACGGGTTTTTTCGGTTCGGGAGCAACTGGTGGAGGATGTGAAGCTGGTCAAGGCGATTCCAATGGCCCGGCAGCGAGCCGAGGAATTTCTCAAGATGATCCAAGAGGACGACTGGGACAAGGCGGTCACGGCCTATAACGAAAAGTATGCCAAGGACGACGATAACCACAAGATCGCTCTTGACAAGCTTCGCGACCGCAACCGCACCACAATGCTGGAAATCCAGAAGATGAAACAAATGATCCGGGAATATCCGGTCGCGGCGAGTTATTATGAGGAAACACTCCAGACCGGGCAGTTGCTGGAGCGGCTGCTTCCCCTGATTCCCGACGGACAAACGGAGGCCCAGGCGGCGCTGAATCGGGTCCTCGAATTCGAACCGTCACGGGTGGTCTATGCTATCAAGAGCGTCACGCGCAAGCCGGTCACGATCCAGGATTATGTCAAGGCCAAGCCGCTGGCGTCCTATCAGATCGATGCGGCCATCTCCGACACGTTGAGCGTCGTCCATTTTAATCCGGAAAACGTCCTCAAGCGAATGGAATTCAAAGTCGTCGACGAGGAAGAAACCTCCTCGTCAAGCGAGGCGGGAATCTCCGGCCCGGCGGACGAGCCGCAGGAGGATAAAGGAGTCTGACCCATGCAGCCGCGTTCCAAAGTGGATCACATGCTGTTTCTGGCGATTGTGGGGCTACTGGCCTGGGCCGTCCCCGGCGGGGGGCATTTTCTGATCGGCGAGCGCAAGCGTTCGATTGTCATCTTTATAACGATTACGGCCACATTCCTACTCGGTATGTATGTTGGTTCGATTGGCGTGATCGATCCGGTCAACGCCAAGCCGTGGTATATGGCCCAGATTCTGGCTTCACCCGTGGTGGGTATATTGGCAAACGTCACGCGTTCCGGCCAGTACGCCGCGCACGGCCGTCCCGGCGACGTGGGGCAAATCTATACCAGCATCGCCGGCATGCTGAATTTGCTATGCATGCTCAGCGCGATGTATATGGCCTATCAGGGCCGCGGCGAGAAGATCGGGGAGGAAGAAGATGAATCCTGAGATCGCTCCCATCCTGGCCGGTTTTCTGGCGCCGATCAAGATTGGCACCGACTGGCAGTGCATGCTGTGGATGTTCCCGCTGCTGGCCTCGATTTCGATTATTTACAAGGCGACCAAGATGCGCGTCCTGTTCTGGAAACGGTTTGTTCGTGAAGTGGTCGTGCTGTTTTTCACCGTCAGTCTGTTTATGATCGCCGTCGCTGTCGTGCTGAATCTGATCGTGTACCGACTCTGATTTCTGCCGCGGCGGCGGAGAGAATTGTTAGGCCATGTCCTGTTTGGTTCCGATGAGAGCCGGATCAGATAATTCGTTGGCTCCTCAGTCCAAAGCGAGAAATTCATCGCTGGACATTCGGGATGTCGGCCGGATGCCGTATGCCCAGGCCCTTGCATTACAGATGGAATTGTGTCGGATGCGTTATGAAGATCAGGTCCCGAATACGGTTCTGATCGTGGAGCATCCGCCGGTGATTACCCTGGGCGCCCGGCAGAGCGAGAATAAGGTCCTTCTTAGTGAGGAACAATTGCAGCGGCGCGGCATCGAAGTGGTGCAGATTCGACGCGGCGGCGGCGCTACAGCCCATAATCCCGGGCAACTGGTGTTTTATCCGATCCTCAAGCTGCGTTCGCTGGCTCTTGGCGTCAATGACTATATCCGCCGGCTGGAAACCGTCGGAATGGAACTGCTCCGGACCGCCGGGATCGAAGCGGATCGGCGAAAGGGGTATCCCGGCCTGTGGATCGGCCCGCGGAAGATCGCCTCTATCGGCGTACAGGTCAAACGATGGGTTACAATGCACGGCATGGCAATCAATATCAACAACAACCTGACGATCTTTCAGGCTATTGTGCCCTGCGGTATCGACGGCGTGCAGATGACCTCGGTGGAAACCGAAACGGGTCGAAAGGCCGATATGGATCGACTTAAAACGGAATTGGCAAAGTTATGCAGAACATATTGGGTGAAAAACGCCGATGAATGAGACCCAACGACGATTGCCGCCGTGGCTCAAACGCAGGCTCGGCGCGGGAGAGACATTTAATCATACCGCCGCCGCGCTGAGCGATCTGGGTCTGGAGACGATCTGCACCAACGCCAACTGCCCCAACCGCGGCGAGTGCTGGGGGCGGGGCACGGCTACGGTCCTGATCCTGGGCAATATCTGCACCCGCAACTGCCGGTTCTGCTCGGTCGGCCACGGCAAACCTTTGCCGCCCGATCCGGATGAACCCCGGCGGGTCAGCGAGATGGCGGGGCGATTGAGGCTGCGGTACCTGGTCGTTACCAGCGTCGACCGCGACGATCTGCCCGACGGCGGGGCCGGGCATTTTCGCGATGTGATCGGCCGCTGCCGCAAAGACCATCCCGACGTGCAGTTCGAGCTGCTGGTGCCGGATTTTCGAGACTGTCAGGACCGGGCCATCGAAATCCTCTCCGAGGCCCTGCCGTTTGTCTTCGGGCACAATGTCGAGACCGTCCCGGCCTTATATTCGGCCGCACGGCCCGGCGGCGACTACCGCCGGTCGCTGGATCTGCTGCAAAAGGCCAAAGCCGCCTGGCCCGATACGCAGACCAAGTCCTCGATCATGCTGGGCCTGGGGGAGACGGACGAGCAGGTCAGGCAGGTGCTCCGGGACCTTCGCGGCGTCGGCTGCGACCGGATCGCGATCGGCCAGTACCTGCGCCCCTCCAAAGACTCGCTCGAGGTCGTCGAATATATCCCGCCGGATAAATTCCAATGGTGGGCTCAGCAGGCCCGCGAAATGGGTTTTACCTGGATCATGAGCTCGCCCTTTACCCGAAGCAGCTTCCACGCCGAA
>JAFGGE010000182.1 GCA_016930745.1 Sedimentisphaerales bacterium
GACCGATTCCATGGATATCCACATTCTCCAGACCAAGATTGGAAATCACTGCTGATGAGGACAATTGCCCAAACAGACCGAGGTACCAATCGCCCTCTATCTTCAGATTCAGGATTTGGTGCCCCCCACCGTCAAAGACGCCGGTAAAAGGAGTGCTGTTATAGCCAGAATAGTTTGTGTCATCCATGTCTGGAGCAATCACAGCTCTATTGAATGTATTTCCACTCAAGTTAATATCTGCCGTTAGTACAAAACATTTATCGTAATCTTCGATGGTTTGGCCTAAAGCAATCAGTTCTTCTGCTGTGCCAATCTGATAGGGATCCTCTTCTGTTCCCGATCCTCCTCCATACTCTGTACCAAGACTTATTCCAATATGGAAAACAAGAATGAATAAAGCCAAGAATACCAATCTCTTCACAATCTTCCTCCAAGCGTATACGTTGTCCCTGTGCAGATCCTATCCTTGGAAATCCTCACTGGTATTAGTATATCTTCTCCATCCTTTAATTTCAAGATAAATTCAAATGAGGTTATCTGCCTTTTTCCATCACTGGAAGGGATTCCCTTTGTGCGGAGTTGCATTAACAACTTGATTTATGTAGGATGATATCGGAAATACAAAGTGGAATGGAATGGGATCGACGAATGCCGATTTTTGAATACCAGTGTCAAAAGTGCGGTCATGTGACCGAGTTTCTCGAATCGCGGGACAGCCCGAAAAAACACCCCTGCGCCCGGTGCGGCAGCGAGTATACGGAAAAGCTGTTCAGCGGATTTGCCGTCGGACGCAGCGGCTGCAGCGACTCCCGGCCCTGCACCGGCTGCACGAATTTCGAATGCCCGCACTCCTGAAGAAGCCCCGGTTCGATTATTGATCCGGCCGCTTGAGTTCCTCGACCTTGGGCAGGTCCTTGAGCGAGCCCAGCCCGAACGTATCCAGAAACTTCCGGGTCGTTCCGTACAGCATCGGCCGGCCCAGCACCTCGGCCCGACCGACCATCTTGATCAGCCCCTTGTACATGAGGTTTCGCAGTACTTCCCCGCTGGCCACGCCGCGGATCGCCTCGATATCGGCCCGGATGATCGGCTGCTTATAGGATACGATCGCCAGGGTCTCCAGGGCCGCCGGAGAGAGCTTATTGTCGGTTCGCACCCGCAGCATCTTCTTGAGCCAGTGGTTGTACGCCGGCAGCGTCATCATCTGGTAGCCGCCGGCGATTTTCTCGATACGGAAGGCGTGCCCGTTCTGGCGGTACTTGCGGTTCAGGTCCCGAACGGCCTGGCGGACCTGCTTGACCGAGCCGGTCTCCATGGTATTGACCAGCCGCTGCGGGGTCAGCGGCTCATCGCTGGCGAACAGGATCGCCTCGATCACAGAATCGACTGTGGTTTCAATAGATTCAGCCAGCTCCGACTCGTTCTCTTCCTGTTCATCCTCGTCCTCATCCTCGCCTTGGATTTCGCCTTCCTGATCATTGACCGCCGAATCCTCATTCTCGACAATATTTTCTTGCGGCTCGTTTCCTTCCGTCGAGTCCTCTTCGTAGAGCGCATCCGCATCCGCCGGCTTTGCCTCATTCAGCGCCGCATCGTCTAGCTCCCCCTCCGGTTCCTGCATCGGCCGAGGGGGATCTTCGGCGAATTCCTCGGCCAGCCGGTCGATGTCCGGCTTGTCCACAAGTTCGTGCTCTATTACCTTGTCGGTCGGTTCCTGGATCATATCGATTTCCATGTAAACGGATCAGCATCAGCCCTGCTCAGCGAGATTGTGACAGGTTTGAGGCGTTTTTTCAACTGTCCAACCAGTTTTTTCAGGGCAAATCGCTCCGAAACCGTGTGCGACAGGCAAATACAGGTCAGGCCCGCCTCCTGGGCGGCCAGGGCGACATGGTGTTTCAGCTCGCCGGTCACATACAGGTCGCACCCGGCGGAGATGACGGCATCGATGATCTTGCCGCAGGTGCCTGCACAGACGGCGGCGGTTTTGACCATTCGCCGATTCGGGCCGACCAGTCCGACCGCACGGGCCCCGGTGGTCCGCTTAATCTTTTGGATGATTTCAGGGATTGATACCGGCTTGGCCAGTGAGCCCATCCGTCCCAAACCCCATTTCCCTTCCAGATCATGATGCCGGAATACGTCGAAGGCGGGCGTTTCATAGGGGTGGGCCTTTCGCATGGCCGCCAGGACAGCGGGAACCTTGTCGGCAGCTACGATGGATTCCAGACGGATCTCCTCGACATATTCTCTCTTTCCTTTTCTGCCGATGGCAGGCTTAGCCCCGTTCAACGGGAGAAAACTGCCGATCCCTTCGATCCGGAATCCGCAATGGGAATACCGCCCGATCCGGCCGGCCCCGGCGGCAAAGATCGCCTCGGCAACCCGGTCTACATCCTCTTTCGGCACGAACACGGTCAGCTTGTAGAGCGGTCCTTCCGGGGCCGGAACATAATCGCCGATCGGCGTAGGATCGACAATGCCCAGCATGTCGGCAAGCTGATCGTTCACCCCGCCCGTAATGACGTCAAAGGCGGTATGGATGGAAAAAACCGAAATTCCGTCCCGGATCAATTCATACACCGGCCTGCTCGGTCCATCCGCTGTAATTCGCTTCAGACCATCCCAGATGATGGGATGATAGCTCAGAATCATATCCACCTTTTTCCGGCGGGCTTCAGCGACAACGCCGGTGGTTGCATCGATGCAGACCAGCACGTTTCGTACCGTATTGTTAGCTCGACCGATCAGCAGTCCCACATTGTCCCATTCCTGAGCAAGTGTTAGCGGCACAAGTTCATCGACGACGGCGCATACTTCACGCACTTTCATGGTTCGCTCCTTCAACAGGGCAGGATTCCTCAGTCCGTTTTTTTAAGGCGGATCCGAGCCTGGTCGCAATGGGCCCCGGCACGCCGGCGCCGACCGTATGAGCCTCGATCGCCACCACCGGCAGGACCAGCATAATCACATTCGTGATAAACACCTCATCGGCCTCCAGCAGCCGGGTGATCGTCAAATCCGTCTCTCGAATGTCCATCGACATCTCCCGGGCCAGTTGCA
>JAFGGE010000183.1 GCA_016930745.1 Sedimentisphaerales bacterium
GCGGATGTGGCGGAATTGGCAGACGCGCAGGCTTCAGGTGCCTGTGGGGGCAACCCCGTGGAGGTTCGACTCCTCTCATCCGCAGTACACGAAGGCAGGTAAAAGTTTCGTTTATGATTTTCCCCGTTTTGGACCGATACTCTACCATAGGATAGTGTGGGTACGTCCTGTCCTCATAAAGTGGTAAGTCATTATTATATAAGGGATTATGCTGGATATTCTGCGGGATTTTGAGCAGGCGGCCCTGCACTTTTCTCCCCAGGTATTGGTTTTGGGCGGGATTGGGCTGGTTGTCCTGGGTCTGTGTATCTGGCTTGGCGGGCTTCGCTGGGCCCGGCTGTTTGCCGGTCTGATTGGGGCGAGTCTGGGATTTCTAGTGGCGTATTTCTTCACAGCCGGTCAAACCATCGCATTGGTTTTAATGACGGTGATCGGCGCAGGATTTGGAATGTTCTTTTTCCGGACTCTGCTGATTCTGGTGGGGGGAATCATCGTCGTTATTCTGGTAGGCGTTATGTTCATCGTCCCGACTCTGCAGGAACGGGGCTGGACCTGGCCGCACGAGCAGCAGTCTACGCCAGAGGCCCCTTTGGGAAACTGGCAAACATTGCAGCTTTTGGAACGGCAAACCCAATATGCACAGGATCAGATCGGACAGGCCGCTCGGGAGATGAATGTTACAGGCATCGCCCTGGCTGTGGGCGCCGGGATTCTGATCGCGATCATCGGGGCGTTTTTTCCCCGGTTGATCGGCGCCCTGAGTTGTTCGTTGTTGGGGACGAGTCTGATTTTCTTGGGAATGGTCTCGTTGCTGTTGTATAAAGGAGCCCGTCCATTGACCAGTATGTATGAAAATGGTCGTTTCTACGGATTGGTATTAGGGGGGATGATCGTTTTCGGTACGATCCTGTCGCTGGTGCTTAGCCCTGGCAGAAAGGATCACACCAAAGACAAGAGCCAGGAAGGAGACTAATCATGTTGTTTCAAAACCTCCTTGCACAGGCCGAACCAGTCAACACGGCGGGAAATGAACGCGTTGTCGAATCTCTGGTCGATATGATCTGGCAGCAAATTACCGTGCTGACCTGGCTGCAGGCTGTCCTTGCCGTCTCGTTCGGAATCGTTTACATGCTCTATGGCTGGCGCATCTTTCGTATTCTTGTCGTCATTAGCTTCGGTCTGATCGGAATGATTCTCGGAATCATGGGCGGCCGACAGATGGGCAGCGAGGTCCTGGGGGGATTGCTGGGTTGTGCCCTGCTGGCCTTTATCTCGGTTCCTTTGATGAAGTGGTGCGTCTGTCTGCTCGGGGCGGCGGCGGGAGGGATTATTACAGGAGGACTCTGGTATGCCTTCCACCTGCCACAGGTCTATGCCTGGGCGGGGGCCCTGGTGGGAGTTGTCGCCGGCGGGATGATTTCCTTCATTGTGCTCAAGGCCGCGGTCATGTTGTTTACCAGCCTGGGAGGCAGCACCATCGTGGTTGTCGGGATTCTTTCTTTACTGGATAAATATGAAGCCCTCCAACAGCCGCCGACGACTCACATTCAGGATCTGGTCTATAACACCACATGGTTTATGCCCGTGGTGATCATCGCACCGACCATCCTGGGGATCATCATGCAGAACCGGTTTATCAAGCAATCCCACAAATGGGAATTTTAGCCGATGCCGGATTGCTGCTGTCAGGGCTTGCAGATTTTACACGGCTGCCTCCCTGTGCGAAGGGCCTGCTCCCGGGATTCAAACCGGACCATGTTGGCTTCCGTAATTCGTTTGACGGCGCTGCATGTGGAGGTATGAAAAATCTTGCTCCCTTTCGATGCGACATACCCGGCGGAGACGGTGTTCGAAGAATCCGCTTGGGGGGCAAAATCCGCTTCTTCGAAATGTCCGGCATGCGTTCTTCGCATGCATTCGGACAATGTCGGCGTGACCAACAATGTCCAGATACGGTATCCGGTTTCATTGAGATGCTGCTGGTCGGCTTGATAGAGCGAGGGAATCGGTTTCTCTTGCAGATCGAGCAAGGGTGCAGCCACGTCAACAAAATAAAGCCGCTCGCCCCGGGAGCACATTTCCTCCAGAAGCGTGTTGGCTTCCTTGATCTGCGGCCAGTAGGGCATGTGTTTGGGGCTGGGTTTGATGGACAAGAAGAGAATCGGGGTTGCCGGAAGTTTAGGACGAACATATTTGATAAATCCGGCGGCGTCTTCGATGACCTGTTGCGGTGTTCTGCCTGCCGCAATATCATTTCCTCCGGCAAAAAAACAAATGACACTCGGTCGGTACGGGATCACAATGCGGTCGGCATAGGTTATTACATCGGCAATCATCGCTCCGCCGAATCCTCGATTGATTACGGGAAATTGGGAAAACGATTCCCGTGTCGGCCACAGACGAATACTGCTGCCGCCGACGAATAAAACGGCGTCCCTGGGAAACGAGTTTTTCTTGTCCCACTCTTCGAAGGCCCGAATTTCGCTCTCCCATCGCGAAGGAGAAGGATTCTCCGCTCTCGAAGCCTGCGGTTCTTTCTGTGGATCGGAAAAGTGCGCCGCCAGAATCAAAAAAGCCGCCAACAAACCATGTTTCATTCCATGTCCTCCTTTTGTTGATTACCGTGTTTTGGTGTCAAGCTACAGAACACAAACAGGCATCAATAAAAAAGCATGTTTCTGTTGTCTGGGTGCATCTTGTTTTCTCTCAAGGATTTAACGATTCCAGTGTAACCGAAGGGAAAACATCAGGCAACAATTTTAGGATTTTTGTTAAAAAGATGTTGCTTGATAAACGCTCCTTGCATATAGTGATTTCGTCGAGAGGGACGAGAGCATGGAGGGCCAGGATAATGAAAAAACAATTCTACAGGATGTGTTTTCCGTAGGCAAGGATGGTGTCTGTACGCCTTGGGAAACCGGTAGGGTACGGAAAGGTCCTGATTCTCGCGAATGAACAAGGGAGATCGTGTGCGCCAAAGGAATGGTGTTGACGGGAGGATGCCGGCGATAACCGTCGCAAAAGGGTATGAAAAGCGTTGCTTGAAGGTCGCGCAGGGACGAGTGGCCTGATACGCATTTTTGCTTGGGTCGTGAGCATGGAGGCTCGCGGCCTTTTTTGTTGCGCAGATCGGAACCTATGTTGAACGAATGTTCATACTTCCGGGAAAGAGATAACTCGTCCTTTTAGGCTTATCGCCTGTTTTTGATGGCGATATTGTCCAAATAGAAGGCGGTTTCCCCGGTAGCGTTGCTGATAAAACCCAGCCATTCCAGATGGTCGAATTCCGTACTGTTATAGGGGATGTCTCGGAAAGTACGCGGAGAGTTTCCCGGCGCAGTCACTTCCATCGACCAGATATCCGGGGCGGAGTCCCCCAGCGATGCGGAGATCGTACAATGTATCCATTCATTCGCCGGCAGCCGCACCATTTCCCTGCCGGCCACGCTCAGGATTTGATGGCGAATCGAAAAATACGGCCCGGTCCGATACGGGCTCTTGCCATAGTCTCGCCACTCGAAATTAATATTCGAATCTTCGGCGATCCTTAGATCAAAGGATGAGGTCGTTACCCCGCTTCTATGTTGCAGACGATAGACCAGATGGGGGTTCCAGGAGTTCTGCAGGCCCGGCGCATCGGCGATCCTGACGGATTTCTCTCCCGATGCGGCTTGTTCGTTGGTAATGGCAATCGAATCGCCTTTGTTCTCGGTATGTACTTCGGCATCCCCCGGCGGCGATCCGACCGAGGTCTGTTCAAAATCATCCTCGATATCCACCGGCGGGGGCGGAGGCGGTAATTGTCGCTCTTTGACGGGCAGCTTTTGGGCCAGTTCGATCCAGGCCGGATCGCCATACACGCCCGCCTTGCTGTAGTCGAACGGCTGGAAACCGATCTTTAATGCAGGGCTGTCTTTTGAGAGGCGAAAATCGTGCCTGCCTGCATCCGCAAATCCCGGATTGGCGACGATGGAGTTCTTGTCATGTCCTGTTTCTTTGCGCCAGTCCTCCAAAGGTTTTCCGACAAAGTCCACTTTTCCCGCCGTATTCCAGTAACAGTTGTTGTCCATGTTCAGCCGCACCTGCGTCCACGGCCCGGACAGGAGCACTCCCTGATTGTAATAAACGATATTGTTCTCAAATATAAACGACAGGTGCTCTTCCACGCGGGTGGCCTGGACCTGATACAGCTCGCTGAAGGCCAGGATGTTGTTGCGGATCACGTTTTCCTTGCCGTAATGCTGGTGGAATCCGCCGGTTTTGACGTTGTATACGAGGTTGTTGGCCATCGTGATGCCCGTGCTGCCCTCGTCGGTGTACAATCCCCAGCCGCCGTAGGTATACGCATAGACATCGTGGATTACGTTATTGTTGACGGTCGTACCCTCGCTGGGGCCGAGCGTGTATACCCCGCCCATATCGCTGAGCACGCCATAACCGATATGATGCAGGTGGTTGTAATCCACGTGGTTCCGCTTGGCCAGGCTGTCGGAATAACCCCATCGCCAGCCCACGGACACGGCGGAATAGTAAAAATCGCCCACATCGTTATGCGTGACCTGATTATCGCCGCTCTGGCCGATCCA
>JAFGGE010000184.1 GCA_016930745.1 Sedimentisphaerales bacterium
CGGCCATCCCGCCGGCGACAATGGTGGCCGCCGCCCCGCAAAAGGCCGCCTGAAAGAGCCAGAAGGCGTACAGAGGGATATCCGCTCCGGAGGAGGCCCCGATCAGGCAAAAGCCCTTCGTGCCGCAAAAGGCGTTGCCATTGCCGAACATCAGGGCATAGCCGATCACGAAAAAGGCCAATGAAGCCATGCAGAAATCCAGGAAGTTCTTGGTCAGGATATTGCAGGTGTTTTTGGCGCGGATAAAGCCGGCTTCCACCATGCCGAAACCAGCCTGCATGAAAAATACCAGAAACGCCGCAATCAGGACCCATACCGTATCCAGACCCTGCTTGAGCTCGGCAATATTGATTGTTGTTTCCGCTCCTGCCGCCCAGGAAGGACCTGTAAAGGCGATAAGAATCAATAGCCCCAGAACGATCCTTGATCGTACCGGAATCGTACCTCGTTTTAGCATCTTTCTTTCTCCGCTTTTGCTTCCCAATTACCTACAGGTTAAATGACACTCAAAAGGGATAGGGCAACGATTGTGCCAGTTTGGTTTTCAACGGAATGAAAAGATTGTAAGACATTCATTTACAATGAATTACAAAAATAACGAAGGGGGTTTTATAACCCAAAATGATCAACATATATGTAATTATAACTCCTTATAAATACATTTATGTATTTTCAATAGAGATTTGAAAATAAAAACGGCGAGTCCGGCCTTGCCTCGTAACCAGACTCGCCTTAAGCATCCACGGAGAAAAGAAAGTGGAAGCTGCCTAATGATTTAATCGCAAAGGAAACTTTCTCGTCGCCATTGAAGTGAATTTATAAGCAATCTTTATTCCATACGTGTAAATCTCATTATATTTTTCATAAGTATTTACTGTACAAAGTGTTATCATCTCCTGCATAACGAATAGTTCACGAGAACTGCGACACATTAATGTAAAATTTCAATCGTAAACACAACAAAATTGTCGAATTTTAGTTCGCCCTTTACGCTCCTTACAATTCGAGTGTAATTTGATCCCCCGAAGGAATGCGACTAAAAAAGGCCGATCCCAAGGATCAGCCTTTTCATTTACAATGAATTGTACGACGGTTACTTCAAGACTTTGAACTTGATATTTCGGAAAGCCACCTCATTGCCATGATCCTGAAGAAGAAGGTGCCCTTTATCGGCCATTCCGAATCCCTCCCACTGTTTATATTTACTACTAGCGACCAGGTCGAGGAATTCCTTGCTGCCCCTTTCATATTCCAGGACGAACCGACCATTGAGCCAGTGTTCGACATGATGCCCTTTAGAAACGATGCATGCCGTGTTCCACTGCCCGACGGGATTGACTTTCTTACTTTTGGCGGGGATTAGATCGTAAAGCGAGGCGAGAGTGCGGTTTCCACCCCGGCCGGCTTTGGCATCCGGATGACGTTCATCGTCGAGGATCTGGTATTCCAAGCCGATCGCCGAGCCGGTCTGCTGGAGCAGTTTGTCGATGCAGAAATACTTGATGCCGCTGTTGGCGCCGGGCGTGAGCTTAAAATCAATCCGGAATTCAAAATCGGAATATTGCTCGGAAGTGATAATATCCCCGCCTCTTGCCGACTCCTTGCCGTCGCCTGGATTGACAATGATCATTCCATCGCGAATGGTCCAGCCTTCTTTGGGAAATGCAGCAGCCCGTGCGCTTCGCCAGCCGACGCTGGTCTTGCCGTCAAAAAGAAGCGTCCATCCGTCCGCCTGTTCGTCTTGTGTAAGAGTATTGGCGCTTCCGGTTTCGTTGAGGGGAATGATCCAGATATTGCGGAACATGACTTCATTGCCGTGTTCCTGTAAAAGGATAGGGCGGGCTGAAGGGGCTTCCTGTTCGCCGGCGCCGGTTTTGTTTTTAATCACGGCATCGTTGTGGATCATCCGGCCGTTTTGCCAGACGGTAATTCGCGCATCGGCAATTTTTCCATCTTCCTGCCAATCGGCGGCGGTAAAAAGAAGGTCATAGCTTTGCCACTGACCCGCAGCTTTACATACGTTTTTGTCGGCGGCCTTGTAACGATACAAGGAGCCGCAGTTATTGAAAACAGGTTCTTCCCCGTAACTGTCAAGAATCTGCACTTCGTATCGCTTCTGGATGTAGACTCCGCTGTTGCCTTTTCCCTGCCCTGTGGCAGCCGTAACAGGCACGTTGAACTCAATATGCAGATAGAAATCCCGCCAGTTGCGCCGGGTGACAATACTGCCCGAACCGGGGACAATCCGCATGGCCTGATCTTCCAGTTTCCAGGCGATCGGTCTTCCCCCATCCCTGACCCATTGGGAAAGGTCCGAACCGTCGAACAAAACGATGGCTTGATCAGGGGATTTAACGTCAAGGCCCTTTTCTATCGCAAAAGGATCGAATTGGGCAAAAACGCCTGTTACAATGAACAGGATGAAACCCCAAGCTATGGCAAGTTTCCGGTATGAATTCATGGTATCGTCCTTACGAACAAAATCATAGAAAAAGGGCCGAAGCGACGGCGTCCCTCCGGCCCTGATGCATTCCCTGAAAGTCTTTATCGCATTAAATATTGGGCACGACAAACGGCTTGCGATAATTCCGTGTCAGCAGCTTGTCGGCTTCCGAATCATTGACGCATTTTTCCTTCTTGCCGTCAAAAATAATCTGCCGGCCGGTTCGATAGGCGATATTTGCCAGGTGCGGCAGGCAGGTGCTGTAGAAACCGGTCTCGATATCGCAGGTCAGCATTTCCTGCTTGCCGGCCTTGACGGCGGCGACAAAATTCTCCGCGTGCCCGCCGCCCCCGGCGCCGGCCAGATTCATCGGATCGGCCGCCGGCTCATAGGAGGTCGAGCTGGGACCCGGCTCGTTCTTGCGGCCAAAGAAGGTCTTCCAGGTACTGCCGTTGACATGCATCCATCCCTCGGTGCCGTAGAACAGATTGCCGATGGTAATGCCGTCTTCGGTATTGGTATACAGGCCACGGGTGCCGAATTCAAGGATCGATCCGTCGGCATATTCAAACAAGGCTGTCTGTGTATTGGGCGTTTCCTGCGAGCAGACATCCTGGAACTTGTAATATCCGCCATGCGAACTGATTCGCACCGGATGCTCATCCTTGTTCAGACCCCACCGGGCGACATCAAACTGGTGCGGTCCCTGGTTGCCGGTATCGCCGTTTCCGGTGTTCCAGTGCCAGTGCCAGTTGTAGTGGAACTTGCCTTCGTTGAAGGGGAACCACTCGGCCGGGCCGACCCACAGGTCGTAGTGAACGCCCTTGGGCACCGCGCTGTCGGGGAACTTGCCGAAGGAATCGCGCGGCTTGAAGCACAGGCCGCGGGCCATATAGACCTTTCCGAGCTTGCCGCTGTGCAGGAACTCCATCGCCGCCCGAACATTCTTGATACTGCGGTTCTGGAAGCCGACCTGCACCAGGCGGTTGTACTTGCGGGCGGCCTTGACCATCTGACGGCCTTCCCAGATGTTGTGGGAGCAGGGCTTCTCGCAAAAGACGTGCTTGCCCGCCTGCACGCCCCAGATCGTTCCCAGGGCATGCCAGTGGTTCGGCATGGCGATCACCAGAGCATCGATGCTTTTGTCTTCGTTGATCTTGCGCAGGTCGTATTCCGTTTTGGGTTTGTAGTTGTACTTCTTTTCGAATTCGCCGACACGCTGATTCAGGACGTTTTCATCGCAGTCGCACAAGGCGCCGATTCGAACGCCTTTGATCCCGGCAAAATCGTTGATCAGGCCGCTGCCGCGACCCCGGATGCCGACGACGGCAATAACGAGTTCTTCGTTGGCGCCAATTACCTTGTGATTTCCGGCCAAAAAGGCGGCCGCCGCAGCGCCGACGGCTACCGTCGAAGTACGCTTCATGAAATCTCGGCGGGAAAGGGTTTCTTTCGAAGGCATTTTATTCTCCTTAGAAAAACAGATCACCTTGAACACTATCTCCATTTGTCTCTGTCGTATCCTTATCATGACGCTTCATGGAAGCGCTATGGTCACCATAAGTACAAATACATTATCGTCAATCCAAGCCTGCGTCAAGCACTTTTGAGCCGCAAAACCAACAAATCTTTGTCGTAAAACAGAGAAACAAAAACACAATACACCCTTCCCGCCGCCGCTTGCACGATGATCGTTTTAGCCGTATGAAAACGCTCTTGTATCTTCCTGTATTGCCTCTTTGACCAAAATAAGTATCATGGGAATAAAGGCAATTCGAGAAATGAGAAATTGTCGGGAGAGGGGATATGAAATGGGTATGCTTCCTGGCGGTCGTCCTTACAGGAATCGCCGCAGCGCAATCGATAACTGTTTCGGACAGCGCACAATTGCAATCGGCCTTGCGCAAGGCTGAGGCAGGCACGACGATCCTTCTGCAGCCGGGCCGGTATCGCGGCAGCTTGTATACCGAAGGTCAGGCAGGGACAGCCGAGAATCCGATTGTGATCACCGGGGCCGATCCAACAGACAAACCCGTCTTTTCGGGAGGCGGACAGGCCCTGCATCTGGCCGATTGCAGATACGTTACCTTGCGAAATCTCGTAGTGAAAGGATTTCCCTCCAATGGAATCAATATCGACGACGGCGGCTCTTTCGATACGCCCGCTCATCACATCATCGTGGAGGATGTAACAATTCTGGAGACCGGGCCCAAGGGGAATCACGATGCGCTGAAGATGAGCGGCGTGGACCATTTTGTCGTACGCCGATGCCGATTTATCGGCTGGGGCGGATCGGGAATCGATATGGTCGGCTGCCATTATGGCGTCGTGGAGGATTGCCTATTCGAGGGCAAGGAGGGATTTTCACAGTCCAATGCGGTGCAGCTCAAAGGCGGAACAACGAATATCCTGGTGCAGACATCGCTGTTTCGTCATTGCGGACATCGTGCGATCAATCTGGGCGGCAGTACGGGCCTGGAATTTTTTCGTCCGCGCGTAGCCGATTTTGAAGCCAAAGAGATCGAAATCGCGGGGAACCGCTTTGTGGACAGCATGACCCCGCTGGCCTGGGTGACAGCCAATGGCGGATGGGTGCATCATAATACCATTGTGCGGCCCGACAAATGGACGCTGCGGATTTTGCAGGAGACCAAAGATACGAGATTTAAGCCCTGCTATGGCGGCGTGTTCGAGAATAATCTGGTCGCGTTCGATTCCCGGGTGGACATCTTTGTCAATATCGGGCCGGGAACCGCGCCGGAAACGTTCCGATTCCGACGCAATGCATGGTGCGATTTGGAAGGCCGTCGCAAGCCGGTCCTGCCGACACCCGAAGAAGACGGGATCTACAGCGTGCCGATCGATGCCGAAGAAAGCGACCTGCAAGCCGGGCAGGTTCGATTCAAAGATTCAACACATACCAACTTCGGGGCCGATAACTACGAACGAAAGACCATGAAATGGCAATAACAAGAACGGAGGATTTACTTCCGGAGGGTATTTTCATATAATAGCTTTTGAACCAAATCCTAGTAATGAAGTAAAGGAAGGGTGACAACCGGGTAAGTGTAATCCGTATGCAGGAGATGTCGAAAGGGGTAAAGATGTCGGACGGTTTGAATCGACGGTCGTTTCTGGCTACCAGTGCCGCCGGGGCCATGATCGGCCTGAGCTTCGAGGAGCAGGCCCTCCTGGCCCGGTCTTCCGAAGGGGATAAGCAGGTGAAACCGGCAACCCGGAAATGCCCCATGGGCAAGATCGGGGATGTGGAGATCAGCCGGATTATCTGCGGGGGCAACCTGATTAGCGGCTATGCCCACTCACGGGACCTGATTTACGTATCGCCGCTGATGATGCATTATTTCACCGACGAAAAGATCATGGACACCTGGCAGGCCTGCGAGGAAAACGGCATCAATGCCTGCACGATCTTTTCGGGCGATCCCAGGGCCGTTAAGCTGTTTGGCCGTTATCGCAAGGAACGCGGCGGCAAAATGAAATGGCTGGCCCAGACCGGCGCCGACGCCAACAATATCGAGCAGGTGGTGGACGAGGCCATGGAAAACGGAGCGGCGGCGATTTACCTGGTCGGCAATCAGGGCGACCGCTGGACCTTCGACAACCGCATGGACCTGATCGACAAGTTCGTCCGGTATGTCAACAAGCAGGGTGTTCCTTCCGGCGTCGCGGGGCACTGTCTGGAGATGCTCATCGCGGTCGAATCGGCGGGCATCGAGAACGATTTCTTCATGAAGACCCTGCACCATACCAATTACTGGTCCGCCCGGCAGCCCGGTCAGACCAAGGCCGTGATCGAGAATTACGGAACGGACAACTACTGGGATTTGACCCCGACCGAGACGGTGGAGTTTATGAAGGAGGTCAAGAAACCCTGGATCGCGTATAAGGTACTGGCGGCCGGGGCGATCCGACCGAACGACGGATTCGACTTCGCATTCAAGAATGGGGCCGATTTCGCCTGCGTCGGACTGTTCGACTGGCAGGTCGGCGAAGATGTGGAGATCGTCGCCGAGGCGGTGAACCAATACAAACAGCGCGACAGGGCCTGGATGGCGTAAAAACATCCGAGGCCTGATAACCGTCGTATGCTGATTCGCATCCCCGGGATCGGCTTTGACAAGAACAGCCTATCCGTAGAATTTTACGTTCGGCTCAGATGCCAAAGGCCTTTTGCATTTGCTTGCGCACCAGGGTCAGGTGCTCCACGTTGCCGCCGCCGACTTCCGCCGTGGCCCATCCTGTGAAATGGATATCGTCCAGGGCCTTTTGCACCTGCTGCCAGGGAAGATCATCCTCGGGGCCGGTGATATCCACAAACTTGTTCGCCGCCCGGCTGAAGCCTTTGACATCCAGCTTGACGCAGCGATGGCCGAAGGCCCGGATCCATTCGCCCGGCTGGGCGTATTTCCAGTGGTTGCCGATGTCGTAATACATGCCCACCCAGGGGCTTTTAAAGCTGTCTATAAAGTCGATAAACCGCCGGGGACTCTGATCCGGCGGGGCATCGTGGTCGTACATCATCTGATTCCAGACGTTCTCGATTAAGATCATTTGCCCCAGGGCCGCCGCCAGGGGAAGGAGCTTGCGGATTTCCTGCCGGGCCAGGTCCTCGATCACATCGGCCGGCCCGTCGCCGCCCCTGCCGACCACGATCAGCACGCCGCTGCCTCCGGCCGCATGGGAAACCCGGATGCAGTGTTCGATATTGGCCCGGCCCTGTGCCCGCTCCTCTTCCTTGACGCTGGTAAGACGCTGCGACCAGTGGGCGTGATTGATGGCATTGTGGACAAAAACGCCCGATTCCTGCACGGCCTGCCTGGCCTCCTGTACCGAGTATTCCCCGGCCTGATCAAAATCCACACCGTCGAATCCGGCTTTCTGCGCCATCTTCAGACGATCCACCACCGACAGCTTTTTGCCGTCCAGCTCTTTCGGAATCATCCCGAGCTTGCAGGAAAGCAGGATCCGTTTCCCGGCTGGGGGCTCGATGATTTGTGCAGTTCCGGTTTGGGCGGCATGAGCAGTGCTCATACCACCGACACCCAAGGTTGCAACGCCTGCCCCAAGAGAAAGAAAATTGCGACGATTGAATGGAAGATTTGCATTAGGAAAGGATTTGGTTATCATACGTTTTCCCTTGCAATCAAAGGTCATAAAAACATGCCACGAGCAAACAATATCGCCATCCAATGTAATGGTTTATGGAAAGAGTGTCAAGTGCATTTACGATCAGAGCAGATTTGGGCGAGCCGAGCATTTACACGGATTATCGCAACTGTTCGCCTTCGGTTCGTGCGATGACGGCAGCGCCGCAGGTATCGCCCCAGACATTGACGGCGGTGCGGAACATGTCGAGGATACGATCGACCGCCAGGATCATGGCGATGCCTTCCAGCGGCAGGTTCACGGCCTGCAGGACGATCATCATGGTAAACAGCCCGGCGCTGGGAATGGCGGCGGCGCCGACCGAGGCCAGCGTCGCGGTCAGCATGATGATGATCTGCTGGGCCAGGCTCATCTGGACGCCATAGGCCTGGGCGATGAACATGGCCGCGACGGCCTCGTACAGGGCGGTGCCATCCATGTTGACCGTCGCGCCGATGGGAATGACAAAGCCGGCGACCTTGTTGGAGATGCCGGCGTTTTCCTCCAGGCAGTTCATCGTCACCGGCAGGGTCGCGGCGCTGCTGGCCGTGCTGAAGGCCGTGGCGATGGCGCTGAATACATGCCGGATAAAACGCCAGGGCGAGACATGCGCGATAAAGACCAGCAGCAGCGGCAGCGTGATCGCCGCATGAATCCCCAGACCGATCAGGACGGTCGCCATGTATTTGGCTAAAGATCCGATCGCTTCCAGGCCCATGGAACCGATAGTATAAGCCATCAGGGCCGCCACGCCGAACGGGGCCAGAACCATGATCCAGTCAGTAATCCTGAGCATGACAGCATTGAGCGAGCCGAACAGATCAATCAGAGGCTGAGCTTGTGACCCCACAGAGGTCAAGGCAACGCCAAAGAGCAGGGAAAAGAAGATCACCGCCAGCACATTGTCCTGGCCCATGGCGGCAATGATATTTCGGGGAATAATATCGGTTATGATCGAGACAAATGTC
>JAFGGE010000185.1 GCA_016930745.1 Sedimentisphaerales bacterium
CAAAGGCGCGGGTCAACTGGTCAAGCTCTTCCAACCGAATCGTTTGGAGGCCGTTTGTCATTTCGATCTGGCGTGTCTTGTCCGTCGCGCCAACCCGGCCCGGCCCATCCATCGCTGAATCGGTGTCCGTCGAGGTGACCATACTGCAACCGGGCAAAGCGATGCAAATCCCCAGCACAGCGGACAGGAACCTGCACGCCAGGAGCGCGGCCAATGGGCTCGTCCTATGGAACAGTCTGTGAGTCCTGTTCATAAACTCCATCCTTCCAACGTCCGGATGGTTGTAAAATCGGGGACACATCTGTTTTTCGTGTCCGTCAAACCACGTACGGATGTGTCCGTGTAAAATCCCGCAATGACGCTTCCTGAAGTACGTATGGATTTCCAAAGGGTTCAATTCGGCGTACATATCGTCCCGACGACCAGAGGGGTATCAATTGTCTCCGGCCGGAACGGGCACCCGTTCCATCGAACGGATCATTCTATGGAAATGGTGGCTGTAGATGATGAAGGAGACCGCCAGGTAAAGCCGGTGGCGTTTCCGCAAGGACCAGAAGATCAGTTTCCAGTAATACCGTCGGCCGGGACGCAAGATGCCGAACATCCATATCGTTTTGATAAATGCCCGGATCTCTCGGAAACGATATTGGGAGATTCGGTCGGCGGGCATCTTGTAATTTTTCAGGAAAGTAAGAATTCGTTCGCAATAGTTCGGCTGGGAATAGATGGTTTTAATCACCTTCTGATAACCCTCTATGAGAGCTTCCATGCCCATTTTGGGCAGGAAGTTCATGGAGCAATCGGTGTTATCCCCGGTTGCCGGTCGGGTCAGCCGTTGTTCCTCCGCCATCCGCCGATACAGAGTTGTTCCCCGCGGAGCATTGAGTAATCCCACCATCGCGACAACGACCCCGCTTTCCTGGATAAACCGGATCAGGTCGTCAAAGATGCCCGGCTCATCGCTGTCGAATCCCAGGATAAATCCCGCCTGGACCTGCATCCCCGCCTGCTGAATCTTCGCGATGCATTGCACCAAATCGCGGCCTTGATTCTGCACCTTGTTGCATTCGTTTAAACTCGATTCGCTCGGCGTTTCGATCCCCACGAAAACGCAGTCAAAACCCGCACGCACCATCGCACGCATCAGCTCGGGATCATCCGACAGATTGATGGAGGCCTGTGTATTAAAGGAAAAAGGATGTTTTCTCTCCCGCATCCATGTTTCGATGGCGGGCAGGACCTCCGTTTTGAGGCGGCTCTTGTTGCCGATGAAATTATCATCGACGAAAAACACGTTTCCTCGCCATCCGGTATCGTAGATGCTCTGGAGTTCCGCGATTACTTGACGCGTGTCTTTGGTGCGGATTTCGTGGCCAAAGAGCGTGGTCACATCGCAGAAATCGCAATTAAAGGGACAGCCGCGCGAATACTGCGTCGGCATCAAGGCGTACTTCTTGATGTCAATCAGATTCCATAAGGGAACCGGCGTCTGCCGCAAATCCGCTTTTTTATGGGTGGTATAGATCTTGCGGACCGTTCCGTTTTGCACATCGGCCACGAATTCCGGAAGCGTTTCTTCGGCCTCTTTCAGCACGAGGTGATCGACATGAACGTACTCTTCCGGCAGGCTTGTGAACAGCGGCCCGCCAGCTACCGTCTTGACGCCCAGCGCCTGGCATCGCCGGAGAACCTCATCGACGGATTTCCGCTGGATGAGCATGGCCGTGATGAATACATAATCCGCCCATAGAAGATCTTTGTCGCGCAGACGCGTGGTGTTCAGGTCGATCAGCCGCTTGTCCCACGACTCGGGCAGCATCGCCCCCACCGTCAGCAATCCCAGCGGCGGCAGCAACGATTTGCGGGAGATGTATTGGATGGCGCTTTTCATGCTCCAAAACGTTTCCGGGAACTCCGGATTAAGGAGGAGAATTCGCATGATACACCTCAATCCACAAGGAATCTTTCATTGTATCCCTGACCGCTTCTTCGCCAGAGCCGTTTATATTTTTCGCGGCGTCCGATTGCCGCGGTTCTTTTCTGACGAGTCTGGCAGCGCCAGACCCGCCCTTTCTCCGCTCTCCGAAACCATTCGTTTTCGTCCAGGTATCCTTACCCATTGGTGGAACGTTGTCGTATGAGCCCTACTTATGGGCCTAATACTATCGATCGTCGAATGGATGTAAATCGGGGACGCATCTGTTTTTTGTGTCCGTCAAACCACGTACGGACGTGTAGGTGAAATACCCTACATAAACGATCCCCCGGAAGAACGCATGAATCTCTGAAGTGTTCGATTCGGGGTGGTTGCTTTACGAGCGACAAGGTTTGGGGTAGGTGCTATTTTTTCTGGCTCCGGGACCAATGGATGGAAAACTGGAGAAGCTGGGAGGCATCGGCAAGCCCCAGTTTTTCTTTAATGCGCGAGCGGTACGTCTCTATGGTCTTTACGCTCAGATGGAGCTGTTTGGCGATTTTGGAAACCGAAAGGCCTTCGCCGATCAGGCGGAAGGTTTCAAGCTCACGGTCGCTCAGACGATCGACGGATGTTTTGAACAGGCCCGCCTGGTCCTGGGCGATGATATGCATAAACTTCTTGGCAATGGCGCCGCTGACATAGATCTCGCCGCGCAAGACCGTACGAATCGCCGTCACGATATTTTCTGAGGCCACCTCTTTCATCAGATACCCCTTGGCGCCGGCCAAAAGAACCCGCTCGGCATAGATCGATTCATCATGAACGGAAAGAATGATAACCGACAATGCAGGATATTTCGCCTTGATCGTCTTGGTCAGATCAATGCCATCCGAGTTTTTCAGGGAGATGTCAATAACGGCAATATCAGGATTCCCTGCTTCGATGGCGCGGAGAGCTCCGACGGCGTCTTCCGCCTGGCCGCATACCTCCAGGTCCTGTTCCTGGCTAAGAATCGTCTGCAAGCCCTCCCGAACGATCGGATGGTCGTCCACGATCAGGATTTTCGTTTTCCTCTTGTCGGGCATGGCGGGTACGTTCTTCAATGCTTTTCTCTTTCCCAGGATGGATTCAGGTTATTGGGAACCGTACAGGTCACAACCGTTCCCTTCTTTTTCCCCTTCCGGATATCCAGAATCCCGCCGATCAGATTGGCGCGGTATTCCATGATCTTCAATCCGAGCCCGTTATTCGGGCGGGATGATTTCCGGAAATCCAGACCGTCATTTTTCACGGACAGGATACACACCTCTTCGGTGGACGAAAGTTCGATCATGATATTCTTTGCCTTGCCGTGCTTGGCCGCGTTGGTTACGGCTTCCTGAGCGATACGGTAAAGCTGCTTGGCTTCGACCATGTTATTCACGGAAACAGGATGTTCGCACTGGAATCGACATCGGACATCCAGAATCTTTTCCGCATTGGATGCCAGCGTCTGCAGGGCGGACACCAGACCGCCGGCTTCAATGTCCACGGGATACAGCATCCGGGCCAGGTCCCGCATTTGAGCGATCGCCTGGCCGGCCAGCCGGGAGATCGCCAAGGCGCCTTTCGATTCGGGTAAGGATTTGCCTTTTAGTTTTAACGCCAGCCCCTTGCTCTTGACGGCCACTCCGGTAAGCATCTGGCCCATGCTGTCGTGCATTTCCTGACCGATCAGTTTTCGTTCCCGCTCGGTAATTTCCAGGATTTCTTTTTCCAGAATCCTTCGTTCTGTAATGTCCCTTTCGGTGGTGGTCACGGCGAACGGCCTGCCTTTCTCATCCCGCAGCAGGGTTGCGGTGAGCGAGACATCCAATATCCGGCCCTCTTTCGTCATTCGCAATGTTTCAAAGCCTTCGATGATCTCCTCTTTTTTGAGTCGCTCGATCAGCCCCTGCATTTCCTCTCGCTTGTGGCCGGGGATCATCCTGTCGACATTCGACTGCAGGGCTTCGGCTTTCCCGTAGCCATAGATCCGTTCGGCGCCGCGGTTCCAGGAGATGATACGGCCCTCAAAATCCTGCACGGTGATCGCATCGTTTGAATTTTGCACCACCTCGGCCAACAA
>JAFGGE010000186.1 GCA_016930745.1 Sedimentisphaerales bacterium
AAAGTTCCGTTCTGGCCCGTTGGTTAGACTTTGGCCAGGCTGGATTATCCAGCTTGCCCACATCAGCTTTACTTGGCGCACTCATAAGGATACTCCGTGCACAACGGGGAACCCGTGCCGATTGACTGATCTGTCGGGGATTGGTGTTTGACCTCTTTGGCTTCGATTAGTATATTGGCTCTTGATTTCCGTAAGCCGATTTGTCGTTTGTTGCGGTGCGCCTGAACGCAAACCGGATTGGCCCTCGGCAGAACGCATTCGATTGGCGGAGATGAGCTTGGGAAAACAATGCTTACAGATTCTAGCGATGGTTGTCGGTCTGGCTGCTGGTTGGACCGCGGCACAACCGACCGGTCCGGGTTCTTCGGGGAAGGATCCTGCTGTCCGGCAATTGGCCGACGAGGTGGGCGCCAAGGGTTGGATCGTATATGCGTCGCGCTCGGAGAAGGGGGATTGGGACCTGTTTGTCTGCCGGCCGGATGGTTCGGCCATTCGGAACATCACCGCGACCACCGAGACGAATGAATTTTCCCCGCAGTTCTCCCGCGATGGGCGTCAACTGCTCTACCGCCGCATGGCCCGCAATGAAAAGATCGACAACAACGACCACGGCACGCAGGGCGAGCTGGTTATTGCCAACAGCGACGGCACCGAGCCCCGTGTTGTTGGCCCCGAAGGCGAATATCCCTGGGCGAGCTGGAGCCCGGACGGCAAACAGATCGCGTGCCTTTCGATCAAGGGGATTTCCATCGTGGACATCGCCGAGCGGAAGACGGTGCGGACGCTCGAACGGAAGGGTTTCTTTCAGCAGATGACCTGGTCGCCCGACGGGCTGTGGCTGGTCGGCGTGGCCAATTCATTTGGAACCGGATGGAGTATTGCACGAATCGAGCTGGCCACCGGGGTTGCCAATGCCGTCAATCGCGTGGATTGCTGTACGCCGGACTGGTTTGGCGACAACCGGCAGATTATTTTTTCCTGGCGGCCCCCGGGGCAGAAGGCCAACAAGGGGTACGGGTGGACGCAGTTGTGGATGGCCGACGCGGATGGCAGGGTGAGCAAGCTGGTCTATGGGGAAGACGGCCGGCATGTGTACGGCGGACATGTCTCACCGGACGGTCGCTATGTACTGTTCACGGGCAATATGAACGAGGACGGCGATCCGGAACATAACGGCGCACCGCTGGGATTGATGCGGCTGGCCGATGCGCCGATCATCGGGGGCGAAAGCGCCGAGCTGCGGTCGCTGCATAAGGATGTACACAACGGACCGGTCCTTGAATTGCCGGTTGGGTGGGAGCCGTGCTGGACATTCTCCGATATCGAGAGGCGGGAATCCGGGGTTGCCACGAAAGTCAACAGGGCAGAGGATCTGGCCGGGGAATTACACGGCAAGGGCTGGTTGATCTTCAGCTCCAGAACCGAGCGCGGTGATTGGGACCTGTTTGGAATGCGCCCGGATGGTTCGGACCGTATCCAATTGACCCATACGCCCGATTTCAATGAGGCAGGTCCGCGTTTTTCTGACGATGGGACACGGTGGCTGTATTATCGTATGCCGGTTTCGGAGCCACTCGATAACAATACCTATGGTACCTTCGATCTGGTAATCGCTCGGGCGGATGGTGGACATCCGGACGTTTTAGGGAACCGATTCTCTTGGGCCTCATGGGGTCCTGGAGCGGCCCAAATTGCCTGCCTGACACAAAAGGCGATTCAGATTGTCGATATAAAAACAAAGAAAGTGATACGACAAATACCACGAAAAGGGATCGTTCAACAACTGGTTTGGTCGCCGGATGGGAAGTACTTGGCCGGCACGGCCAACGGCCTGGGCCCCTTCTGGAATATCGGTTGCCTTGATCCGGAAACCGGCGCATTGAATGCCGTCAGTGAAACGGAGCGATACAACTGCACGCCGGATTGGCTGCCCGATTCGAAGCACATCCTCTACTCCCGCGGGATCATCGCCGACCAGCCCGGCCGGGCGGAACTGTGGGTGGCGGGGATAGATGGTTCCGATCGGAGAATGCTTTATGCCGAGGAAAGCCGGCACATCTACGGAGCGTGCAGTTCGCCCGACGGACACTATCTGCTCTTTACGCGGAGTGTCGAGGACCTCGGCAAGGTCGATCACTCGCAGACGACGCTGGCGATCATCCGTCGCGAAGATACTCCCATGCGCGGCGATGAAGGTCCGACGATCCGGAATCAATACCCCCAGGCCAGATCCGCCCTCCGCCTGGACCTGGGCCCGGGTTGGGAGCCGGACTGGACCTGTGATTTTGTCGATCTCAAACCGGTGAAAGTAAAATGAATACCAAACGACTTTTAAGTATTACCCTTCTTGCTGCTCTTGTACTGACTTGTGTTTCCTGCCGCCGTCGATCCGACGGATCGTCGGTGACCGGCGAGGATCCGTTTGTGACAACCCAGGGAACCGTGGAAGTCACGGCCCGGCTGGTCGAGGTACCCGAAGGGGCGATCTTCAAGCGTGAGCTATATGACTATGCGACGATTCTCAAGTACCAGGTTCTCAAGGTTCACCGAGGCCAGATCCAGGGTGATACGATCTTCGTGGGCCATTACAATCCTTTCAAGGCCCGTGCCGAAGCGCCCGACCGGCGGGTCAAGGAGATCGGCGGGAATCTGCCGTCGTTTCAGGCCGGGCAGACGCATCGGATGGCCCTGGAAGTTCCTATCGAAGACTTCTTTATGGGGGGGATCGTCAATAAATACTTTGGCCAGGAAATCGGACCGTTGTATTGGGCCGTCTGGACCAATCTGGCCGGAAAGTAGAACGAAAATGTTCGATGGGCCGACAACAATCCTCCCGGCATCTTCTACAGGGATTCATTTCGATGGTCTTTAGCAGTTACATTTTCCTGTTCTCTTTTCTGCCGCTGGTGCTGGGCGGGTATTATGCCCTGCCCTGGGTTTTTCGAAGGTTGCATCGTTCGGAAGTTTTTCTTTCTCGGTCGCGGAATCTGTTTCTGCTGTTGGCCAGTTATGTCTTCTACGGCTGGTGGAATCCGAAGTTTATCCTGTTGATGCTGCTGGTCTCCGTCGTGAATTATACCGGCGGCCGGGTCATCTCTTATCCGAAGGCCGGTCCGCGGCAGAAGCGCGCTGGCGTAACGGCGGCGGTGGTCGTGAGTTTGAGCCTGCTGGGATTTTTTAAATATGGTATGTTCTTTCAGACCAATATCAACGAGGTCCTCTCGTGGTTCGGTGTTGGTGGCATTGGGATCTTTCAAATCGTTCTTCCGATGGGAATTTCGTTCTATACGTTTCAGGCCATGAGTTACAGTATCGATGTTTATCGCGGCGATGCTCCTCCTGCTCGGTCCTTGGCGGATTTTGCCTGTTATATTGCGTCTTTCCCTCAATTGGTTGCCGGCCCTATTGTCCGTTACAGAGCTATTGCTCAGCAACTTATTGGTCGAGACCACTCCTGGGAAAAATTTGCCTCCGGCGTGTCGATGTTTGTTCTGGGGTTGTCGAAGAAAGTTCTTTTGGCCAATCCCCTCGGGGGGATTGCCGATGCGGGCTTCGGGGCGCAGACGCTGGAAGTCTCCGATGCGTGGTTCGGCGTGACGGCGTACGCGTTCCAGATCTACTTTGATTTTTCCGGATATTCGGACATGGCGGTGGGGCTGGGTCGCATGATCGGCTTTGAGTTCATGAAAAATTTCGACGCGCCGTATCGGGCCGTGAGCATCACGGATTTCTGGAGGCGGTGGCATATTTCGTTGAGCACATTCCTTCGCGATTATCTCTATATTCCGTTGGGCGGCAACCGCCGGGGTCCCCGGCGGACCTATCTGAATCTGGCGATTGTGATGCTGCTGGGGGGCCTGTGGCACGGGGCCAACTGGACTTTTGTTGTTTGGGGGGCGTATCACGGCCTGCTGCTGGCTTTCGAGAGGTATCTGGGCAAGGAAAGCGTATACCACCGGCTGCCGCGTTTGGCTCGTGTTGTGATCACCTTCGTTCTTGTTTTGGTCTCGTGGGTTTTTTTTCGTTGTTCGACACTGCACGAAGCCGTGCTGTATCTGGCGGCGATGATCGGTCTCGGCGGCGGAACGGAGCCGGCACGGTTGCTAGCGGCAGTCCTGTACGGTCGAAACGAACTGGTTATAATGGCCCTGGCCG
Source organism: Sedimentisphaerales bacterium (assembly GCA_016930745.1). Classification (GTDB taxonomy): domain Bacteria; phylum Planctomycetota; class Phycisphaerae; order Sedimentisphaerales; family Anaerohalosphaeraceae; genus JAFGGE01. Next base: position 4,156 of record JAFGGE010000186.1, read on the forward strand.
TGGTCGTGCTGGCCTGGCCGGTGCCGTCTTATGAGTGGTCGGAACGGTTGACCTGGCCGAAGGCCGTGGTACTGGCTGCGGCCCTGACGCTGGCGGTGATGGCGATGTGTTCGCAGGCGTTCAATCCGTTTTTATATTTCCAGTTTTAGGACATAGAATGAACAATGCTCGGACAGAATCTATGGTGCTTACGGTGGGATTTATTCTGGCGATTGCCTGTGCCGGGATCTGGCAAGCCATAGTCGAAATCGGAGGCGGCCGGCCGTTGCAGGCGCTGGATCTTTTTCGACGGGTACCCACGGCAGCGAATCTGAGGGCCTACGAAAGGGATCTGGAAGACGCCAGTTGGCTGACAAAACAGCTTCGACCTGGGATGCAGTACCGACAGTTCGTGTGGCTGAAGGAGGCCGGTGAAAAGGTGCTGATCGGTCGTGATGGATGGTTGTTTTATAAGCCGGGGGTAAATGTCCTGCTGTCTCGGCCCAGGCCCATATCGGGAAATCCCGGAGCCGATGATCCGGTCGCCGCCATCGTCGCTTTTCGAGAGGCCCTGGCCGAGCGGGGCATCGAATTGCTTGTGGTAGTGGCGCCCAATAAAGAAAGCGTGTATCCGGATAAACTGACATGGCGGGCGGCGGGAATGTCCGGCGTGGTGGGCCCCAAGACAGTCGGCTTGTTGCGGCGGCTGGATGCGGCGGGCGTCAAGACGGTTGATCTGTTCGCGGTTTTCGATCGGGTCAGGCAGACCGGCGGGCCACCCCTGTATCTGATTCAGGACAGCCACTGGTCGCCGGAGGGCGTCGCGGTCGCCGCCAAGGCCATCGCCGGACAGATTATTGATTATGGCTGGATCGAACGGGGCGATATCGCGTTTGAAATCCGCCCCGCCGTTGTCGAACGTGTGGGTGATGTTTTACGGATGCTCCAGGTACCCCGACTCGAACAGGAGGCCGTGCCGGAAACGATTCGTTGCGGGCAGGTGATTCGCTCGGACACCGGCGCTACCTACAAAGACGACCCCGATTCGCAAGTACTGATTCTCGGCGACAGCTTCCTGCGGATCTATGAGACCGACGAACCCGGCAGCGCGGGCCTGATCGCTCATCTGGCCGGGCAGCTCAAGCAGCCGCTGACTTCGCTGGTCAGTGACGGCGGGGCATCCACGCTGGTTCGCCAGGAACTGTATCGACGACCGGCTCTGTGGAAGAATAAAAAGATTGTCGTCTGGGAATTCGTCGAGCGGGATATTGAACTTGGAGCCGAGGGATGGCAGATTATTCCCTTGTTGCCGATCGGAAAAAACAGTGAATGAGTAATGGAGGAAAATGTATGCATATCAAAGAACGAGTTTCGACGGGGGGGCTGGCGGCCTTCTCTTTTTTGATCATGGTTGCTTCGGTCCAAAGCGGCGCGTTGCGGGTGCATCTGTCCTGGGGCCACCAGCGGACGGCGGAAGATCGGCAGGTCGGCATTGAGGCCGTCCAGGTGGAAATCGCCGGGATTGTGCCGGTGGATTTGGAATCCGGGGATTTGTTGGAGAGTGGACAATTTCGGGGGCGGGCGGGCGGCGGGGATGTGGATGGTCTTTCGCTGTCGCTGCACTTTCCGGATCGTGCCGTCTCGGCGATTCCCAGACCGCACGAGATTTGGAGTTATCTGCTGGACAAGGGCGACAAGGAGACAGCCGAGCGGCTTCGGCGCGATCCGGGATTCCGGCCGGACGAGCGGAAACTCACGATCCGGACCAACGCCGAAGGCACGCGGGGATTTTCACTGACGGTGGATCAACTCCTGCAGAACCAGGCGTTCTGGATTCCGGAGCTGGACTTCTATATTTCCACGGGTGAGGCACCGCTATCGTATAGGGATCATCGCCAATCGCTCCAATCGCGGGCGGGACGTAAGATTTTGGATCGGGTCCAGGCCGAACCGGAGGCGAGCTATTCGCCGTGGACCGCACGATGGGAGGATATGGGCCACCCCTCGTATCACAACCCGCACGCCACCGGCAACGGACATATTGTCTGCGTGGGCTGGGACAGCTCTTTTTACAAGTTCGGGATCGACCGTGGGGCGGGCGTCTGTAACGATTTCGGCAATCCGGACCATTTTCGGTTCCATTTTGATTTCGGCGATCTTACCCAGGACATTACCAATACCTGGAAGGGCCAGACGCTGATCGACGGCCCGCCGATCCTGAAGACGGTATTCGAAAAAGACGGTGTTCGCTACGAGGTCGAACAGTTCGCGTATCCGCGACGGGGGGCAGCGATAAACCGGAATGACAATTCGCCGATGGTCTTGATGCAAAAGATACGGTTGACCGAACTGGAAGGCAGGATCCGCTCCTTGAACATCGGCCTAAGCCTCCACCGCGAGCATGTCACGGGCCAATCCGATACCGCGATCCGGACGAAGGATTTGATCTGGACTTTGGAGGATTCGTCGGAACAGATTCTCCTGTGTGTTGAAGGTGCAAACCTTTCCTTCGTACCGGACACGATCGGCCCAGACAAGCCCGGCGTTGTTCGGACGACAATCAAGGCTCGGCTGGAAGGCAAGGGGCAAAGCGAGTTTGTCGTCAAGCTGCCGTCGCCGGCGGTTGGGGCGGAGCATCGGGAGACTTTTCTCAAGCTGGACTATGCGGTCGTACGGGCGGCGACGCACAAGTTCTGGTCGGACTATCTGGCGGCAGGTGCGCAGTTTGTCGTACCGGATGAGGCGGTCAATACCCTGTTTCGGGCCAATCTCTGGCATGCACTGCGTCTGCCGCGGCGGTATTCGGATTCGGACGGAGCTGTGCGGATCGACCTGCCGTATTCCAACTTCGCCTACGATCAGAAGGGGATTCCATGGCCGATCAATCAGGCAGTATATGTGGATTACATGCTTTACGATCTGCGCGGATATCACAATCTTGCCGCCGAGGAACTGGAGGCCATGTTTCGTGGCAACCAGGAGCCCGATGGGCATATCAGAGGTTATGCCAACTGGGGCGTCTATACGCCGGGTATGATCTATGCGGTGGCACAGCACTATCGATTGAGCGGCGACCGGACGTCGCTGGATCGGCTGCTGCCGCAGGCCTTGAAGGCGATGGTCTGGTGCATGGGTGAGGTCCGACAGGCAGCGCCGGGCCTGGTGCTGGCGCCGCTGAACGACCTGTCAACGGAAAACGGAGCCTGGGCTTTCAATCAGGCGTATCTTTTCGCCGGTTTGGATGCCTTTTCGGTTGTGCTCAAGGAGATCGGCCATTCCGCCGCGCCGCAATGCCGGGCCGCGGCGGATTCGCTGTGGCGATCGATAGAAAGGGCCTTCGGTCGTGCCTCGATGCAGTCTCCGCTGGTGCAACTTTGTGACGGAACCTGGATTCCCTATGTTCCCGGCGACGCTTGGACGCCTCGGCGCAGGCCGGAGATCTGGTATCCTTCGGATGTGGATACCGGGCCGATGCATCTGCCGCGGCTGAAGGCTTTGGATCCGCAAGCGGACTTGACGACATTCCTGCTCAACGATCACGAGGACAATCTGTTCTTCAACGGCTGGGGTATGGCCAACGAGCCGGTGTACAATCAACAGGCGACGGTCTATTTGTATCGCGACCAGGTCAAGCCGACGATCCGGGCCTTCTACAGCATGATGGCATGCGCCTTCAGTCATTCGGTGTTTGAGCCGGTCGAACATCGCTGGGGCTGGGGGCAATATTTCGGTCCGCCGAGTACGGATGGGGCGTGGTTCGAACTGTACCGCCACATGCTCCTTCGAGAATGCGATGACGATTCGTTGTTGATTTTCCAGGCCGTTCCCCGCGCCTGGTTCGAGGACGGTAAACAAATCCGTATCGAACGGGCGCCGAGTCATTTCGGGCCGATCGCCATGAGGATGGACAGCCGTGCCGCGTCCGGTACGATTACCGCGATAGTCGACAGGCCCGCGCGAAAGCGCCCTTCCCGGCTGATCGTGCGGTTCCGCCATCCGAAGTCATTGCCCATCAAGGCCGTTACGGTGAACGGCTCCGTCTGGGCCGGAGTGGACATTCCCAAGGAATGGATTGTGATCCCGGATCCGAAGGACAAACAATACACGATCATCGCCAGTTACTGATCCGAACTTTTTTAGCGAGGCATGACATGAAAATTTATCTTTCAATTCTGATTCTCGTGTCCGGTGTTTGCGTCGTTTCCGGGGCCGAACTGCCCACAGCCCAGGTCAGGGTTGATTTTTCCAAACCGGGCGATCCGCTGGAGATGGATCGGATGGCGCTGGGGCAGGGGGGATTGTCCGAGGAGCCGATGTGGGCGGATCGTATTCCTGAGATTCGCGCCCTGCGGCCGCGATTCATTCGTTTGTTCATCCAGGAGTATTTCGACCTGCTTCCGGAGCCCGGCCGGTATCATTTCGACACCCTCGATCGCTCGGTAGAGACGATCCTCCGGACCGGGGCGGCGCCACTGATGTGCATCTGTTGTAAGCCCAAGGTGCTGTTTCCGCAGGTCAACCAGGATATCGTCGAACCGGTGGATTACGCCGAATGGGAAAAACTCATCTTCGAGGTCGTCCGCCATTACAAAAAGAAAAGCCCGCGGATCCGTTACTGGGAGGTCGGCAACGAGCCCGACATTGGCGAAGATGGCGGCTGTCCGTATCGCTTCAAGCCCGACAGCTACGCACGGTATTACCGGCACACCGCCGCCGCGGTCCGGCGCGCCGACCCCGAGGCCCGCATCGGCGGTCCGGCCTTGGCCTACGTCCGTTCCCCGATCCTTCCGGCCCTACTGGACCTGTGCCGCTCGGGGCAGGTTCCCCTGCACTTTGTCTCCTGGCATATCTACAGCAGCGATCCGAAGGCCGTTCGCGGCACCATCGACTATGTCCATGACCTGCTCAAATCCTACCCGGACCCCAAACCCGAGACATTTCCGGACGAATGGAACATGGATCTGACGAATCCTCCGCTGGATCCAAGGTTTCAGCCGTGTTATGTGGCCGAGACGATCTGGCAGATGATCGATGCGGGGCTGGACTATTCCTGCTATTACCATATCCGCGACTGGTACGTGTCGTACGAGACCTTTGTCCGCTTCATGTCTCCGCAGGGCACGGCCTTTATGACGCGGTGGTGGAATCGCATGCCGCAGTTTGACGGCCTGTTTGACTTCCAGAACCATGTCCGGCCGACGTATTTCACATTCAAGCTGCTCTCCCGCCTCAACGGCCAACGTATCGGCCTGACCTCTTCGCATCCCGCTATCCACGGCTTGGCGTCCTTCGATGAACAGCTCCGCATGTTCAATATCATGCTCTGGAATTATTCCCACTCGCCCGTGGAATGCGAGGTGTCGCTGGAAGGCCTTTCCCAGAAAATGCGCCTCCGTCGCCGTGTTCTGGATGCACAAACCGCCAGCGGCGACGAGAACGCCCGCCTTCGTCCCGATCCATTTCAAACGGTCGAAAAGGGGAATTGTCAATTTCCGGTCAGGTTCGAGGCCTACGCGATCCATTCCTGGACGCTGGAGTGAGATATGAATACCGAATCCATGAATGAAGGGAAATCATTGGGCTTCATGAATTGAGAGTCCGGCCAGGAATGGCAATGGGAGTTCATCACTATGAAAACACAAACGATCCTTACTGTCACGACGATACTCACCGCGTTTTTCCGCGTTACCGCTTCCGCGCAAATGACCACGGGCAGCAATATGGAAGACTTTGGCAAGGCCTTCGGCATTTCAGCGCGGGACTGGTCGGTGCAGCAAATCTCCTGCAGCCAGGGCGCCAACGCCCTCTGGCCGAGCGACAATGCCACCTTCACATTCTTTCTCAAACCGGGCCGGCCATACCAGGGCCCTGTGAAAGTCGATGTGATTCAATACGGCACCAAGGGCAAACCCGGCGACTGGTGGAGACCCGTCGTTTTCAAGATCGCTGACATCAGTTCGAGCACGGTCGAGGCGAATATTCCTGCCGAGGGCGGCCTGGTTACGGTGAACCCCAAGATCGGCGATGCCTTTGGCGGGTACGCCCTGATCCTCGATTTGGGCGAACGGGGACGTGCTTTCGGCGCCGCCTGTGTGCGCGTGCCCGCGCCGGAACCCGGCCGTGAACAGTTCCCCACCTATGCTATGGACCTGGGCTGGCCGTTTGAGATGTCGCCTGCCGTCTTTAATGTTTTCAAGCGGCTCGGGGTGAAAGGCGCCCGCACCGAAGGCGGTTACAACACAATCGACGACGCCCATGTGGACTGGGCGATGGAAAACGACCTAACCCTGATGCTCACCGTGGGTTGCGGCCGCACGCCCGGCAGCCAGCAGCCGCTCGGACGCGGCCGGCCTTGGCTGCGTCCCTCAGGCGAGTTGATCGAAGGCGTCAAAGAAGATTTGGCATGGCTGCCATCCTTTGATCCGGAATTCAAGCGGTACTTGAAGGATGTTCTCATTCACCACGGCTGGCCCAAAGGCCCAGTGAATGCCGTCGAACTTTGGAACGAGCCGTGGGAAGGCGTGTCCATTTCCGGTTGGGGCGCGGATTGTTTGCGGTATCGCGAAATCTACACTGTCATGGCCGAAGCAGTCCTCGAGGCTCGCCAGGAAGCCGGCGTCAAAGTCCTTATCGGCGGCGCCTGTTCGTCGGCCAACACCCGCGACAAATTGTTCTGTGATGGCACCGACACCTTTTTGCCCTGGCTGGATTTTGTCAGTATCCATTACCAGCCGCTGGCGGCCGACCCGGTGTTGGAACCGAAATGGATGAATCGTAAAGGCGAATACGGCCGTGTGCGCGTGTGGGACACGGAAAGCTGGGTGGCCAATTCCGATGACCGTGTGGCCGCCGTTATCGCCTCCATGCGGGCGATGGGGCAGGATCGCACCGCCGGCATTTACGCGGGCAATGTGTTCACTTCTCAAAAGCCCCGGATCAGCGGCAAAGAATATGCCGTGGCCCAGGTCTGGGCGCCGGGCGCCGCGGTGGCCGCGTGCCAGCATTTTATCGGCCAGCGCGCCTTCAAGGAAATCCTGTTCAAGAACGGACTGCCGTGGGTGTTTGTGTTCGATGGCTTGCCCGAACGGATGGGCAACCAGCGCCAAGGGGCGTCAAATCCCGATGACGGCACGGTTGTCGTCACCGGCGACTTGAGCGCCAGCTATGACAAGAACCGCCTCCTGTTCCGCTCCGTGGGCCTCGCCAAAGACGCGAGGATGGAACTCTCCGGTGAAGGCGGAAAATTTATTGTTTATGATTTTTACGCCAATCCGTTGCCGTCGGTCAACGGAAAGATCGTTGTGCCGCTCAACCAACTCGGATATTTCCTGCGCACCGACGGGAGTCCCGGATCATTTGACCAGCTCCTTGGGGCGATCGCCCGGGCGAATATCGTTGGCGTCGATCCGGTGGAAATCCTGGCCAGCGATTTGACCGCGCCGATTGAAGCCCGACCAACACTCAGGCTCAAACTCACCGATGTCCTGACGCGGCCCGTCAAAGGCAAGCTTACGGTGAAGATCGAGGGACTCGTTGTGGAGCCCAGCGAACAAACACTGTTGCTTGACGGTGGTGAGAGCAGGGAAGTTTTCGTCACTGTATCCGGCGGCGCTGCCAGGCCCGACAACAACTACCGGTTGCTGGCAACCTTCGACGCCGGCTCGGACGGCACGGTCGTCCACGCCGAGCTGATGCATGTGAATTGGATTGCCAAACGCACGATCACCGTGGACGGCGACCTTGCGGATTGGCAAGGCATAATCCCACAGACCAGCGCGCAGTCGGTGGCAACCAGTCAGACAGAAAAGGCGTATCTGCCTTTCAAGAATTGGGATGGGCAGGGGGGCGAAGGGGCGACCACGGCCTGGCTTGCCTACGACTCACAGTTCTTCTATTTCGCCGCCAAGGTGCCGCATATGGATGGATTGCCCCGTTTTGAAACCCGCAACGACGACGATTTTTTCTACCCGGAGAAGGTAACCTCCAAAGGCAAGGAACTGTCCTGGCCGTCGGGGGTGCGACGCTATTCGTATCGCCGGGATTTCGAGATTCCCTCCGGCAATGGAAAGCATAACGTTCAAATTGCTTTCAACGTCATTGCTCCGGAGAAGAAAGAACACCTGCAATTCCCGCCCGGAACGATGGCTCGGTTTTGCGCCTACTTTGACACCGACTATGAATTCGCCCTGAACAGGGTCGGTGAAGAGTACGGCGGCGGCACGGAGATTTTCTGTCTGCAGCGTCCCGGCATGATGCGAAAGCATTTCTTTCCGCGCCAACCGAAGGCGCCCATTGACGGTGGGCCCGTGAAGGGTGAGGCGAAACTGGTGGTAAACGACAACGGGGTCGAGTGTGCCATCCCGTGGTCCACCATGCCCGAAGTCAAGCAGCGGCTGGACGCGGGTCAAACTGTGAAATTCAGTTTGCGTGTCAACAACGGCGCCGGGGCATTTGAGTTGGCCGCCGGCCGGAGCGTGTCGAAAGATAATTGCTTTGCCTTCCACAACGACTGGTCTACGCACTGGGCTAACGAGCTGGAGTTTGGGGCACAGTGATAGAGAACGAAACCGACACCGATGCAGGCAAGGAAATCCATGAGACGCCGAGATTCCGGGAGCGACATCTCGACTGTAGAGTTGAGTTAATCATCGCAACCAAGTTCGCGCATGCCGAGCCAGAAGGGATCGGGATCGACACAAAGCTGCTGTAACCCGATATGCTCTACTGTTAAGTGAGGCCGAAGATGGGTTGTATCGGTCGACAGTCAAAAATATCGGACAAAACGAATATTGATGAAACTCCCCACCTTTCTGAATCGATCTCACATGCGGGTGTGGAACTACCAAATCTGAGGGCCTTTTCTGCCTGAATCCTTGTCTCCAAAATGAAACTATGAAGCAAGCCTTCTTCAAGATGGCTGACTATTGCCGATAAAGGTCAGTGTTTGATAACCCTTTGGAA
>JAFGGE010000011.1 GCA_016930745.1 Sedimentisphaerales bacterium
CCTCCGTTGCTGGTCTTGGCGCGGAGGCTGCCGGCGATTTCACGGCAGGTAATCTTGCCGTTGCTGGTGTGAACATCCATCGGACCTGTCACCTGTTCCACGACGATCCTGCCGTTGCTGGTGCGGGCCTTGACCTGCCCGGCGAGTCCCTGCACTCCAATAGCCCCGTTGCTGGTATGAACGTCGATACTGCTTTGCCCCGGAACACTGATATCAAATGAGATTCCGATATGCCGGGCCAGATCGCCGGCGGGCTTCTGAACGAGGACCTCCATTTGCTGATCCGTATCGATCAGGCTGATCTCTACGGCCTCGGCTACGCCCATCGCTTCTTCGTGCGTCCAGCCGCGGGCGCTGATGGTGGCAATCACCCGGCAGGTCTCCTGATCCCAGCCGGCCACCTCGATGGATCCGTTGCTGCTTTCGGCGACCAGGGTCCGCCCTGTCGGCATCGCGCCGGACACTTCCAGCACACGCTCCACACGAACCGGGGGGGAATTAGAATTGATAACACATCCTGGATTGATGACACATCCAATCAGAAACAGACTGATCGTCAGGAGTGGGATATATGTCGCCGTCCTCATCGTGTTTTTCCTTTCCCTTCTTACAATCGAATTACAGACCTGCTCCTTTTCCTGGCTCACCCTGGTAGTCGCCTCCGGCAATCCATTATTTCACATTTTTTCGGAAAGTCCATTTTTTTGTAATTCTTTCGGGGTGCAAACGACTGCATATCGTTCCATCAAATACGAAAGGACAAGACAATGATGATAATCGAAGAAATCCAGACGCAAACCGTAAAACAAAGGAATAGAGGCACACCGAATCCTCTCACCGAGGGTAAATTCGCCGAAGAACTGTATTTCATGCTGATCAGTTCGTCCATGCGGGACCGGATCGAGGCTTTGGCGCAGAAATACGGACTGTCACGAAAAGAATTGAAAGACAATATCCTGCTCACCGCCGAGCGGTTCGGCCAGTCGATTGACCTGGCCACGCGCGAAACGGTGTATGCCCCGGCACAATAAGAACTTACCCGGGCCGAGGATTTCGGTCCAGGATTTCCACCGTAGTTGCCTGAAGCCCTTTATCACCCAGTTCGGCGTGAAACCGCACGCCGGCGCCCGGTCGCATCCGGTTGAAATCCCCGTTTCGAACGCTGTTTTTATGAAAGTAGATATCATCATTCGTATCTACGGTTCTCAGGAAACCGAAGTCCTTTTCCGGAAACAATCGATCCACCAGCGCCGTCACCTGATGATTAGGGTGGGTTTTGGTCTGGCCGTGCTGCTGATCGACCAGTTTTCGCAGCGTCCTCGCGGCGATGCTGAATATATCCTTGAGCACGATTTCCAGCGGCGCATGCATATCCCCCCGGCCGGGCCTCTGTTTGACGACCAATTCATGTTTGGGGGGCACCGTCATGTCGATTCGCACTCGGTAGGGGCTTCCGCTGTCCACGTATTTGTGCGGTTTCTCCACAGCGACACGACAACGGATCATATATCCGCAGATTCGTTCGAGCTTGGAAACCTTGTTCCGAATGATTTCCTCCAATTGTGGAGAACCTTTGACGCCTCTGAGGGTTATTTCCAAAGGTGTTTTCATATCATCCCCTTCACAGAATGTATAAGAGTACATACTGCCTTATTTGTAATACGCATCAGTCCTTTTTTGGTTCACCTTGACCAGGGACACGGAATTGTTACCATGAACGATGGATATGAGATGTCCTTCTCTGAAAAGGGAAAACGATGACGGATTTACTGTTGATTATCGATGCGGGGGTTCGTTTTGCGCTTTGGCTGTTGCCCGGTCTGATGGCCATCGTCATCGTCCTGCTGGCGTTTTCCCTGGCGGATCGTCGTCGGGATGCCCGGAACAAAGAGAAAAAATCCGATCAGAAAAGCCGCTACAATGATCGACCGGACTCCTGATCGCGAACATCCGGCCAGTCTTTCATACCGATAGGTCTTTCACCGCTCGGTGATATCATAACACATCAGAAATTCTCCATGGCGCAGATAAAGGCGGCCGTCGGAGATGGATGGGTGGGCCCAGAACATTCCTTTGCCCTGTGTGATGGTGAAGGTGCTGACAGGTTGAAAGATGTTAGGGGTTGCCGGTACCAGGGCTAACTCGCCGCTTTTTTCGGCCCAGCAGTAGAGCATCCCGTCGGCATAAATCACGCAGCCCTTGTTGCCGTTCCAATCATGATCGTACATAACCTTGCCGTCATCCCATCGAATACATGCCCAGTTTCCGCCGCTGTTGCTGGTCCAGTTGGCCCCGTATAGATAGCCGTCTACCAGGACGACATTACCGTGATGGACATCCAGGGTCGTGTCGGTCCAGAGGCGGCTAATGCGTTTGCCGTCAGGGCTGAGCTGCAGCATCGCCCCGCCGTTATCGTAACCGCTGGTGGTGTAAATCCGTCCCTCATGACAGATGGGTACATTCGGATTGACGATGCGGTTTCGGTCGCTGTGGTAGTCGTCAAAACTGTCGGCCCATAGCAGTTTGCCGGTGTCGGCATCGATACCGGCGACATGGTTCTTGAGCATCTGGACAAGAACCCGCATAGAACCCATTTGGATAAGCTGCGGATTGCCGTAGCCGCTGGGTTCAGTCAGTTCGCGGCATGCCCAGACGGGTTGGCCGCAGATTTTATCGAGTGCGACGACGGAGGCTTTCCTGCCGCCGGGTGTGGCGATGACCTTGTCGCCGCCGATGAACAGGCATTCACTGATACCCCAGGTTGGATAGACACCATCGAACTCGGTAAAGACATCCCTCGACCAGACAGGCTTGCCCGTCTCGGCGTCATGGCAATAGACCACACCATGACCGCTCATGAGATAGAGCCTGTCTTCGTTGACGGTGGGCGTGGTCCGGCTGCCCGGATGGGAACGCGTCCATTCGGGACCATAGACGGTTTTCCAGAGCGGCTTGCCCTGCAGGTCGAACGCAAAAAGAATTCCCTCGCGGTCGATCTTGCCGGTAATGTAAATATGCCCGCCGGCGATCGCCGCCGAGGACCAGCCCTCGCCGATGCCGTCAACCTGCCATAACAATGTTGGCCCTCCTTCCGGCCATTTCTGCAGGAGGTTGGTTTCCGGACTTTTTCCGTCGCGGTGAATCCCGCGGAACTGAGGCCAATCGGCAGCGAAACCACCTGAAATAAGCAACAATACAATTCCACAGGCAAAGATTCGGTGCAATACGGTATTTCTCATGCATTTCTCGCAAAATGATTCCATGGACAGAATCCGTCCGACGGTAGAGAGGACGCTTCGATTCGCATTCTATTGCCTCAGCAATGTATAACCGGGATAGCCGCCAGCCTTTTTGCCTTGCCGGCGGCTAATTCGTGTAACCGGAGTACCAGGTCTTTCGAATGTTTTCACCGGTGGTCTCAAAGATATGATCGACGTGGCCGTCCAGAAACAACGTATTGGCCCGACCATTCGGACTTGTTTTAATTTGCGTGATTCTCTGCAGGGCTCGTGTTGGGTTATCCAGCGCACGGTCCTTCTTGTTATGCCTGAAAATAGCCCAGTAATGCTCTTCCCTGCCACCCTTGCCGCCGGACGTCGTTGGACGATAATGGCGAAGATTGACCCCTTGACCCTGGGGAATGTAAAACATGTCATCCTGCTCGCCGCCGGCGCTGTCGCCCTCAATCCTTGGCTCGACGTGATCATGCGTGATAATGAATTGATAGGGAATTTGAACATCCGAGAGCTTACGATTCTTGCGAAAGGGATCGTTCGAGGAGGCACGGACATCGCGAAAGAAAAAAGAATTGAGAGCAAAACCGGCATAACGGGCGACATCCGGATCATAATCGGTATACAATATTGTAGCGACTTTCTGATAACTGGGGCATCCGAATACCTTGGGATCCTCGGCGTAATCTTTATAAGCCACGCCCCAATACGCATCGTCAATATCAGGATCGATATAACTGCCGTCCGGATTATACCAGAGTAGCTTGTTCGATCCGCTTGAATCGTACGCTCGGCCTTCATTTTGCTCCAGATAAACCAGCATGGCCGTGCCGATACCCTTGAGATGCGACTTGCAAATGACGGTCTTGGTGGCTTCCTTGGCTTTTTGCAGACCGGGGACAAGGATGGCCAGCAGAATCCCGATTATGGCGATAACGACAAGAAGTTCGATAAGAGTAAAACCTGTACGTTGTTTCATGTGCAAGACCTTTTCCAAGTCCGAGATTATCCCAACCCATGCGTGGCGATATACCACCCAACCCTATCCATAGTACAGCAGGATCGTTACTTTTGCAAGGAGAAAGCGAAAAGGGACTCCGTATTTCTCAGAATAATAGATGTGTCAGGAAAAACAGTGAACATGGGATATTCCAAAAAACCTGTTCAGCAAGGGAATAGCTCAAGAGGGATATTTGGGGAATTTCTACAAAAGCTTCCAAGAAAAGTCTGAATACTGGCGTATTCCCATCTGTTTTATGACTATATTTTGTTTGGCCTATCCGATTACATACCCTCCTCTTGTTTTTCTGTAAGTCCTTTATTAATAATATCTTACATGTTCCCCCCCCTAACGCCTTGACAAGCGGAATGCATTCGATTAAAATGAACTTTAATGAGTGCACTTTGGAAGCTAAACAGAGGCAAAAAAAATTTCAGGTTCTTCCTTTTTTCTCTTGACTGTTATCAGACGAATGGATACACTTAGAATAAGCGTGAGGTGCTAGGAAGAGGGATGAACAGCTATCACCTTTTCCTGCCCTGAAGAAGGGTCTGCTGAAAGGCATGGCCCGGAGGTTCTGTGAGAAAAGTTATATAATGACCGGAGGAAACATGAAAAGCACAATCTTCTCAATGGCATTGGCGGTGATGATCGCGGGAAGTGCCCTGGCGGTTGTTACAATCGAGGACGACCTCAATCCGGCGCCGTTCCGCGGGCAAGCGGGAACCACCCTGCAGGCATGGTCGTTCAGCACAAATGCCAATCCCGTAGATGCGGATGTGGCGATGAACGAGTATGGCCAGCCGGTGGTCGAAATGGTCGGCGGATTCCTGGAAAACACCGTTTGGCTCTCCAACGATATGGGCCAGCAGGGTGTATGGATTATCGATGCCGGACATATCGATGACAATTTCCAGGGCAGCAGCGATATGCGGATCTATGTCCCCAACGTGCCCGTGGAAAATCCCATCAAGCATATCTGGGTGCAGCTCGTGTATTATGCACAGGAAGGCCGCGAGCCCAATGTGTTCGTAATCCCGGAAGGCGATTTTGGGGTGAACCCGGTTCCGAGAATGAATCTGGAAGAAATAACGGCCGATGGCGACTACTATCATGCGACGTATTCGATCGATCTCGAGCCCAATCCCGACTGGGAGTACATCTTCATTCGTCCCAGAGACTGCCAGGTCTATGTTGATTCGGTGATTGTCGAAACGCAGTGCATCCCCGAACCGATTACACTGACTCTGCTTGGACTGGGTGGCTTGTTCCTCCGCCGTCGCGGATAATCTCCTCCTCTCGGTATAAAATAGCAGTTTTTTACAAGCCCTGTCGCTTGACAGGGCTTTTTATGCGCGCCAAAGATCGAGAATTAAACAGACAAGGGGTACAGGTAGCCATGTCCCATCTGTAGCCATGGTTTTCGTCCCGAAGGGGGCATTGGGCTCGCTTCCTGTGACGACAATGTTTGGAAACAGGGAAACCAAAACCGCCGCCAGGATCCTGACGATCAGGATTACCAGCATCCGTTCGAACAGTTGAATGCCCATTTATGAATCATGCCGTCGCCTCCCGGAGGTGTCCAAATGATCCGCCTCAGGGGAAGCGGAACGTCGACTTGATATTGTTTATTTGAATCGGGAACTTGGGCAAATCAGGCATTTTTTTGTTGAAATCATGGGATAATCCGCTAAGATGCCTTTCC
>JAFGGE010000187.1 GCA_016930745.1 Sedimentisphaerales bacterium
CGGCAATGTCGGCGGTTTTGTCGATTACCGCACTGGGATGAATCCTGGCATTCATGAAATCGTTTCGACCTCCCGCTTTCTCCCTCGGTTCTGTTAACACGTCTTGAGTCGTCCTTACCTGATTACACCATTTCATCGTCCACAAGCATAAACTTCAACCGGGCCTCGGCCACGACTTCGTCGCCGACCATCGCCGTGCAATTGCACAACGCCGCGCGGCTTCGCAGCCGCGCCGCCTCGGCAATCAGGACAAGCTGATCGCCCGGGACCACGGATTTTCGAATTTTCACCCCGTCCATCGTCAGCAGGACGGCCAATTTACCCGTATGTTCCAGTTTCTGGGCAAAGAGCAGGCCCGAAACCTGCGCCAGGGCCTCGACGATCAAGACGCCGGGCATGATGGGCGTGCTGGGAAAATGCCCCTGGAAAAACTGCTCGTTGAACGTCACATTTTTAATGCCCTTGATCCGCTTGTCGCCTTCGATCTCGACCACCTTGTCCACCAGAAGGAATGGGTAACGATGGGGAAGGATCTTCTGGATACGGCGGATATCCAGGATGGTCCTGGAGCCCATGCCGACGTTGGCATCGGCGCGGAGGGCCATCTGCACCAGCTTGCGGGCCAGTTTCTGATTGAGCGAATGGCCACTCTTGCAGGCCACGATCCGGCCGGACACGGGACGGCCCACCAGCATCAGATCGCCGATCAGATCGATGACCTTGTGGCGGACGCATTCGTCGGGAAACCGAAAGCTGTTCTTGATGGGCCCGTCGGAATTGATCACCAGGATGTCCTTGGGCGTCAGGTGCGTGCCGATCCCCGCCGCCTGCATCTGGCGGGCCTCGGCCTCCAGAACAAACGTCCGCGCGGTGGATAAATTACGGGCAAAATGATCCCGCGTCAGGTGGCACGTGTAGACCTGGCTTCCGATCCCGGTATGTTCGGTATAATCCAGTTCATAGGTGATATGCAGGCCGTTGTCCCCATAGGGCAGGGCATAAATCGATTTGTCGCCGTCGCTGAGGCTGACGGCGTCGTGGACGATGAGCTTTTTTTTCTCTTTCGGCTGTTCGACAAGGCCGGCTTTCTCGAGCGTCTTGAAATATTCATCGCAGCTTCCGTCAAAGCCAGGCAGTTCGACACCATCGATTTCGACGATCAGATTGTCGATTCCCAGGGCGTTGACGGCTGCCAGACAATGCTCCGGCGTCTCGATGCCGACCGAGCCGTTCTGCAGGGCCGTCCGCCGGTCGCGTTCGACGATGTTTTCGGCCGTAGCGCTGATACGAACCGCCTCGGACAGGTCCGTGCGCACAAACACGATCCCGGTCTCGGGCTCGGCGGGTTTAAACGTCACTTTAACGTCCTGGCCGCTGAACAGGCCCTTTCCGGAAAGTTTGGCGTCACTGGCTATGGTTTTCTGCTGCATCAAAACGGCAACTTCCTTATCCGCACTACCTTTTTATCGGATATGGCACTATCGGTTGTCTTTTTCGGACAACCGTTGATCGACCTGTTTTTCCAGCGCCTTAAGCCGGGCCGCCAACTCCGGAAGCCGCTTGATCAGGACGTTGGACCGGCGGGCTATGCCTATGTCCGTGGCCGGAACGCCGAATACCGTTTTCCCGGGCTCTACATCCGAAAACACCTTGGAACAAGCGCCCACGATGGCCCCCGCGCCGATCGTAATATGGTCGCTGGCCCCGGAATCTCCGGCCATGATCGCCCCGTCACCCAGACGAACGCTGCCGGCCAGGCCGGTTTGTCCGGCAATCAGACAACATCGTCCAATCGTTACATTATGGGCAATCTGCACCTGGTTGTCGATTTTTGTACCGGCCCCAATCACCGTATTGCCGAATTTGGCCCGGTCCACACAAGTATTGGCGCCGATTTCCACATCGTCTTCTATTATAACCCCCCCGTTGTGAGGAATCAACGTCGGTCTTCCCTTGACGGGATAGTAGCCAAAACCGGTCGCCCCGATGGTCGTATTGGCATGGAGGATACAGTCGTTTCCGATGCGGCAATTCGGATATACGACCACATTGGCGTGGAGACAGGTCTCCCGGCCGATAGAGGAATTTTCGCCCACATGGCATCCCGATTCCAGCACTGTTTCCTCGCCTATTGCCACATTCGGTCCGATCGTGCAATGCGGGCCTATACTGGCCGTCGGATGAATGGTCGCCGTCGGGTGCACAACCGCCGTCGGATGGAATCCGGCAGCAGGTTTATGGAAACAGGGCGCAAATAAACCGAGAACCTGGATCAAGGCCGCCTGCGGATCATCCACAACAAGCTGGGCAATGCCGACATCTTCCAGTGGCGCAGCGACTATAACCGCCGAGGCATTAGACTCGGAAAGAAGTCCGGCATGCCGGTCGGAAGTTAGAAATGTAATCTGGCCGGGTTGGGCCTCGGCAAGGGAATTGACCGACCGGATCTCTATCGATCCGTCACCTGCCACCCTGCCGCCCGTTTTTTCCGCGATCTGATCGAGCGTCAACATCGCTGTCGACTGGTCCATCGTGATTCGTCTCCCGCCTAGGACCCGGCGTCCAGGACCGCCAGCACTTCGGTGGTGATGTCCAGCCCTTCGGCATGGTAGAGCACTTTGTTGGTCTTGATGTCCAGCAAAAGCTCACGCATGTTGGCGCCGGGCAATTCCACATCCTCGGCGCCAAGCACAATATCCAGCCCGTTGGTCTTGGCCACTTCGGCGATCTTGGCCTGAATATCCTGATAGAGACTCTCCGTCCAAACCTTGACCTTCAGGGTCATCTCCTGTTCATAGTATTGCTGTTTGGCCTGGTAAATGCCGTCCTTCTCGGCGGCTTCCCGCATGAGTTTGATGTATTCGGGAGAACCGGTCTTCAAGGTGGCCATATCCTTTTTCATAAAGTCCAGTTCGCTCTTGAGCTTGTCCATTTCGGCCTTGATCTGGGTCTCTTCGGCGCCCATTTTTTCCTGCCAGGCTTTGTGCTTTTTACTGTTCTGTAAAATACTGTTGACATTCACTACGCCGACCTTGGCGGGGGTAACCGTAATTCGGGCATTGGCGCTGCCGTGGTTGTATCCCAGAGCAAAAACAATCGCTGCTACGAGCAACAGAGCCACAACAAAATTCGACGACTTCATACTTCTTCCTTCCGTAATAAAAATTCGAAAATCCTGTTTGTCAGAACAACGCTCCGACGGAAAAGCTGAAGGTGCGGGTTTCATCCTCGTCATCCTTCATGAACGGAGCGGCAATCTCAAATCGCATCGGCACCGGGCCGAACCACTGCGGCAGCAGAACCTGGATGCCCGTGCCGACCGAAGCACGCACTCCTCCTTCTTCGATCAGGCCGGTATCCACGAAGAACAGCCACGACAATACCTCGCTTTCCAACGGGACCGCCAGCTCCACGTTGCCGGTGAGGATCCAGTCGCTGCCGATCGGATCTTTGCGCTCGGGATTGGCCAGGGCCAAATAAGGACTATACTGCAGGCCGCGGGGGCTGACGCCGCGGTAGTCGAAACCGCGTATCGAACCGGTCCCGCCGGCATAAAATTTTTCATAGATGGGAGCATCGCCGCCTACAATGCTGGCGCCGTACAGCTTCGTTTCCAGCACTGTTTTTCGATCGGCCAGGTCGGTGTATAACGTGCGATACCACCGCTGCGTGGCGCTGACGATCCCGAAGGTGTAGTCGCCCACAACCTGCTCATAACCGGCCGTAAAATTATACCCGGATGAGGGGATATAGCGGTTATCCGTAGTGTCCTTGCGGAAGAAGAACCGTACCCCGAACAAAGTATTGCTTCCTTCATCCTCCCGCACTTCCCTGGGGGCGTCCCATTCGAGATTCGATACTTTCACGTTCTCCAGACGCAAAGATATCCCCCGGCGCCAATCGTCCTGATAGCGTTTTTCCAACGAGACATACGCCTTGGTCCGGTCTTCGTCATACGACTCGCGCCATCGCTCAAACCCGAATCCGCCCACCTCAAGCGAAACCGGCAGATCGTAGAGGTAAGGTTCCGTGAAGCTGATCTGCCAGGTGCTGACCTCGGTGCCCGGATTGAGGCTGATGCGGAACTGCTGTCCGGCGCCCTTGAAGGCCTTTCCGTGGATCAATTCGGCCAGGCTCTCGGGCCAATCGGAAATATCGAAATTTCTCTGATCGTAAACGATCTGTCCCATCAGGCCGTCGTCGCTGGCTACGCCGGCGCCGAACATGATCGAGCCGGTCTGGCCTTCGATCACGCTGAGAGTCGTGTCGCGCAAATCGCTGTCCGGCGCGGGCGGGGCCGGGGTGATTTTGGCCGACTGCGTGATGGTAGTGCGGCGCACGATCGTTTCCAGATCGCCTTTGCCGTCCCCGCGGGCGATCTGGGCGTTGTACCACTGTCCGGGGGTAAAACCTTCTTCGTCGAGCACATGGCGAAAGACATTGTCCTTGATCGTCTCATTGCCGGCGATCTCGATTGACCCGATTTTAAACCGCCCTCCCTCAACGATCTCGAAATCCACATCCACCTCGGAATCGCCCACAAAACTTCGTCGGTGCGTGACCGCGGCATCCACAAAACCCTCGGCCAGATACAGATCCCGGATCGCCTTGGCGTCGTGCTCGGCCCGTTGCGGAGTATACTTGTTTTCCTCGACGAGTTTTAACTTCTGTCGCAGCGATTCTTCGGTAAAATAGGTGTTGCCCCGGATCGCGATCTGCCGAACGACATACTCCCGGCCTTCGTCGATTACGAACGTAACTACCACCCCGGTTTTATCCTGGACGAATTCGGTCTCGGTCGTGATCGCGGCGTTTAGAAAGGCGGACTTGAGGTAGGCTTGCTGCAGTTTGAGAATGTCGGCCTCCAATTGTTCCTTGGTATAGTCCACCGACCAGAAAAGAAACTTGCGTGTCCGCGTCTTGATGGCTTTTTTGAGTTCTTTGGATTCCAAAGACCGGTTGCCGCGAAACCGGACCTCCCTGATCTTGACGCGGGGGCCTTCCTGAATGGTATATTCCACCCGGCCGCGCGCCATCTGGGCCTCATCCAGCTTGACCTCGACGAAGGCATATCCCTTGCTTTTATATTTTTCGGCAAGGGTCTCCACCGCCGCAGCGGCCACGAACGAGTCAAGGTAATCTCCGACCTTGAATCCCAGTTCGCGGGTCAAAACGAGGTCTTTAAAATGTTTGTTTCCGATAAACGCAATGTCCCGCACCAGATTGCGCTCCACCACCACGAAGGTCAGCGTAATCTGCCCTTCCTCGACGGCGGCATTATAGTAGGCATACTCCACGCCTTCCAGTTTGGCCAGACGCTTGATGTCTTCCTCGGCCGAAGCGGCGTCAAACAACTCCCCTGTCCGAGCGCGTGCCGTGGAGAGAATCTCGGTACGGGCCAGAGAGACATTTCCACGGACCTCAATACGGCCGATCCGCAGCGATTCCAGATCGGTCGGCGCCGGCTTCTGGGCGCCGCCCCATGCCGCACAGCATACCATCATGCACAGGATCGTTCCTGCCCTGCCTGGCCTTGTTCCACCCGCGGTATCCAACGTCATGCCGTCTCCTAGTATGGTTCGGATCCCTCGTAAGGGTTTTTGAATCGCGTAATGGAGCCGTCGAAGATCAACTCCACGATCCCGGTCGGCCCGTTTCTCTGCTTGGCGATGATGACTTCGGCCTTATTGGCGTCGGGTCCTTCCTGGGGGTAGTCGGGATCGCCGCGATGATAATACGATTCGCGGTGCAGCAGCAGGATCACGTCGGCGTCCTGCTCGATGCTGCCGCTGTCGCGCAGGTCGCTCATGCGGGGCCGGTGTCCCTCGCGGCCTTCGGCGGCGCGATTGAGCTGGCTGAGCACCACCACGGGCACCTCCAGCTCGCGGGCCAGGGCCTTGAGGTCGCGGGAGATCGCGCTGACTTCCTGCTGACGCGACTCGATCCTGCCGCCGACGCTCATCAACTGCAGATAATCGATAAAGACGCATTGAATGTCATACTGACTTTTCAGCCGGCGGCACTTGGCGCGAATCTCCAGCGGCGTGGCGCCGGGGGTATCGTCAATATAAATAGGCTTTTCGAACAGCTCGCTGCCGGCCTTGGTCAGCTCCTCAAACTGCTCGGTGCTCAGGGTGCCGCGGCGGACCAGTTGGGCGTCGATATGGCTGCGGCTGCACAACAGCCGCTCCACGAGCTGGCGTTTGCTCATTTCCAGCGAGAAAAGGGCGACCGGCAGGTCGTTGTCGGCGCCGATATGTTCGGCCATGTTCATGGCCAGAGAAGTCTTGCCCATACTGGGCCGGGCGGCAATGATGATCATTTCGCCCTTCTGAAGACCGCACAGCTTGTCGTTGAGCTCATAAAAGCCGGTCGGCAGACCGGTCAGATTGCCTTTGCGGGATTCGATGCTCTCGAAGGCCTCGGTCAGCAGGTTTTTAATCGGGGTCGCCGAGCCGGATATCTTTTTTTCCGTCACGGAAAAGATGCGTCGTTCGGCCGCATCCAGTTTTTCGGCTACCGGACCGCCTTCGTCATAGGCGTCGTTGAGAATCTCATTGCTGGCGTGAACCAACTGGCGCAGCAGGGATTTATCGTGCACGATCCGGGCATAATATTCGGCGCTGGCCGCCGACGGCACCGATTCGGCCACCTGCACCAGATAATCCACCCCCCCGACTTCTTCAAGCTGTTTTCGCGTCCGCAGCTCGTTGCGCAGCAGCACCAGATCGATGTCGCTGTTGCGCTCATACAACGCCACGAGCGACTCGAAGATCATCCGGTGCTCCGGACGATAGAACGACTCGGCGGTCAGGATCTGGATCACCAGTCCGATGCACTCGCGATCCAAAACCATCGAGCCCAGCACGGCGGCCTCGGCTTCGAGGCTTTCGGGCATGGGGCGGCCGGGCATTTCGGCCGGGCGATGGACCACGGCCGTCGCCGTGTCGTTATCCTTCCTTGTCCGGGTTGATGGATTCAACGGTCTCATCCTGAGATACGACCACCACCTTGATTGTGGCGGTCAGGTCCGCAGCCAGCTTCAAAGCGACCTCATGGGTCCCCACCTCCTTGATATGCCCGCCCAGATGCACCATCCGGTCGGCAATGTCGAAGCCCTGCGCCCGCAGATTGTCGGCAATCTGCTTTTCGCTGACCGAGCCGAACAGGTGCCCCTGCTCGTTGGCTTTGGCGGCGATGACGGCCTCAGCGCCTTCGACGGCCTGGGCGGCTTTTTCCAGTTGGGTTCTGGCCAGTTTCCGCTGTTCGGCCCGCTTGGCCTTTTCCTCGGCCAGGGACCGGATATTGGCTTCGTTGGGAACCATGGCCAGCCCCTGCGGCAGCAGGAAGTTCCGGGCGTAGCCGTTCTTGACTTCGACGATATCGCCGAGATAGCCCAGCTTTTCCACATCTTCACATAACAATAGTTTCATACATCATCTCCAGGATTGGATTGCGGTTCTAACATCATTGTCGGGACACCGGCCCGTTCAGTCCGGCCCGATCAATTGGTAAACGGCAACAGGGCCATATACCGGGCCCGCTTGATCGCCCGTTTAACCATGCGCTGACATTTAGCACAGTTGCCGCTGCGTTTGCGGCTGAAAATCTTACCGCGGTTGGTCAACAGCTTCTGCAGGACCGCAACGTCCTTGTAGTCAATGTACTTGACCCCTTCGCGGCAGAACCGACACTGGTTTTGCTCGCGAATTCCGGTCGTAAATCGTTTTTTTCTTCGCTTTTTTTCCGGTTTCGTGCCTCTCATTTTCTATTTCCCATATATCCTACACTAGTTTTGGTCTGTTCACAATCCGAAAGTCGGTTTGTCCCGACCGTTTAGAACGGAATCTCGTCGCCGGCAAACGGGGCCTGTCCAAAATCGTCGTCCATCGGGGTCGTCTGGTCGGCCGGTCCGCCGCGCCCGGGACCTCCGTTGCCCGCCTGGCCCCCCGGACCGACGAACTCGAAGTTCTCCACAGTAACCTTGAGCTTGCTTCGTTTGGAGCCGTCCTGGGCCGTCCAGGAATCATAGGTCAAACGGCCTTCGATAAAAATGGGCGTTCCCTTCTTGAAATAGCGACTGACAACCTCGGCCCGCTTGCCAAACATCGTACAGTCGACAAAACAGGTCTCGTTTTTCTCGCTGCCGTCCTGGCCGCGCCATCGTCGGTTGGTCGCCAGGCCAAAATCCACCACCGCCGTCTGGGAGGGGGTATACCGCAACTCCGGGTCCCGCGTCAGATTGCCCAGCAGAATCACCTTATTATAACTTGCCATCGTTATGTCCCTTCCTTAGCCGCCAGATCAGGTACCGAACGAATTACAGGCTGCCCGGCTCGTCGACGGCCTCAAAGTCGTCGCCTTCCAGATCGTTCTCGCTCTCTTCTTCCTCGCTGCGGCGGAGGGCCTCGGAACGAACGCGGGCCGCTTCGACCGCCGCGGCATCGGCCGTTTCGAGTTCTTCCAGCGGCGTCTGCTTGTTCATATCGTCGGCGCTCATCCGGTCGGTGCGAAGCACCAGCACCCGCATGATCCTCTCGGACAACCGGACGGCCCGTTCGATATCCGTGATTTTGTCGGTATCGCAGCGGAAATACACCAAAATGTATGTTCCGCGGCTTTTGCCGTCCACGTCATAGGCCAGCCGGCGTTCATCCCACTTCTTCATGGACACGATCTCGGCGTCGGCCTTGGCAAGAATCTGCCCGATCGTATCGTTGACGCCCTTCCATTCGGAGGCGGCCAGGGCCGAGTCCACCAGGAACATCGCTTCATATAGTCTCTTGGTCACCGTTTCCAAACTTGTGTCTCCCATCGTTTACTGATTATTTTCCTTGTTTTCGTTATCCGTCGATTTCCCATTGAACCGATTCATCGCTCGATCCGTTCCTTCCACGGCCCAGCACAGGACCGCCTGTACGGCACGGGCCATAGCGCCATCGATCCGTTCGCGATCCTCGCCATTCGGCCTGGACAATACATACTCTCGCGAAACGGACGTTTCCGCCGCGCCGATCCCGATACGCAAACGGGCAAATCCGTCGCCGTGGAGCCGTTCGATGATGTCGGCCAGCCCGTTATGCCCGCCGGCCGAACCCTGCGCCCGCAGCCGAAT
This sequence comes from Sedimentisphaerales bacterium, assembly GCA_016930745.1. Taxonomy (GTDB): domain Bacteria; phylum Planctomycetota; class Phycisphaerae; order Sedimentisphaerales; family Anaerohalosphaeraceae; genus JAFGGE01. Next base: position 9,116 of record JAFGGE010000187.1, read on the forward strand.
GCATCCCGGGGGCAGCGCCATGTCGTCGGTGATCACAAGCAAGTCGTTCATCGACAGCCGGAAAAAGCCCATCGCCGCCGCCACCGCCTGTCCGCTGCAATTCATATAGTCCTGCGGCTTGAGCACAAGCAGCTTTCGTCCCTCATATAACGTTTCGCCAAAGAGCCCGCCGAATTTCTTTCTCCTGACATCCGCCGCCAACCGTTCGGCAAGACGGTCGATCGCGTCAAATCCCGCATTGTGCCGCGTGCCGGCATATTCGGCCCCGGGATTGCCCAAACCAACGATCAATTTTGTCTGTGTCATGGGTTACGGCCGCGGCGGTATGTTCCTGTCGTCGTCGGCCTGTCATCCATCGCCATGGCCGCCGGATTAGTCCGTCGGTTCGGCGGATTCTTCTTCCTTTACTTCTCCGATCACTTCCGGGGCGGCAGGCATTTCGGCCTCCAGCTCCTCGGTCGTCTTGGCGGCGGCTACCATGTGGCACAACAGCACCAGGGATTCCGGATCGGTGATCAGTTTGACGCCCGGCGGCAGCGGCACCTGGCGGGCATACACCGAATCGCCCACGCCGATCTCCTTGACCGATACGGGCAGGACATCGGGGATTTCGGTGACCCGGCATTCGATCTCCAGATGGTCCAGCAGTTCATCGATCATGCCGCCTTCGTGCGCTCCCTTGCTGATTCCGACCTGCTTGATCGCAACCGTAACCCGAACCGTTTCGCTGAGATCCACACGGACCAGGTCGGCGTGAATGATCTCCTTGCCCATGTAGTCGTATTGCAATTCCTTGATCAGGAGCGTTTCCCTGCGTCCTCCCAGGTCGGTATCGAACAACCGATGCCCATGATGCAGCGCCTCGATGAAAATATGCCGGTCCACCGCAATCGCTATCGGCTCTTTCCGGTGTCCGTACACAATGACCGGCAGCTTGCCGTCGCGGCGAAGCCGAGACGCCCGTTTCTTGCCGATCCCCGTTCGCAGTTCCGCTTGTAATCCAAATGTCTGACTCATCTTTACCTCACAAACACTTCCATTTACCATCCGCCGAACCGGCGGATTTTTCTCATTAAGGAAACATGCTGCTGACGGATTCGTCGTTGTGAATGCGCCGAATCGCCTCGCCCAGCAGCTCGGCGATCGACAACACCCGGATATTGTTCAGCTCGCGGACGGCGCCGTTGAGCGGAATCGTATCGGTGACGACAATCTCGTCAAAGGGGGCCGCCTTGAGCCGCTCGACCGCCTGTCCGGCAAATACGCCGTGCGTAGCGCCGACGATAATCCGGCGGGCCCCGCGCGACCGGAGCATCTCGGCGGCGCTGCAGACGGTGCCGGCCGTGGAGATCATATCGTCGCACATCAATACGTTTCTCCCGTCGACCGTGCCGATCATCTCCACCGATTCGACCACGTTGCCGGTAATCCGCCTCTTGTGAATGATCGCCAGCTCCGCATCGAGAATGGACGCGTACAGCGAGGCGGTTTTCATGTTGCCCACATCCGGCGCCACGACCGTCAAATTCTCGATTTCTTTGCCCGCCAGATACTCCACAAAGACCGGCACCGCGGTCAGATGATCCACCGGAATATCAAAAAAGCCCTGGAGCTGCTTGGCGTGCAGATCAACCGACAGGACACGATCGGCCCCGGCGCTGGCGATCAGGTTGGCCACCAGTTTGGCCGTGATGGGCACGCGCCCGGCATCCTTGCGGTCCTGACGGGCATATCCGAAATAGGGCACCACCGCAGTGATCCGGGCGGCGCTGGCCCGCTTGAGACAATCCAGAAAGATCAGCAGCTCCATCAGAGTCTCATCGACGGGCTGACAGGTCGATTGCACGACGAAGCAGTCGCGTCCGCGGACATCGGATTCCAGCTTGATGATCTTCTCGCTGTCCGCAAACCGTTCGACATGGGCGACGCCCAGCGGCATTTTCAGATACCGCCCGATCGCTTCGGCCAGTTTGGGATTGCTGGTGCCTCCGAAAATGATGATCGGATGGTGTTTCATGGCCTCTCCTCCGCGCCCAGGGCGTGCGCCTGCTGCTGGGAAACGACCGAGCCGGGCTCGACATGCGAGCCGGCCTCGATTCGCAGCGGCGCGATCAGCACCGCGCCCGACCCGATGAAGCAGTCGTCGCCGATTTCGGTTGCCACAATCTCGTGCCCGTTGAAGTTGGCCGTCAGCGAGCCGGCCCCTACGTTGACGTTGCGCCCGATCCGGGCGTCGCCGATATAGCTGTGGTGCCGGGCCCGTACGCCTTCCATCAGCGTCGAATCCTTGACTTCCGTAAAGACGCCCAGCACGACATCGTCGTGCAGGCTCGTCCGGTCGCGAAGATAGGCAAACGGCCCGATCCGGCAATTGCGCCCGACCCGGACCTGCCCGTGGATATACGTAAACGGTTCGATCACCGTATCCTGTCCGATCTCGGCGCGGACATCGATCCAGGTATTGGGCGGATCGACGATGGTCACTCCGTTGTCCATCAGTTTCGACTGGATCCGCTCCTGCATGATCTTGCTCACCTGGCTGAGCTGCATGCGGTTGTTCACGCCCACGCAGTCTTCCGACGGCACCGCCGTGACCGCGACCACCTTGTGCCCACTGGTGATCGACAGCCGCAGGGCGTCGGTCAGGTAATATTCGTTTTTGACGTTGTTGGGCGTGATGCGGTCCAGGGCCTCCAGCAGAACCTGGGAGTCGAAGCAGTAATACGAGGGATTGACTTCCTTAATCCGCCGCTGTTCGGGCGTGCAGTCGTTTTCCTCGACGATGCCCTGAATATTGCCGTAGGAATCGCGGACGATGCGCCCGTATCCCTGGGGATTGTCCAGCACGGTGGTGGCCAGCGTGACCGCGGCCCGTTCCGATTCGTGTTTTTCCAATAACGTGCTCAGCGTCTCGGTGCGGATCAGCGGGGCGTCGCCGCACAGGATCAGGACCTCGCCTTCGAAGTCGCTCAGATGGCTGACACAGCACATCACGGCATGTCCGGTGCCCTTTTGCTCGACCTGCTCGACGAAAACCACATCCGTACACTCTTTATACCGTTCGATCACCTGGTCCTTGCCGTATCCGACAACGACGATGATCCGATCGACCCCCGCCTGGCGGCAGGCGTCCAGCACATAGTCCAGCATCGGCCGGCCGCAGACCTCATGAAGCACCTTGGGAAGCTGGGTGTTCATCCGGGTGCTCATGCCCGCGGCAAGAATGACCGCTATCCGATCCGCCATATGTCGTTTCCTGTGTTACGGTTATCCGTTTTTCCGAGAAGCCATCTACCCGGCCAGGACTCGAACCTGGAATAGAAGGACCAAAACCTTCTGTGTTGCCAATTACACCACCGGGTATCGACCTGTCCGTCAATTTTCCAGCAGGACGCCGCGGCCTTACAGAATCTTCCCTGAAAGCACGGCAGCCCGGCAAAGTCAAACGCTTCGTTTCTCCAATCGGGTCGCGGGCCCAATATGGGCCGGCCTGGCTCCGACAGAGGCCTGAGCCGGTTCTGCGCGACGGCAACCGGCCCCCTGCATTCCTAGTGCTACCCCATGTGTCGGAGCAAAAGGCTGATTTTATACCCGCCCCGGGGCGGTTTTGCAAGCCTTTTGTGGGAAATTGTTTGCGAAGTGTCTAACTATAGATAAAATAAGAAGTTGCGATCCGAGTAATCCATCAGGTCACCGTCTATGCAAGGCATCGTAATCGAACGTCGCGACGGTCACCTCGTTTTGTCCATCCATCCTGAAGATCCGCCTGATGCGGTTCTCGTAATCGTACTGATACCGATAACCCTGCCGGTCCTGGGTCATATTCCCCGCGTCGTCATGGGTAATGGACTGGCCGCCAATGGAGGTATAGCGGTTGGTGTCGTCATCGACCACAAAGTTGACGGTCCCATCGTCCCGAAGCGTCTGATTCCCATCGCGGTTGCCCAGATCATCCATCGCAAAGGCCTCGGTATCCGAATCGTGAAC
>JAFGGE010000188.1 GCA_016930745.1 Sedimentisphaerales bacterium
ATCCAAACTGCCGACAGATAAGCAGGCTTGGCCACAACCTCCGATGGGGCTGATAAAATATCGGCCGGGCGATAGGGCCATGCTGATCCTGTTGGACTGGGGGGGACAGTCCGCTGAGCATGAGGTACAAGGAACGCATGCGATCGAATTTTGCATGCCGGAGTATATGATACGCCATGTTTCAGGGCGGTTCGAATATCTCGGGCATCTGCGTTGGGCGGATTGGGACCATCAGGGCAATCTGCTGACGGCAACATGGACTGGGGAGTTATGCGTATATCAGCTTCAAGAGGACGATTCTTTAATATGCCTGGCAAAACAGGATCTAAACTCGATGAAGCCAGAGCCAATAGATTCCCCGGATTGGGCAAAGTCGTGGTAGAAAATCTATTTCTCTTTGTTATCGATTTTTGCAGGATAAAGTAGAATATCAAGGTGTGTAATGAATATGTCCGGTTCGCATTGTTGATAAGAGTGGCACATGGAACAATCTTTTGAGGCCAAAGAAATCCAACCCATAAAATGGGATTCTCCGCGCCTTTGGATCGTCCGAATCTTTAAGTTATCTACCATCTTATTGTCTGTTCTGCTGTTCATCGTAATCCTTCATGCCCTTGGGAATTATAGGCGCAGGCTGGGCTGTGCGATCAATCTCTATGGCCTCGATTCTGCTCTGCCGGTATATACAAATGATTTCGAAGGTAAACTGCCTCAGGCTAAAACATGGAATGATTTACTCATTACATATGCGGACGTGGATGTTTCCGCGTTTCACTGTCCGGGTTCTCATTCGGCTGGAAATACGAGCGACTATGCGATCAATGCGGCTCTGTACACACCCGGAAAATCGGCTTCGGGCGACACGGTTCAATTCTTCGAATGTATTGCAGGCTGGAATCAGACAGGCGGGTTGGATCTTTTCTATACGGGAAATCATGGTAATAAAATAGGCTGCTATAATTCGGTTCGCGTGCCGGAAGGGCAATTCATCTCTGCTGAAAAGGTCGGGCAGTTGAAATGGGAATAGATAAAGAATTGATATTGTAGGGCCGTACGACCATGTCTGACTCTTGGCGTAATTTGCGAGTGGGTGACAAGTTTTTTGATCGTTGGATGATCGGGCTTGCATTGGGATTACTTCTTTCTGTGGCAGTGGTTGGGGGATGTCACAAAAAGCCGGAGCATTCCGGTGGTTCCTCGGCTGATGGGAACAAATCGCAGCGAACCGAGCCGAATGTGATCGGTCCGCAATTCTGGAAGTATGATCTGTCTGAGTATGAAAGAGTCGATCAGGATGTGTTTTCCGGTTTGGGAGGTCGATGGATATCTGTGCGGTATCGATTGAAGGAAGGGCGGGCCGTTTCCCGAGACCAGATGATTTCCCGGATTACGCAGGCCCTGGAGACCGACGGCTGGAAGAGGGAGCCCTTGCCCAATAGACAATACGCCTTTCCCACGATCTGGGAAACCTCGCCGCAGGATCTGTATTTTACCCGAAAGGCCAGGGAGACCGAGCCGGAGCATTGGTTCTTTTCGCAGGTCATTCATGTCGGCAGCGACGGGCAAATCCTGTGCGCCTATTGTGAAGTGGGATGGTAAGGAAATACACATAGATTTGGAAGCATCAAAGTCTTACTATTGAAAATGTATAGACTATTGCAAGGGATTTCCAACTGCACTATGAAAAATCGAAAATATAAACTTATAATAGTACTTCTTTGCATCGTCATTCTTGGAGTGGGTGTCTTGTGTATTTACATCGGTTATGGCCCTGTCAGGCTTTATGACAAGGCTCTAGCTTATGAAGCGATTCGAATGCCGGTTGACCTTTCCAGGCCGGGGCATTTTGAGGGGGTGTTTCGACAGAAATATATTGCCACGCACGGCAAGCAGTTCCGTTTTGAAGTTGACCCGGCTTTTGAATCCGAACATCAAATGCTGGATGCTTTCAAGGACTTTCAAGCAACCCTTACCATATGTAAGAGTAACGGGGAAGTTGTTCTTTCAGAAGTTCTTTCCGTATACGATTTCAGTGACGACTTGTCTCCCGGCTGCCGCTGGTACGCTCCCATGCGGGATTATACGCCGTATGCATTTATCCCTTCTTTTGATGCCATGGGGGAAGTAGCCAAACTGACTCTTGATGTTCAACAGGGTGCAGTTGCTTTGGAAGGCAGTGGTCAGCAGCTTGTTACAAAAAACGTTCTATGTAAAACAGAGAGCCTGAATGTGTATATAGGTTGGGGTATTGTCATTGTTGGGATAGTCGCTACCGTGGTTGCAGGCTTGGTATTCGTGGGGTTCGTAATTTCGAATTCCATACAAAAAGAAAAAGACAAGCCTGAAACCTCATCGGAAATGAAACATGAATAAACGGGTGAATCCGAAACAAAGAAATCTGGCGCCGCTATTCTGTTCCATTACACTGCTTTTTTTTGCTGTCGCTACAGTTACTATTGTCCCACCGGTTCCGTTGTGGTGGGATGTATTGTCCTGGGCGGCTTTTGTTTGTTCGATCATCTGTTCCATTGTAACCATCGTTTTCGGCCTGATCGGAATCATCAAGCACAGAGGCACTCTTTTTCAAAATGTTGTTTGTATTCTCTCGATAGTCCTCTTGTGGCTTATCATCTTTGCCCTGCTCTTTTTGCCATATCTATGGCCGCAAAGTTGGGTCGTTGTGTCGGACTCTGGTCCGGTATCCGGAACGAGATCGTATGAATTTCTATCAAATTTTCCCGATCCCGGGTCAAGCCCGGGATGACAACTGGATTCCCGCCCCCGTTCCAGCCGGGGGCAGGCTCTTCGCGGGAATGACAAAAAGGAAAGCCGCAATGCATCCATCCTGCCGCTTGCTTTGGCTGGACCAACGGGGTAGAATGAAAAATTCGGTGGTCTTTGGGACAGAGGAGGATTGGCTGATTTCGTGCCGGAAAGGAGACAGAACGTGATTCACCATCCCATCGTATTGGGGACCAAGGTCGTCATCCTGCTGATTCTGATCGTCGTTCTGATCATCCTGCACGGGGTGCTGCCGCCGGATCAGTTCCGGATCGCGGTTTATGCCTGCATTGGAGTGTTCCTGCTGTCGCTCGTGGCGATCTGGACGGCCTTTTTTGTGATGTTGGCCAATCCGAATTCCCGCCTGTCGCGCGGTATGGTCCTGCAAACACCCGCCCAGGACACAACCGGCGACAGGGAACAGCAGCGGTTGGCCTCTCTGGTGGGCGCTGAGGGCGTAGCCGAGACAAACCTGCGGCCCTCGGGGATCGGCGTGTTCGGCGACGAGTATGTCGATGTGCTGTCCGGCCGGGGCTTTATCGACAAGGGCGCAACCATTGTGGTGGAAAGCGTGACGGGCAAGGTCGTGAAGGTCAAGGAAATCCGGAATTCTTAACCATCGGCCGGTCCTTCGGCCAAAGCCCAAAGACTGCCTCCCATCCTAACAGAAGGGATTCGATATCATCACCGAACCTATCCTGCCGTTACCGCCCTACACACTGGGGGCAGTTTCGGTACCCCTGGAGATGGGCGACCATGGTGGAATGAAAGGGGATCGCCCTGCCGGCGGCAAGGATCTGGTCGATGCGGCATTCGGGCGATGCGTTGTCCAGATCGTGCACCACTCGCGTCGAGGAATCCCCGCAGTATCGGGCGCCCAGCAGCGGCGCTTCATAAATCCGTTTGACGGACGAATGTCGTGTTTTCATACATAGCATCCCTTACATCCATAAAAGCATACGCTTCCAAAGAAACCAAGGCCGCAGAAAAATCCAGAAAAATTTTGGCCACAGTGCCACCTGTATGGCACTGTGAGAAAAAATAGTTCCGCGGGGATACAAACTTCGAAATCTTGCCAAGGCCTGTGAGCAAGCTTGTCCAAACAGAGACAGGTTGAAAAACGCGCGGCGCTGCTGTATAGTGTTCGGCTATAGGGAACGAACGTATGTTCAACGCCGAGGGAGCAGAAACGATGAAAGAAAAGAGCAGATTCGCCTATTGGCTGTGTCTTTTGCCGCTTCTTTTCTCGGCCTTGCCGGCAGCCCCTGAGACACCCCCTGCCGAGGGCATGGCAAAGACGTACCGCAATCCGATCATCGACGCCATCGGCCCGGCCGATCCGGCGGTCATCCTCTACAAGGGAACCTACTACCTCTATCCCACGTGGGACGGCCGGGGGTACGATGTCTTGGTCTCCAAAGACCTGATCAGCTGGCAAAGAAAGCCCAAATGCTATACCGACACCCGCCGTGGGGCCTGGGCCCCGGATGTGTTCCACCACGCCCGCGGCGACGGCAAATTCTATCTCTATTACACCGTGAACAATCCCGCCGGAGGCAAGCTCATCGGCGTCGCCGTCGCCGACCATCCGCTGGGGCCGTTTGCCGACAAGGGCAACCTGGTCGAAACCAACGCCATCGACGCCCACCTGTTTGCCGACGATGACGGGGCGCTGTATCTGTACTATGTCCTGATCGGCGATCCATTCCGTATCTTCGCCCAGCCCATGTCCGATCCGCTGACGAAAAAAGGAGACCCGACCGAGGTCATCCGCCCGACCGAGCCCTGGGAGCAGCGCCGCGGCGCCGTCACCGAAGGCCCCTGGATGCTCAAGCATAAAGGCCTGTATTACCTGATGTATTCCGGCAGCGGCGCCAACGGCCCCGAATACGCCATCGGCTATGCCACAGCCAAGTCGCCGACCGGCCCGTTTATGAAATATTCCGAAAATCCCATCGCCAAACAGGGCAACGGCGTCTTCGGCCCGGGGCATCATTGCGTGGTAACCGGTCCCGACGGCGGCCTGTGGATGGTCTATCATCAGCAGAACAGCACGAAGGTGGGATGGGACCGATTCATGGCGATCGATCCATTGTGGTTCGACGAACAGGGCGTGATCCACATCAGGACCACACGCGGGACAGAGGAGAAATTCGAACATCCTTATCCAAAGAAGAAAACCAAAGAGGCCGCCGCCGATTGACCAGCGAAAGCCATGCCGCATTCATCGGAAAGAGGCTTTCCATTGAAGAGCGAACTGGCGATTGTCGGAGCAGGACCGGCAGGATTGACTGCGGCCATCGTTGCCGCACAGCGCGGCATCGAGACGCTGGTGATCGAACGCAACTCGACGGCGGGACGCAAGCTGCTCAAGACCGGACGAGGCCGCTGCAACCTGACGCATGAGGCCACCGTCGAGGAGTTTGTACGTGCCTGTGAGCCGTTCGGGCGGTTTCTCAAACACGGTCTGTATACCTTCGGGCCCGGGCAGGTGCGACGGTTTTTTCAGGAGCACGGTTTAGATACCAAAGTGGAGCCGTCCGGCTGTGTCTTTCCCGTCACGGATCGAGCCTCGGACGTCAAGGCCGTCCTCCTCGAACAGGCCAAACAGGCGGGTGTGCGTTTTGTGTATGGAGGCCGTGTGTATCGGGTCAGAAAACGGGATACCGAATTTGTCCTGAAAAGCGATAACGAAATATATTTCCATGCCCGTTCGGTGATCCTCGCTACCGGAGGCGTCTCCTGGCCCGAGACCGGCTCCACCGGAGATGGGTATGCTATCGCCGCCTCCTTCGGCCATGCGATTATCGAGCCGCAGGCGGCGCTGATTCCGCTGATTGTCAGAGAACCATGGGTGCGCGATCTTCAGGGGCTCGGCCTGGAACAGGTGCAGATTAAGGTGAAAATGGCGGGGATGAAAATGGCATCCTCGGCCGGAGCGATGATGTTCACCCAGGATGGGATCGGCGGACCGGTGGTTTTTGACCTGAGCCGAAAGCGAGCGGGACTGTTTGATATGCAAGTCGGGATGGAGCTGAATATCGATCTGTTTGTCGGCCTGGATCGCAAACCTCTGGAGCAGAAACTCATTGCTTTATGTCAGGCTCATCCGAAAAAGAAGATTGCCGGATTGCTCTGTGAACTGCTGCCCTGCGCCTTGAGCGAAACCCTCTGTCGCCTGGCGGACTGTACGGATATATCGGCTTCGCAGTTATCCAAAGACAAACGAAACAGCCTGCTTGATCTGTGCAAGGCCCTGCCGCTGCATGTCGTCTCCACGCGACCCATCGAAGAAGCGACCGTTACCCGCGGCGGCGTGGACACCGGCCAGATCGACCCGGAGACCATGCAGTCCCGGCTGTGTCCCGGCCTGTACTTTGCCGGCGAGGTGATCAACGTGGATGGCCCCTGCGGCGGCTACAACCTCCAGATCGCCTTCTCCACCGGTTACCTGGCAGGGCAATCTATCCCTTCCCAGCCTTCTGATGAAGAGAGTGAAAAATGAAGCCATTCCATTGGGTGCTTGGAGCGATCAATGTGGCGATGCTGCTCGGTTTCGGGGCGATGTATGCCGTGCGGCTCAATTACGAATTCATCATTTATGTCGCGGTGATCCTGTTCTTCCTGTGTTTGATCGCAATCAGCCTGCGCCGGATCGAATACACGCCTGCCGCCCTGATCAGCCTGACGATCTGGTCGGCGATGCACCTGGCCGGCGGTGCGGTGCCCGTCGGCGACGGCCGGCTCTATGACGCCATCCTTATTCCCCTGTCCACTGCCTATCCTGTTCTGCGATACGACCAATTGGTTCACATCTGGGGTTTTGGCTCGGCGACGCTGGTGATGTATTGTCTGCTGCGGCCTTCTCTGCGGGAACAGGCTCGCCACAATCTCATCTCGCTGTCGATCGTCGTGGGCATGGCCGGGCTCGGTGTCGGGGCGTTCAATGAGATCGTCGAGTTTGTCATCACGGTGGTCACGCCCGAGTCCGGCGTCGGCGGCTACCTGAACACCGCCCTGGACCTGTGCTCCGATCTGGTCGGGGTGGCCTGGGCAATCCTTTATATCCACCTGCGCTACGGCACACATCCTTCAAGTCAGCCCAAAATAGCCTGGGGATAAAATTGTGCCTCATGGAAAAGATTTGTGGGCGACTCCGGTTCCATCTGCACCGGAAGTCATTCTTTTGAAAGCATTTAAGATGGCTGGGCCGGGCCTGCATTGGGAGTTCCGTATAATGCCGGCCCGTTCCACTCGGCAAAACCGATTGGGCAGAGGCTCAAATTTGGGGCGCGGGGGGGAAATTTGGGCCTCTGGGGCCCCGAGCGGTTTTGCCGAGGCAAGCCGCG